>JBEDFU010000230.1:0-33693 GCA_041174965.1 Pseudomonadota bacterium | reverse complement strand
GCTGCAAGTTTTCATAAAGCGCTGGGTTGCTGATTTGGGCCTCCTGCGCAATGCCCAACAAAATCACATATTCGCTGGCTCGGTAACAAGAAAAAGCGAATTCACTGCCAGAAAAGGCGGGTTGGGTGGCCAGGCGCAAAGCCTCAATCAAGGACCGCGATGGTTTGAGCGTGAAGCCCAGGGCCTCGTCATACAACCAATGCGACATCGGCCTGTCGACAGCCCGGGTGTCAAACCGCAAGGAGGTGAGTTTTGCCGCTTGGGCGATGAATTTTCTAACCCGAATATGGCTCAAAAGCTCCTCATGGCTGGGGAAATGTTGAGGATATGGGCTGCTCAACAACCCCAACAAAATTTCATCCACCAAGGCTTGGTCAGGGTCTGATCGCCCTGTGGCGTGGGTATCCATGATGCTGAGCGTGTTGTCACCGGGTGTGAGCAAAGACCGTCCTTCAGCGCTCAGTTGGTAGCGTGCTTGATGGCCTGCCGCTCTGGACTCGGTATGTACCGCCAACCACCTGGTCCAAGGTGAGTTGTGGAGCAGCCGCAAAAATTCATCGTGCGCCTCGTTGGCCCAAGCGTGCTCAGACAGGATCGAAATTCCGTGGTTCATGCGCTTTTCAATGAGGTTCTGGGATTCCATGCTTTGCCAAAAAGACATGGGGGGTTCACATTTGGCGATGGCGTTGAAGGGGCACATCAATATAGCGCCAAATCAACCAACCGACTGCATTGCAAGCGAGGAGAGTCGCCCATAACCATCCGACGAACGGTATATCCCAAGCCTCGGCTGCAGTATAAATACAACTCATCAGCATCAATATTGAAAAATGCGACAGGAATAAAGCATATGAAGAGTCGCCCATTTTTCTGGCCAGACGGGTCCAAAAACTGGCATCCATGGAAATAAACTGAATGCCAAAAAGCACCACCGCAGTGACCATGGCCACAAACAACCTGGGCCTGGGCTCAAACCAAGCACACAGCAAGGCGCCGGCAAGGTATATGCCGCCAACGACACAGCGATGCTTGGACAAATGACCAGCGCAGTAGGCCAATGCACCCAAAGCATATGCACCTGCAAAGTAAATGGCCCACACATTCCATTCAGAGCGCAAATTAAAGTAACTCAGCGACAGCATGCCCACCACTGCCCATATGGCCTCTTTGGGCACGCGCAACCCATTCCAGCATGCCCAATGCGACAACGATGCCAAGCAAATAAATAAAGCAAACAACTGCAAATCAATGGCCATGTACCAAAGGCCTGCCGACAAAACTTCAAGCCCGAGGATGTCTTGCAAAAAGAAAAAGTTACCCAACAAAATGCTGGCATCGAGTTGCTGGGGCAGCATATCTGGACTGACCCAAGGATGAAAAAAAACGGCCATCGCCACCGATAAGCTCAAGCCCACCGCATAGACCGGGGCCAATCGCCAATACCGACGGATCAGGGCATGGCGAACGAGACGAAAGTCAATGTTTTTTCCATCCAAAGCTTGGGCAGTCAAAAACCCCGAGACCACCAGAAAAACGGAGACTGTCCAAGCACCACACCCGGTCAACCAACCAAACAGTTGAGGCATTGCAGCGTGGCCTTGTTGTGCCAGGGGTCCGTATGCCGCCAAGTGGTGAGCGACAATCACCTGCGCAGCCACCCACTTCAAGACGCCGATGAAGGCAGACGAGGCTTGCAATTGATTCCAGTCATTGACTTATGGTGGTAATGAAACCCATTCTATACACGCCGCTTTGATGCCCAGCTCCTCAGCCCGCATACCGTTCATCAACACCGACCAGCCATTGCCTGCGCCAGAGACTGCACTGGGGCCTCATTCCGACTACCCCGGCTTGGTCGCTGCAGGCCAAGACATATCGGCACAGCGCTTGATCGAGGCCTATCAGCAAGGTATTTTTCCTTGGTATGGCCAAGGCCAACCCGTTTTGTGGTGGAGCACCGATCCCCGAATGGTGTTACCCGTTGCCGATTTCAGACTCCATCGATCGCTGAGAAAGACGCTGGTCAAGGCGATATCCCAAGGTCACTTAGACATCAAAATGGACCAGAATTTTGACCATGTGGTCAGGCTCTGCGCCCAGTCGAAAAGACCGGGTCAAAGTGGGACATGGATACAGCCTGACATGATGTTGGCTTATCGCGACTTGCATCAACTCGGCCATGCCCACAGTGTGGAATGTTGGCTGAATGGCGCTTTGGTGGGCGGCTTGTATTGCGTGGCCATTGGCAAAGCCGTGTTTGGAGAGTCGATGTTTTCTCTGCAAAGCGACGGATCAAAAATAGCCCTTGCTGCGCTGATTTGTTTTTGTCGGCAGCATGGCGTCCCATTCGTCGATTGCCAGCAACAAACGCCCCATTTGAAGTTCATGGGAGCGAACCCCATTGACAGGCAGCTTTTTTTGAAGGAGCTGAAGGCATTGACGCCCATGCCCCCTCCCCGCTGGTTTTTCTTACCCGTATACTGGAATCACATCCTGTCAATTCCCCAGCCACTGCCGTGACCCACCTCAAGGATTTGCCGCTTCAGACCTTGCAGTTTTATGCAACTGCCCCCTACCCTTGCAGCTACTTGCCGCAACTCCAAGCGCGCTCCCAGGTGGCCACCCCCAGCCACCTGATTCATAACGATATTTACTCCGAGCTGGTCGCCAGGGGGTTTCGCCGCAGCGGCTTATTCACTTATCGGCCTTATTGTGATGGTTGCCGCGCCTGCCTTCCTTTGCGCATCCCGATCAACGACTTCAAACCCAATCGAAGCCAACGCAGAGCCTATAAACAGCACCAAAATTTGGTTGCGCGCATTGCCAACTTGGCCTATCAAGAAGACCACTATCAACTCTATCTGCGCTATCAAACAGGTCGCCACGCTGGCGGCGGCATGGACCACGACAGCATCGATCAGTACACCCAGTTTTTGCTGCAAAGCCGTGTGAACTCACGTTTGGTGGAATTCAGGTTGCCCACCGAGGACGGCTCCCCCGGCAGCCTCAAAATGGTCTCCATCTTGGACGTCCTCAATGACGGTATTTCAGCCGTCTACACGTTTTATGAGCCTGAGGCCCATGCCGACTACGGTACGTATGGTGTGATGTGGCAAGTGGAACAAGCCAAAACCCTGGGGCTGCCGCATGTCTATTTGGGCTATTGGATTCAAAACAGCCCCAAGATGAATTACAAAGCGCATTTCAAACCCCATCAAATTTTGGTGGACGGTCATTGGCAATGCCCAGATTGATCATCCGCTAAAATTGCACAATGCGAAAAGTTGATGCCCTCAATTCAGCCACCCCATCGATTCAGGTCATTGAACGAATCTTCACCCTGATTGATGTCCTGTCCTCCAGAGAAGAGGCTGTTTCACTCAAAGAAATCAGTGAAAAAAGTGGCTTGCACCCATCGACAGCCCACCGAATTCTCAACGACTTGGCCTGCGGCCGCTTCGTGGATCGGCCCGAGGCGGGCAGTTACCGGCTTGGCATGCGCTTGTTGGAGTTGGGCAATCTGGTCAAAGGTCGTTTGAATGTGCGCGATGCCGCCTTGTTGCCCATGCGCGAATTGCATCGCCAAATACAGCAACCCATCAACCTCAGTGTGCGTCAGGGCGATGAGATCATTTATATCGAGCGGGCATTCAGTGAGCGATCTGGCATGCAAGTCGTGCGCGCCATTGGGGGACGCGCTCCCTTGCATTTGACCTCCGTGGGCAAACTTTTTTTGTCGGTGGATGACATCCAAAAAGTGCGTGCTTATGCAACGCGAACCGGCTTGAATGGTCAAACCCGCAACAGCATCACCCAAATCAATATTTTGGAGAGAGAACTCTCCAAAGTCCGGCAGTACGGGGTGGCGCATGACAACGAAGAGCTCGAATTGGGTGTGCGGTGCCTGGCAGCGGGCATTTACGACGACCAATCTAAGCTGGTGGCCGGTTTATCGATCTCAGCCCCCAGCGATCGGATGAGCGACGAGTGGCGCCCTAAATTGCAAGCCACCGCACAACAAATATCCCTGGCCTTGGGCCACCGCAAACCCTTCTAGGGGGCAACTGGGCGCCCAGTTTTTCCCCCCCATTACCTCTGAAACCCCTCCACCGACCATGACACCAGGCCCCACCACAGAAGAAGCCTTCATCTGGAGCGATAAATTCATTTTGGGTTACCGCCCCATCGATGAGACCCATGAAGAGTTTGTTGATTTGGTCAGGCAAATGGAGGCGGCGCAAGACCAAGATTTGCCCCCTTTGTTGGCCCTGTTTGCAGAACACGCCAAGTCTCATTTCGACCTGGAAAACCAACTCATGGTGGAAACGGAGTTTCCGCCCAGGGATTGCCACATCGATGAACATGCGGCGGTCATGAAATCCATCCATGAAGTGTTGGCCCTGGTCAACAACGGGCAATATGCCTACGGTCGTAGTCTGATTGATGAATTGATCCGATGGTTTCCTTCCCATGCTGACCATTTGGATTCCGCATTGGCCCATTGGATGTGCAAACGAAGCCTGGGTGGAAAGCCTGTGGTGTTGCGGCGCAATTTGCAATTGCGTTGACCGCCACCGGTCCGCCAGACCCAAGTTTGGGTCGTTGATGAAACAGATGCTTGCTCAGCATGCGCAACCACCCCAGCGAAGTGTTTAACCAAGCCGCGCAAGTGCGCATGCTGGCCATCACTGCGCTGTTGTCTTGGGGGGTGCTGCAATGGAATTTGCCCAATCTTGGCAACAACCTGATTCCCCGGAATTTTTTTGTGGCAGCCCTGATGTGCCTGGCCTGTGCTTCTGGCTGGATCCATGTGTTGGCTCAAGGGCGCATCCGTTGGACGCCTGCATGGGGTCTTTTGCTCATACCACCCATGGTGATCGGGCTTCACGCCATCTGGGTCCCTGTGGGCAGTTTTCCCCACTACCCCTGGCTGGCTGGCTTGGTCTTGGCTTTGATGGCCGGCCTCTCGCTGGGTTTGTCGCAACTTGCCTTGACCCGCTCGCAATGGTTATCGATCAGCCGGATATGGCTGTTTGGCACCAGCCTGCTGTGCTTGATCACCTTGTTAAGCCCCCCATACCTGGCCTGGGATGCTGTGTGGCTTTCATTGCCATTGCCCTTGCGCGCCGCCCATGGTGGATTTCAGCAACCCAACTTGTTGGCCAGCTTTTTGGCGACTTCCATCCTTTTTGCTCTTTGGCTGCAACTGAGCCATGCAACCACCATCAAAGGATGGCGAGCCATGGGCATGCTCAGCCTCACAGCGCTGCACGTTTTTATCGTGTTCAAGTCTGGCTCTCGGGTTGGCATGTTGGGACTGGCCATTTCCATGCTGCTGCTGGGCCTGTGGACTCACAGGTTCAGCCCTCAAAACAGACGAATGGGCTGGTGGTGCTTCATCAGCTTGCTCATGGCTGCACTGCTGGCAGCGTGGCTGGGGGATGTCATCCCCCGATTGCGGGATTTGAACCAAGGCAGTTCAACCCACTTTCGGCTGAGCTTTATTCAAGCCAGCATCCATTTGTGGTCGCAGTCACCTTGGTGGGGCCATGGGCTGGGAACTTTTTCAGAGCAAATCGTTCCGGTTTTTGTAGAGCTGATTGAGGGCGGGAAAAGCCTTCACTACACACCCAATTTGGGTCACCCGCACAACGAGGTTTTATTGTGGGCGGTTGAAACAGGCACCGTGGGTGTTTTATCCATCGTGGGGCCCTGGGTTTTCGTGTTGACTTGGTTTTGTCGCCAGCAAGCTTGGAACAGCTTGGCTTTGGTGGCTTGCTTATTGCCCATCAGCCTTCACCAATTGACCGAGTTTCCTTTTCACTCTTCAACAGCGCACATATGGCTTTGGTGCATGGTGTGGGCCGCTGGGATGCCATCACCTGAATATCGGACAGTGCCCTGGGTCGCCATCAAGTGGGTTCGACATACAGGCATCACCGCAATCTGTGTGCTGGCCTGTGGGGCCACTTGGATGCTGGTTGACACGGGCTGGGTCAGTTACCAGGCATGGAAACATCGCCCTGTCTTGATTCAGCTGGCCAACACCCAAACCTACCCACCCATGGAGCGCGAATTCCATCACCCCGTCATGAAAACTTTTGCGACCGATCAGTTCAATATCTTGAAGGCCTTGCGGCTCGTCACCGCAAAGGCTGACATGCCCATCGGTGCTTGGTGCAATGACCTCTTGGAGATGGGAAAGCGTTGGCAAAATCCGAACCAATGGGCCGCGGAGGGTGAATGCTTGCGCGCTCGCGGCCTTGAGCCCGCCATCCTGTCACAGCAGCGCAAGGTCAATGCACTGACACAGTCACCCTGACCCCTGAACAAGGTCAAATATGTTTATTCGGTTCTGGGTGATGCCATATCCCAAGCCATGAAAAAAGGCTTATGTCACGCAGCGCGACATAAGCCTGAGGAAAGCGCAGAGGGTTTATTAAATCAGGGCCGAATCCAAGGTGCCTGCATTTTTCAACGCCTGAACCCAAACCGGCGATTTTCCGCGGCCGGTCCACGTTTGGGTGGGGTCCGCAGGATTTTTGTATTTGGGGGCCACTTTCCCACGCGGGCCGGACTTCTTGACAGCCCCGGTCGCTTTGGTTTTGACCGATTTCTTTTTACCACCGCCCATGGCCGAGGAAATATCAGCGGCTGACAGGCCCGCATCTTTGGCGATGGCAAGAATTTTCTCAATGGCGCGGGTGTGCGTACGGGTTTGCAAAGCTTTTTCGCGCTTTTCAAGCGCTTCACGCGCTTTGCGCAATTTGGCAAGTTGAGATGCAACAGAAGTAGCCATGATCAATAAGCTCCTAATAATATTAAATTGAAATTTATCTCATCTGATAATGAGACCCCAATATTATTCTACTTCAACAAAATGCCATGCGATATATACGGAATACCTTTTAAGACAGAAAAATATTAAATCCCTGAGCTACCGCAAACATCAGTCAGATGTCAGCGGCCATTCTTGACGCCCTCATTTTTGGGTAAGATAAAACCTTTTAATGGGGGCAAAACATGAGCACGTTTGCAACGCAATTGAAATCCGAAATTGGGCGCATCGCAAAAAAAGAGATTCGCGCTGAAACAACCGCACTTAAAAAAACCAATGCTCAATATCGCTCAGATATCGCCGCGATGAAAAGGCGGTTGATTCAATTGGAAAATTTGACCAAGAGACTTTTCAAGCAACTGCCACCAAAGCAAGAACTGGAAACGAAAAATTCCACTGAGAATCTTCGATTTCGCGTCGGTGGATTTGCCGCCTTGCGAAAAAAGCTGGGCTTAACAGCCAACGAAATGGGCGCTTTGGTGGGGGTCAGTGGTCAATCCATTTACAAATGGGAACAAGGCAAGGCCAAACCCCGGGCCAATCAACTCAAAGCGATTTCGGCTGTGAGGAAAATGGGCAAGCGCGAAGTAGAGCAAAAATTGGCTGGCAGCCAATAGATCACGCCAAATCAAAGTGGTCTACTTTGAGGTCGTTGCCATGGCCCAATGGCAGGTCAATCTTGCCCACGAACTTAAAGAACCGTTTCTCAAGCACTTAGGAATTTTTCAATGACCTCTGGGTTTTGCATCAAATGCTCGGGTGTATCGTGAAACTGCACTCGGCCCGCTGACATGATGTAAATGCGGTCTGCCACATGGCTGGCCAACATGGCATTTTGTTCAATCAATAAAACCGTGAGGTTCAAGGCCCGCATTTTTTGCAAGGTCTCGCCAATTTGCTGGATCACGATGGGCGCCAAGCCCAAAGAGGGTTCATCGAAAATGCAAAATTTGGGGTCACCCATCAAGCCCACGGAAACGGCAACCATCTGCTGCTGACCGCCGGACAAGGTGCCCGCATATTGATTTCGACGCTCTTTGAGAATGGGAAACAATTCGTAGCAGTTGTCCATCAACTGCTTGCGTCGTGTTTTGCTGGTCAAAGAATAACCACCCATCAACAGGTTTTCCTCCACCGACATTTGGGGGAACAGCCCACGGCCCTCGGGCACCAAAGACAAACCTTGGCGAATCAATTCATGCACAGGCCTATCCAAGGTGGATTGCCCCAAAAAGCTCACACTGCCTGAGGCGGGCTTCACCAAGCCCGCAATGGCCCGGACGACAGAACTTTTACCCGCACCATTGGGACCAATGACGCCCACAATTTCACCGGCTTTGACTTCGATGCTGATGCGATCACACGCCAAGAATGGGCCGTATCTGATCACCAAATCTTTGACCTCAAGCATGCTGGGCCCCCAGGTATTCGTCCACCACACGTTTGTTTTTCAAAATTTCCAATGGGGGGCCATCCGCCACTTTCTCGCCAGCGATCAACACCATCACCCGATCGGCCAACTCTTTGATCACCCGCATGGTGTGTTCAATCACAAAAATAGAACACCGCGCCTTGAGTTGTTTGAGCAACTGAATCATCTCAATCACTTCAGTCACAGCCAAACCCCCAACCGGTTCATCCAGCATGATGAGCTTGGGTTTGAGAACCAAGCGCATCAACAATTCCAATCGACGCTGCTCAAACAAGGTTAAGCTGCCAGCACTCTTTCCCAAGACGTGATCAAGCTTCAGCCAATCCAGCAATTCGCTCAACTCTGCCTGATCCAAACCCCTGTGGTTCAGCAACAAACGAGCGTTATCGATGTTCTGCTGGGTCGACAGCGATGAGAAAACACGCACAGCCTGATAAGTTCTGCACAAACCAATCGCCGCGAGTTGATGTGGGTTTTTCCCAGCAATATCGATGCCATCAAATGTGAGGCTGCCCATGTCAGGTCGAACGTGGCCGCTGACGATATTGACAAAGGTGGTTTTACCCGACCCATTGGGCCCAATCATGCCCAGGGTCTCACCGACCACTGAGTGTCCTTCTACCTGTCGCAAAGCGGCGACACCACCGAAGCTTTTGGACAATCCATTGACATCAAGCAGCTTCATACCCGTTGCTCCTGCACCTTGTCACCATCACTGGCAACGTGGGCTTGACGTGAACGCCAAGCCACATAAGCACCATAAATGCCGCCTGGCATCATCAAGGTCACCACAATGATGAGCACGCCCGACAAAATATCTTTGAACGCTTGCAAATCTTGCAGCAAAAATGGAATGGGCGCCAAAATTGCTGTGCCAATGATCGGCCCCGCAATCGTGGCTCGGCCACCAAAAGCCACAAACAACCAGATGTTCATGGACACCAACACATCGTAGGCGCGGGGTGATATGAAGCCCACATAGGCAGCATAGAAGCAACCGCCAATGCCCGCGTACAAAGACACAATGAAAAAGGCAATGATTTTGCAGCGGACAACCTGGATGCCAAGTCCTTCGGCGAGCACATCATCTTCACGAATGGCCACAAATCTTTGCCCCAAAGGTGTTTTGACCAGCCAAGCGCAAAAAAGCACCCCTGCAACCGCCACCACGGCCAACATCATGTCCATGCCCAAACCAGTGAGCTCCCCGCCAAACCAGTCAGGCGGAGCCACTTGATTGATGCCTGTGTCGCCGTTGGTGTAGGTGGGGAAAAATATAAATGCCAAGGTCAAAACCGTCTGGATCACCAAAGAGCACAAGGTGAAATAAAACCCCTTGAGTCGCAACGACGGCAAGCCCAAAGCCACACCCACAGCAGCTGCCAAAAGGGAAGCCACCGGCATGGCGAGCCAAAACGACCAACCCAAGGTGCGGGTGAAATGAACCATCGCATAGCCGGCCACCCCCGCCACGCCAGCAAACATCAGCGGCATCAGACCCACATAGCCGTACATCAAATTCATGCCAGTGGCCCACAACAAACTGATGAAGGTCATGCCCAGCACAAAAGCAAAAAATTTATTGCCCGATGCCGCCAATGGAAGCATCAGCGCCATGAGTACAAATAACCCAATGATGGTTTTGGAATGCAACTTCATCGTTTGAACAACCCACTGGGACGGAACAAGAGAATCACCAACATCGCACCCAAATATGAAAAGGTCGCGGCGGTGGGACTGGCAAAAATACTCACAATGGCTTGGGTAAATCCAAACGTCATTCCGACCACCAAGGCCCCGATGACAGAGCCAGGGCCACCGATGATCATGATGGCGAAAGCCGTGATGGACATGGTCCATGCCACGGTCAAATCAAAGCTGTATGCCAAGGCGAACAAGATGCCACCCAAGAAAATAATGGTGGATCCCAAGACAAACGACAAGCGGTAAATGGAGCGGACGTCGACACCTCTGAGCGCTGCCGCTTCGCGATTTTGAAACACCGCCCGCAAGGCACGGCCATAAGGGTGGTAGCGCAGCAAGGCAAACAAAGCCACCAAAACAAATAAGCTGACAACCATCACCAGCAAACGGTTGTTGGACAAAGGGAAAGGCCCCAGCATGGATATTCCGTCAACCACAGGGGGCAGGCTGAATTGATCGCTCCACTTGGCATAGGTCAATGAAAAGATGCCCGTCATGATCTGAGTCATGCCCAGGGTCACCACAAAATAAGCCACATTTCGGTTCGGCGTGTCATATAAGCGGCGGATCAAAATCCACTCCAGAAAATACGATAAGCCAATACCCAAAACAATCACGGCAATGGCCGCCAGCCAACTGCTCCACCCCAAAGAGGCAGTAAAGGTCCACGCCACCAAAGACGCGAGCAAGAAGAATTGCCCGTTGCTGGCGTTGGGAAGCCACACACACCCATAAACAATGGTCACGCCAGCTGCAACCAATGAAAAAATAGCCCCCAGGATCAACCCTGTCGACAGGGTCGAGAGCAGTATCAGCAATTGCGCATCGGTCATCAAAATTCCTTGAGGTCCATCACCGTCTGGGCAGTCACACGCTTTTCAGCGAGGGACTGCCCATCAGAGTTGTTACTTCACCAGGTCGTAAACGGGAATCACCTCGGGATCCCATTCGATGTAATAGCGCTGTTTCGATTGATAAGTGCGCTTGCCATTGACCGATTGGATTTCCATGAAATACATGTACTCTTTGCGTGCACCGTTTTTGTCGAACTCGATCGGCACACCACTGGTGTTTTCCTTGGTCTTCAAAGCCGATAAGGCATTGCGCAACTTTTCGCGGTCATCAGCGGTACCCGCTTTTTCAATGGCTTCCTTGAAAATATACGGGGTGACATAACAGTAGTTTTCAACATAAGAAGGCGGGCGACCGTTGGCGGCATCAAAACGGCTGATGAAATCTTTGCCCTCTTTGGTCAGGGCATCAATGCCATGGTCAAAAAAGGTGCCATAAATGGAGCCCACACTTCGAGAGCCCCAGCCAAACACCTGTGTCGTGATCCCATAGGGGTGGATGATTTGCTGCGGCTTGATGCCCAAATCTAACAATTGATTGGTCAATACGTTGTCAAAGGCGCCGGCACCACTGACGATGACGTAGTCAGGATTGGATGCACGCACTTGAGCTGCTTGCACCGTCGCATCGCTCGAGCCTTGTGGAAACAAAATATCCGAGACGATGTTCAGTTTGGAGCGTGGTGCTTGGTATCTGAAACCCGCCATGATGGCGCGCATCAGAGCCGCATCAGAGTGCATCAATGCCACTTTGGCGCCAGGCTTGACCTGCTCAATGTATTTGGCCATCGCATAACCCCAACCCGCAGCGTCGGGCTCAATGCGAAATGTGTATTTGGTACCAGGCTTGGTCAATTGAGGGAATGCGGCCACCGGAACCAAGAATGGCAATTTTTGCTGCTCGGCATAACCATACATGGCCAAGGCCACATCTGAGCTGGTGGGTCCACTCAAAGCCAGCACTTTATCGTTCACATCCAAATTGCGCGATGCCGCCAGGGCTTGTGAAGAGTTGGTTTGGTTATCGGTGACGATGAACTCCAAAGGTCGCTTGAGCACACCGCCAGCTTTGTTGATTTCGTCAGTCGCCATTTTCAAGCCGGCCACGCAGCTGGTACCGAAAAAGGTCCAAGGTCCGGTCAGCTCAGTGACAAAACCGATTTTGATCGGGTTGCCTGATTGCGCTTGCGCACCACCCGTGCACAACGCCGCAGCGCTGAGGGCAATGGCCGCGGCCAGTGGGTGAAAGAAGGTTTTTTTCATGGCTGTCTCCTGGGTTAAAGGTTCTGGACTTGCGGGGAAAATTCAGTCAATGGGCCGTTTTGTACATCGGTGGCATTGATTGGGACTTGGCATCCATGGGCCAAATCTCACCCAAACGCGCTACCGTGGCCATGAGCAACGGGGCATGGGCTTCTAGTTCTGGTTGGGACATGCGAGAGGTGGGTGCAGCCACGCTGACCACCCCCACGCAATGGCGCTCACCGGTGAGCTTCAAAATGGTGATGGGTGCAGCTATGGCACGCACCCCCAACTCATTTTCTTCATCGCTGGTGGCAAAACCTCGCACTTGGCATTGCTTCAAATCGGCCTCAATGGCCATGCGATCGGTCTTGGTGTGAGGGGTCAAAGGCTCCAGCCCCTCGCGCAACAAAATCGGCCAAACCTGATCGATCGGCAATTGCGCCAACCACGCTTTTCCAGCCGCATGGGTGTTGTAACCAATGCTGAGTCGGTAGTTGGGGTCGATGTGCAAGCTTCGGCGCGCGCCAGTGAAGGCCAACACCCATGTCAAACGCTGTTCGGGTTCAACCACGGCCAAGCGCACCAACTCACTGGTTTCATTGGCCAACTCGCGCAAAACACCATTGGTTTGGTCCAGCACCCGGGTTTGCGACAGCTTGCGCAAACCCAAGTTGCTCAATTTGTAAGTCAGGTGGTACGTTTCGGACGTGTCATCCCGGTACACATAAGCGGCATGCCGCAACTCATCAAGCAAACGCAAAGCAATGGCTTTGTTCACCTCGAGTTGGCGGGCCAAATCTGCCAAACTCCAGCCGCCCTCGCCTTCACCCAGCAACTCCAGCAGGCGCAAACCACGTCGCAACGACAAAACGCCGCCGGGCAATTTGCCCCCATCGGCATCGGTCGCAAACGGCTCCAAATGCCGGGTGCGCAGTCGTTGAGCGCGGGGTTTGTCCATCAGCTGCAGCAACGATCCACCAGCAAACCGGCAGCCCGGACCTCGGCTTGGAATTCGCGCGCCTCGAAAGAAAACAAAGCCTGGTGGGGCGAGCTTTGACGCACGCGGCGCGACAGTTGGGGGTCGGTGCCCCCGGGGTCTGTGGCTTGGCTGGTGTAGGGTTGATCAACGGGCAAATGATTGGCCCGCATGTAGTCACGCAATTCCGCGGTGGCAGCGGCTTGGGCGCGGCCTGTTTTGGCATCGAGCACCACCCCATACAACTTGTGCGCCATCTCGCCACTGACATACCCATTGCGCACATCGTCTTCCACGCTGCTGGTGTTGCGCTCGGTAGGTGTCCCATAGCCGCCGCCGCCGCCCGAACGCAAGGTCCAAGCATCTCCGCTGCGCAGGGTCTGCGAAAACACTTTGCCGGTTTTGTACACCACCTCTTCTTCGCCCTTGCGTTGAATGCACACCTCGTTGCCAAAGGCAGACAGGCCGCCAAACAAGCCCCAGGGGCGGCACTCGACCCGTTCAATTTGCGTGTTGAACATGATGTCAGACATGACCCGGATGGTTTGCTCGGTGCCCAAACCGCCTCGGAATGTGCCGGCCCCGCCCGAATCCGGTCGCAGTTGGTATTTCTCCACCAGCAAGGGGTATTTGGCTTCTACTTGCTCGGACGGTCCATTGTGGGTATCGCCATCATTGATGGCAATGGTGGCACTCATGCCATCTTCGTTGAATTTGGCCCCCCAACCGCCACCGATCAGGCCGCCCAAATACAGGAACAGTCGGTTGTCTGCCGGTTGCCGACCGTGAATAGAGGCAATCACCAAATCAGCATGGTGGCCGGCAATGACCCGCTCAGGGATGGCCGGCGCCAGGGCACGAAAGACGGTGTCGACCACGGTCATGGGAAAGGTCATCCACCACCGCATGGGTGCCGGTCGGCGCGCGTTGACCACCTTGCCCTCGGGCAAGATGACCTTGAGTGGGCGGAAACATCCATCGTTGATGGGCAACTCATTGGGCGCCATCAAGCATTTGAAAGCCACTTGTGCACAAGCAATGCCCGCAGACTCGCCCGAGTTGTAAAAACCGCGCACCTGGTCACTGACACCCGACAAATCGATGGTCATTTCATCGCCAGCCACCGTGACTTTGACGCGGATGGCAATGCGCTTGCCCATATCAACCCCGTCATCGTCCAAAAACGACTCGGCCTCGTAAACCCCATCGGGTATGGCTGCCACCAGCGCACGGGAGCCGGCTTCGCCCTGGTCGAAAATACGCTCGATGGCCTGAACCACAGTGGCATGGCCATATTTGTGCAGCATCTCCAACACGCGTCGCTCACCGGTTTTGACGGCAGCGATCTGCGCGCGCAAATCACCCATGGCACGCTCAGGAATGCGCACATTGATTTCAATGATTTGAAAAATTTCCGCGTTGGGTACGCCCTTGCGGTAAATCTTGACGATCGGCATTTGCAGGCCTTCGGAGAAGATGTCGAAGGTCATGCCATCCAACGTGCCCCCGATATCTTGCCAATGCGCCATGCAGGCAGAAAAGCCCACGATTTCACCTTCGAAGAACACCGGCACCACAAAGGTCATGTGGTTGAGGTGGCTGCCGGTGATGTAGGCATCGTTGGTCAGCAGCACGTCGCCATCCTCAATTTGGTCGTAGCCAAAATGGGCAATCATGCGTTTGACGGTGTTGCTCATGCCTCGGATGAACATGGGCAAGCCAATGCCAATCGACACCGTGTTGCCTGCACGATCAAAGATGCCCACCGTGAAATCCAGGGCTTCGTAAATGATCATGTTGTAGGCGGTTCGCATGAGGTTGGACTTCATCTCCTCGGTCGCAGCCACCATGCCATTGCGGATGATCTCTGTGGTCACCGCATCAATTTTGTGCGTTTCAGCCATGGTTGTTCACCTCAATGATCAAGTTACCAAACCTATCCACGTCCACGCGGTCCCCAGGCATCACCACCGTGGTGGATGCATATTCCTCGATCAGGCAAGGACCTTCGATGCGGTTGCCAGCTTGGAGCCGATCGCGCTGGTAAACAGGCGCATCCTGCCAGCCGACTTCGGCGCTGAAGTAAATGGGTCTTGTGGTTGCCGCATCTTTGGGCTGCATGCTGCCGGGGGGCAAGGTGGCCAACACGGGCTTGGGCATTTGCCCCACCACGGAGGTGCGAATGCTGACGATTTCCGCCTTTTCCGCGTCGGAGCTGTAACCATAGCGCTGCAAATGCACCGCATCAAACAAGCGCTTGATCTCGGCCTTGTTGCCTTGATCAAACACCTGGGTGGGGATTTCCACCGTCACCGCATGCTCTTGGCCCACATAGCGCATGTCCAACGCCCGCTCGATGTGGATGTCACCCACCCGGACCGCAGCTTGGCGAATTTCAGCCTGACCTTGATGCTCCATCTCGCTGCACAGGTTGTTCACCAGATCAAAGTCCAATTGCTCCAAGGGCAAAAAGCGGGTTTTGACGTAGTCTCGGCGCAAGTCAGCCACCAACATGCCATAAGCAGAGAAATGGCCGGGTGCATTGGGGATGATCACTTTGGGCATTTGCAATTCGCGCGCCACCAGCACCGCATGCAGTGGACCGGCACCACCAAACGCCACCATGGGGAAGTCACGCGCATCCAAGCCCCGCTCGGTGGTCACCCGCTTGACCACCGACGACATGGTCGAGGCAGCAATCCGGATGATGCCTTCCGCGGCCTCTTCCAAGGACATGCCCAAGGGTTCGGCAATGTGCTGGCGCAAGGCGTTTTGGGCACTTTCCAAATCGAGGCGCATGTCTCCGCCCAAAAATCGCGTGGCTGACAGTCGCCCCAAAATCAAATTGGCGTCGGTCACCGTGGGCTCGGTGCCACCCAGGCCATAACAAACCGGGCCAGGCACAGAGCCAGCACTTTGCGGACCCACGCGCAAAGACTTACCAGCCGCCAAACGGGCAATGCTGCCGCCACCAGTGCCCACCTCTTGAATGTCAATCATTGGGATTTGAACCGGCAAACCCTCGGTATAGCCGCCGATCATGGAGGTGGTGGTCATCATCACATCGCCACGCAAAATCACGCCCGACTTGGCCGTGGTGCCGCCCATGTCAAAAGCAATGGCATCTTGCAAACCCACGCGACGACACAGGTCTCGGGTCCCAATCACCCCGGCTGCGGGACCTGACTCGAGCATGCGGATGCATTCGCGACCCGCCGCATCCGCGTCATACAAACCACCGGTGGATTGAACAATCAGGAAACCCCCATCAAAATTCTTTTGCTCCAGATGGTCCACAATTTCGGTCAAATACGACGACACCCTGGGGCCAATATAGGCATTGGCGGCAATCGTCGAGGTGCGCTCGTATTCGCGGTATTCCTGTGACAACTCGTGCGAGGCTGATACAAACAACTTCGGAAACCGCTGGCTGAAATAGGCTTTGGCGGCCACTTCATGCGCTGGGTTGCGGTAGGAGTGCATGAACATGATGGCAATCGCCTCAACCCCTTCTGCCTCCATCCGGTCGCCCAAGGCTGCCATCTCTGACTCCAGCAAAGGCTTGAAAACTTCGCCGCTGACCAGCAAGCGCTCATCGACCTCATAGCGCAATGCGCGCTCAATCAGCGGCCGATGCTTGCGAAAAAACAGGTTGTAGGCCTCTGGGCGGTTGATGCGCCCAATTTCGTACATGTCACGAAAGCCCTTGGTGGTGACCAAGGCCGTTTTGGCCCCGGTGCGTTCCAGCAAGGTGTTGATGGCCACAGTGGTGCCGTGCAAAAACAAATTGGCTTGCTCAAAACCAGAGCCTGACTTGATCACCCCCTGATTGATGCCTTCAATCAAATGGGCCGGTGTGGTCAAGCATTTGCCCAAGCGAATTCCGCCATTGGACTCATCAAAGATAGCGATGTCAGTGAATGTTCCGCCCACATCGGCGGCAATACGGGCGCTGGCTGTTGAGCTCAAATCAAACTCTCCAAGTATCCCGGTGCTTTGAAGCGGACATCGCTCAAACCCAAGACATGAAGGAAAAATATAACAGCGTTACCTTTTGCCAAACATGGGGCTTACCCGAGTCGATAAACACGGCTAGCCGTGTCGTGCCAGACGGCCTTTTGTGTGGATTCCGGGTAATCCCTGAGGCATTGGTGCATCACATCCACCAAGTGGGCGTATGAAGTCCACAACTTTTCCACCGGAAAATTGCTGCCAAACATGCAGCGCTCAGCACCAAACAAGGACAAAGTTTCTTCAACAGTGGGTTGCCAAATGTCCACATCGCAGCGGCGCGCAAAGGTGCTGAGGGCCGACAATTTGGTAAAGACATTGGGGCAATCGGCCAAGTTTTGCACACCTGTTCGCCAAGCGCGCATGGTTTCTGGGGCAAAGTCCACCAACATGCCAGCATGTAGCAACACAAAGGACTGGTGAGGGAATTGGCGCACCAACTTGACGGCATCGGCCATCTGGCTGGGAAACACCTGCAATTCAAAAATCAAGCCACGCTCTTGCAATTGGGCCAAACCACGTTGCCACTGCGGGTCCATAAAGGCATCTGGCGCAGGGGCAAAACGGTAGAGCGGGTTTTGATGCCAATGCAGTTGTTGGCGCACCCCCCGAAACCCAGGGTGGGCCATTTGCGCATCCAGCAAGCGCCCCACCTGAGGATCAGCCAGATGGGCGTAGCCAATGATGGCGTGGGGAAAATGGTGCTGATTGGACACAGATTGAACCCATGCCACCTCGTCCAAAGCCCCGACTTCGGGCCAGTTGGCTTGCACATAGACCGACTTGACCACGCCGCTGGAAACCATGTCTTGGCGAAACTCATCGATCAAGTAATCCCTGCGAATGGCCTCATATTCACCATAAATGCGCGGCAGCATGGGGCCGCTGAGCCACGGCAAATCGGCTTTGCGCCACAGGTGGTGATGGGCATCAACAATGGGCATTCGCATAGGGACTTGGAAATTTAGATGTTCGGATGAGGCACGCTGGATGGCAAAAACAGGTTGCAACAGCCTGTTCGCCTCAGAGCACCGACGGCAGCCAAGTGGCCAACGGGGGATACAGGACCAAAGCCAGCAGCAGCAAGATGTCTGCATACAAAAATGGCATCACCCCTTTGAAAATGGTTTGCAACGAAACCTCGGGGTTTTGGCTTTGAACCACGAACACCGTTAGCCCCACTGGCGGTGAAATCAACCCCACGGTGGACATGACGGTCACAAACACACCAAACCAAATCGGGTCAAAACCAATGCTTTTGATCAAAGGCAACAGCACGGGAACTGTGATGAGCAAGGTGCTGACCTCCTCCAAAAATGTGCCGAGCAATAGATACAAAGCAACGATCGCCAAGATCACCATCCACGCAGAGAGCTGCCAACTTTGAGCCAAATTCGCCAAGGAAACGGGGAACTGTGTCAGCACAATCAACCGTGAAAAAACAAAGGCGCCAATGACGATGAAAAACAGCATGGCCGAGGTTTGCACCGTCTCCACGCCCGCCTCCCAAATTCCGCGCCAACCCAAGGTTCCCGTGGCCACACCGATCGCCATGGCCGTGAACGAGGCCACAGCCGCGGCCTCCGTGGGGCTGAACCACCCCAAGTAAATACCGACCACGGCCAACACAAACAACAAGGCCAGCTTCCAAACACCGACCAAGGCCTTCAGTCGCGCGGCCCAGGGCAAGCTGGGCGTCAAAGGCATTTTCTCTGGGTAGAGCTTGGCCAAGATGGCAATGACCACCACATAGGCCACGGCCAAGACAATCCCCGGAATCATGGCCGCGGCAAAGAGTTTGGCGATCGACTCTTCGGCCACCAGCGAATAAATCACCAAAATGAGCGATGGCGGAATGAGGATGCCCAACGTGCCCGCAGATGCCACAGCCCCGGTGGCCAACTCCATGTCATAGCCATAACGGCGCATTTGCGGAATGGCCACTTTGGAGAAGGTGGCCGCGGTGGCAATGGAGGAGCCACAGATCGCGGAGAAAGCAGCGCAAGAGCCAATGGTGGCCGCCGCCAAAGCGCCGCGCACCCCACTGAAAACGGCATTGGCTGCATCAAACAATTCGCTGGACATGTTGGCGCGCGAAGCCAACGCACCCATGAAGATGAACAAAGGCACGACGGTGAAGGAATAGGCCACTCCGGGGTTGGCCCCCGTGAGCTCAAACGGCACCGATGCCAGGGTGCGCAAGGCCACCCCCCAACCTTGCGACGCGGCATACCCCAAAGTGCCACTGATGAGCAAGGCCATGGCGATGGGCACCCGCAAAAACATCAATACCAGTAGGCCCGCCACAGCCAGCAGGCCAATGAGCTCAATGTTCATGTTCATCCTTGGTGGCAACAGGCTCTGCGCCCAGCCACATCTGCAACACCACCACCAGCAAGGACAAAAGGATACCCATCCATGCTGGGGCCATGAACCAGATCTTTGGGATTTGCAAGTCGGCGCTGGTGTCGCCAAAGGAAATCACATCCAACATGGGTGGCCACATGTGCCAAACCAAAACCACCAACACCATGGCATTGATGACCATCGCTGCGCGTTGCAACACGGGTCGCCATTGCGGCCAATGGTCATCGATGATGTCCATGGTGATGTGGGCGCAGCGCCAAAACACACCGGGCAAGGCAAAGAAAAAGGCCACGCCCAAAGCGAGTTCTACCAGTTCGGTCACACCGGTCATGGGTTTGTCGACAAACTTGCGCATGGTCACATCGGCGATGGTGAGCAACACCATCGCCAACACCATCAGCACAGCCATGCTGTCCAACACCAACAAACCCCGCTGAACGGCGTTATGCGCCTTCATGTCTGCCGCCGACCCGAACACAGACCGATGAAATGATGCAAAAGGGTTTAGGCCCAAAAGTTTTTAGAGGTTTTGGCATGTTTTTCAGCCAAAGTCTTCATCATGTTGTAGACCGGGCGGGCGGGCAAGCCCTTGGCCTCCAAGGCCTTTAAATTGGACTCGGTGATATCGGCGCCAATCTTTCGCAGTCTGTCATCTTCGGCCTTGGCCAGTCGGATGGCCTCGCCACCGCCGTCCATCATGGCTTTTTTGCCGGGGACATCCAATGCGTCCCACCCTTGGCCAATTTCGCGTTCAATACCCGTGATCGATTCGGTGACCATGGCCTGCAAGTCGGGCGGCAATTTGGCAAACCAAGCCTCATTGGCCACCACCGCAAAGCTCGACACAAAGCAGTACATCTCGGTGGTGTATTTGCAAATGCCGCCCAACTTCCACGCAATGCCGGCACCGCCGTAATCCGTGAATGCGCCATCGAGCGTGCCTTTTTGCAATTGTTCGGCCACTTCCGTTGGCGGCACACCCACGGGGGTCGCTCCCAAAGCCGAAATGAATTCGCGAATGGCCGGGGTGGAAAACCGCAAACGCTGACCTTTGAAGTCATCCAAACTGCGAATGGCCTTCTTGGTGGTGTGCACGCTGCCAGGCTGGTGGGTGAACAAAAACAATACCTTGGTCCCGCGGTGCTCTGCGTCCAAATATTTGGCGCGCAACTCGGGATCGTTGAGCACCTTGATGCCAATCTCGGCACTGCCCACCAAGTAAGGCATGTTCACGATCTCGGTCAGCTGAAAGCGCCCTGGCGTTGAGCCATGCAAGAAAAACGACATTTCTGCCGTGCCATCGCGGGCGAAATCGAAATGCTTGGGGGTTGGCCCCATTTGTGCGCCGGGAAAGTGTTTGAAGCTCAGTCGGCCGTTGGACTTTTTCTCCAAAGCCTCGCCCCATTTCACCAGCCACTGGGACTGAAAGTGTTGTGGCCCGACAAAGTTGGCCACCTTGACTTCGAACTTTTGCTGCGGCAAAACCAGGGATGGAAAAGCCACCATGCCGGTGGCCACTGCGCTGCGCGTCACCCATTGGCGTCTTGAAAGTGCCATGTCGTCTCCTAGTGGTGAATTGAGAATTTCGAGAATTCATTTCAGTTTATCGGCGCTTCCTGCATTGGTAACCCGGGTAAACCAGAACGCTCAATCTCCACTTGAAGCGCCGTCTTGTGGTTAATATAAAAACCGCAACACAGATGATTCTTCCTCGCGGGTCGATGACCTGTTCGATCCCCATTCAGACCACCTCACACAAGGGCACGGCATGAAATTCGGCATCAACTTTTTCCCCTCCTTTCGCCCCAGCGACAGCAGCACGGCTGACTACTATCAGCAATGCATCACCTTGGCCGAGGCCGCAGATCGGTTGGGCTTTCACAGCGTTAAAACGGTCGAGCATTCGTTCTACGACTACGGCGGACATTCGCCCAACCCCAGCGTGTTCTTATCTGCACTGGCCGTGCGCACGCAACGCATCCGCGTGATGACCGGCGCGGTGATTCCTGCGTTTCACCACCCTGCGCACTTGGCCGGTGACTTGAGCATGCTTGACAACATGAGTCGAGGCCGCTTGGATGCAGGTTTTGGTCGGGCTTTTTTACCCAAAGAGTTTGAGGTGTTTGGTGTGCCCATGGCAGAAAGCCGAGCGCGGTTTGAAGAGGCCATTGGCATGATCAAGCAACTGTGGACCCAAGACCGCGTCCAAACACGGGGGAACTTTTGGCACCTCGACGATGTGCACCTCATGCCCAGGCCTTTTCAGCAACCACACCCACCGATTTGGATCGCGGCGATTTCGTCTGAAGAATCTTTCACCTTTGCGGCACGCAATGGCTTCAACGTCATGATCGTGCCCTATGCAGGCAAGCCCGGCACCTTGGAGCAATACGTCAAGATGTATCGCCAAATGTGGGCCGATTCAGGCCACGCACCGGGTGCCGAACAAGTGCAGATGTCTCAGTTTTGCTGCATTTCTCGCTCGCGCGACCAGGCCCGGGAAGGTTTTGAGCGCATCATGACGCGCTACTTGGAAACCTTTGCCGAGGCGGTGCAGTCTTGGGAGGGAAAAACATCTGACCAATACCCTGGCTACGACAAAATGGTGGCCAACATCTTGTCCATGACGCCCCAAAAAATCATCGACAACAAAGCCGCTTATGTGGGTACCCCGCAAGACATGATCGAACAGGTGCAAGCCAACTTGGATCAGTTTGGCGTGGTGGAGCCATCGATGCAAATCAACTTTGGTGGCAACCGCACCGAAGATGCCCTGCAAACCTTGGATTTGATCGCCAATGAGGTCATGCCGCACTTTGCGCACATCGACCCGCCCATGACAAAACCCATCACCCTGGCAGCCTGAAACCCCGGGTCGCGATACCCCTGGGAAGCGGAGATCGCCCTCCGCCGGATGATGGTGGCCTAGATGGTTTTCAAGCCCGGCATGATGCGCAAGGCATTGCCACGGTCAATCGCCTCGCGCTCAGCCGCTGTGAACGAACGCTCGCCCAAACCCAGCCGCACCTCTTCGGCCGAACGGTAGGGGAAGTCACTGCCAAACATGATTTGCGAGCTGGGCACCAAAACCCGCAATGCGGCCATGGCCCCTTCATGGTGGCCTTGTGCGGTGTCGTAATAAAAGCGCTTGATCTCATGCAGCACACCTTGGGGCAACACCTCTTTGGCCTTGGCGCCCAAATCGAACTCTTGCCGGGTGAAACGGCTCCACAAAAACGGCATGGTGCCGCCGCTGTGCGACCAAATCCAACGGATGTCCGGAAACCGATGGGCGGCCCCACTGAACAACAAGCTGGCTATGGTGCGCGTCGTATCCGTGGCAAATTCAATCGAAGAAGGCGGCAAGCCTTCGATGGGGTTGCGGCAACACGCCGCCGTCAGTGGGTGCGTGTAAATGACCGCCTTGCGCCGATTGAGCTCCTCCCAAATCGGCCAAAACCGTTTGTCCCCCATGTAGTGGGTGGCGTAACTGGTCATCAAGCCAATGCCATCGGCCTTGAGGGTGTCCATGGCGTATTCAATCTCGCGCAAGCTGCCCTCGGTGTCCATCAACGGCAAGGTGGCAAACGAGCCAAACCGCCCCGGGTGGTCGCGGCCCATTTGAGCTGCAAACTCATTGGACTCTCGTGCCAAACGCCTATCGGTTTCTGCCTGGCTGAAAAAGGCGCCCGGTTGCATCAAGGCCACCACCGAGGTGGCGATGCCGTTTTGGTCCATGTTGTCGAGCGACATCTGCGCCGACCATTTGGGCGCTCCACCGCCGCCCAAACGGGCCAAATCGGCCGCATATTTGGGGGGAACGATGTGGTGGTGGATATCGATGCGGTGCGGCTTGCTGGCCAAGGCAGACGTGGGACTTTGGCAGGCACTGAGCGCCGCGCCCAGGCCCACGGCGGTCAAACCGGACAAAAAGCCACGGCGGGACGATTGAGCGGGGTGATCCGGGCAGGCGCAGTTGGAAAAAAAGGGGCTCATCGGTTGATCTCCTGTGGGTTGACCCCAGGCTAACAGCTGGAGCGATGCAGCGGATCAGGGATAACCCAAGGTCTTTGGCGCTCAGTTGGAGCGGGCAGCGAGCGTCGCCATGGGGTGATGCACATTGCCGCCGCTGAATGGGGGAAAGCGGTGAAAGTCTGCCCGCATGTCGTTGATCACGGGTGAGAGCAAAGCCGCGCTCAGGGCCTGGGCATCGGCAAACACGACTTTGTTGCGCTGCATGAAGTCCACCCTGGGTCCGGGCAATCCGCCGATCCAATCCACGCGGGTATAGATTTCGATGCCTTGGATGCCCGGGAAGGTTTGCATGATGCCCGGGTGGCTGGTCAGGTAATGGGTGTTCCAGGCATTCAGATCATCGGCCTGCCCGGGGTAATGCACCAGATAAGTGGCTGAACGGGTGCCGGCCGACACGGGGGTGGGGAAACGGCGGTTGAGCATCAATTGCTGCTGCACCACCCGCCCGCCTTGGCCCATCATGGCCAGCAACTGGGGCAACGCCAGGTTGAGCGCACCTTGAGGCATCAACCAAGCTTCTAAATCCTCGGGTTGGTCGGCATACAACTGCCAAGCCAAATGTGGGGGTTTTTGATCGTCTGGAAAGGCGTGCGGCGTGTCGGCTGGCAGCGGTGTGTGAACCAAGGCTTGGGTCAAACCGGGCAAATGGGACAGGCCTCTGGCCATCTCCTGCGGGACCTGTCCCAGAGGGCCTGGCTGGACATGCTCAAACTCAAAGTAAGCAAAAAAACAATATCTCATGAAGGGGCAAGGCCAGCTAGCACCGGCCTGAGCTGAACGAAGTTGGCGATTGTGCGCCAAACACCCACTGCGTTGAAAACCGCATCAGCCCTCCCTTTCGCAATGCACCATGGTGGTGCCAACGCCCCATCTGAACCGACGAGCGTGCCTTCGCATTGGCTGCCGCCTGCGTTCTGAGCCCTTGAGCGCCGATTTTTTGTAATTCGAAAGAACCCATTCGCTGTGCTTTGAATCTCACATCAGAAAACTTGAGCACATGCACGTGTAAAAAGTGTAATTGGCGGTAAAAAAGGTAAAACGGGCTAAAGTTTTCCGAACTCGTGTTTTGAGCGCTCAATTTCTGGGAAGCTTCGCGCAAATCTTGGCTTTGCGAAAGGAATTTCCATGATCTCCAGCACCAATATGGCGGCTTTGTATTCGGCCAACGCCGCCAACAAATGGTCGGCCGCGGCCACCACGGCCAGCGAGCGCATCAGCACCACTTACCGCATCAACCGCTCTTCCGATGACCCGTCTGGAATGATGATGGCGACCACGCTGAGTGCGGAGCTGAGCTCCTACAGCCGCACCTTGGACAACATCCACAGCGGTATCGCTGCGATTCAAAAAGTGGATGCGTCACTGACCACGATTGCCAGCTACCTGACTGAGATGCGCACCCTGGCCGTGGCCGCCGCCAGCGCCACCGATGCCACCATCTTGAGCGGCTACCAAACCAGTTTTGACAACTACCGGTCCGATATCACCGATGTGGCAACCTACACCACGCTCAATGGCTCTTCTTTGATGGATGGCAGCACCACGTCGGTATCGGTGCAAGTTGGTATTGCGGCTGGGGACAGCCGCAGCTTGAGTTTTTCATCGGCAACCGCCGCTGCCTTGGGCCTGTCCGCGCTGGACATTTCCACCAGTGCCAGCACCGCCATTGACACCATCGATACCGCCTTGGTGACGATCGGTAACTACCAGTCCTTGGTCGGCTCCCACGAAAAACTCATGGATTACCGCGAAACCTTATCGGACAACATGATCCTGTCCTTGACCAGTGCCTATGGCAATGTGATGGACGCCGATGTGGCAGCGGAGACCACCAATTTGGCCACCTATCAAATTCGTCAAGAAGCCGCTGCGGCCGTCTTGGTGCAGTCCAACACCATCACCAAGGAGATGGTGGCTTACCTGCTGCAAGGCGTCACCAATTGATCGGGGTGCTCAAATGACGCGGATGATGCGCCAGCCCCTGTCCATTTTTCGAAATACAAACTTTCGATCTAATTTCCTGGATCGCACCAAGTAATAGCTGAGCACCCGGATGCTTTGGGCTTTTCGCGCATCGTCGCAGTAAATGCTCTCGCCGACCTCCAAGGCTTGGAGGGTGCTCACATGGTCCTGCTGCTTGATGTGCTGCAGGTTGACGCGCTCAATGATCATGGCTGGGTATTTGGGTTGCAGGTTGGAATCGACACCAAGTCCACCAACTTGAGCGACTTTTTCATCTTTTTGTCGCAAGTCTCAGGTGACCGCCCAAAGCCCGGTTTCCACGATACTGCTCGCATCATGAAAATCACCGACGCCCAAATCCACGCTTGGTACCCCAACACCCCCCAACGCCCTTGGGTCGAGGGCGCCTCACCGCCCCATGGCCCGCAATTCACCATTGAACAAGTGCTGGCCACCATGGATGGCTGCGGGGTTGAGCGATGCATCATCGTTCCGGTGATGTGTACTGGCTTTGACAATGACTTCGCCCTAGAAGGTGCGCGGGCGCACCCGGATCGCTTGGCGGTGATGGGGCGTTTTGATATCACCGCGGCCGATGCGCCCCAACGTTTGACCAACTGGCGGGACCCAAAAGGCATGTTGGGCGTGCGCATTTTCTTCATGGGTGAGCCCTGGATGTCCTTGCTCACCGAGCAGCGCTACGCTTGGTTCTGGGCCGACATGGAGCGTCTGCGCATGCCCTTGATGTGCACCGTGCCTGGCAACATGAAGGCCTTGCACCCCATCATGGATCGACACCCCGAACTGCGCATCATCATTGACCATTCCGGGCGCCACCCCCGCGGTCCCAAGGACGAGGCCGCTTGGGCTGACTTGGATCAAACGCTTCACTTGGCCAAATACAAAAACACCTCGATCAAGGTGTCCTCGCTGCCCAGCTTTTCATCCAAACCCTACCCCTTTCCCAGCTTGCACAAACCCATTCGGGAAATTTACGACCACTTTGGCCCGCAGCGCATGCTGTGGGGCAGCGATGTGACCCGCTTGGACTGGGGCTATGCCGACAACCTGCGCTTGTTCACCGAAGCCTTGGAATTTTTAAGTGCCAACGACCGCGAGTGGATCCTCTCCCGTGCGGCCGCCAAACATTGCGACTGGCCCCTTTGATCTGAAGCAACTGGATGGGCAGCACAGGCCTTGCAGCCCTCCTGGCCAGATTGCAAATTCGCCAAGCCGAGGCCATCATGCTGGCGCTGTCGTGATGAAGCGTCAGGCCGCAGGCGGCGCCGACTGGCGCATGGATGGGCGTTGGGCAAAGCCCTCGAACCAGGCACCCAAGACAGGGTTTTGGACGCGCCAATTTTCTTCTGACAAGCGCAAATCGATCCAACCCAAAGCGGCAGCGGCGGCAATTTCGCCCAGGGTGACCTGCTCGCCACTGCTGGCAATGTCTTGGTTGAGAACGCGCAGGCAATGGCGCACCTTGACCCACTGTTGGGCCAGGTACTCGGGCCATTGTTTGGCCACATCGCGCAACAACTCGGTGCGCACCAACACGCCCGCTTGAATCAAGCCATCGGCCGTGGCGTTCATGCGCAGGCTGCGCAGACGCTGCGCTGGGTCGGTGGGAATCAGGCGCACAGATGGCTGGACCTGATCAAGGTACTCGACGATCACCGTTGAGTCGTAAACAGCCATGCCTTCGGGGGTGACCAAAGTGGGGATTTTGCCCGTGGGGTTGATCATGATCAGCTCTTCATTGGTTTTCCCAGCGCTCACGGTTGTGGGAATCAACTCCATGTGATCGAGCATGCCTTTTTCAATCGCCGACACCACAACCTTGCGAACAAAAGGTGAAAAGGGTCCGTGCATCAAACGCATCTTGGGGGCGGTCATGGCCAACTCCTGGGGCTGAAAAAAGAGGTCCATGGTAACCAGAGCAGACCCCTTTGAGCCTCACCACAGTCATCCACACGACTGGCCAACCCCACTGACTTGGTTCGCAAAAGGACAAGTGCGCTGGGCGTGACTGCGCTCTGAGCCCCAGCCGATTACAGTGCGCTTGTTTTGACCCATCCCACACCCTCCCCCTCTGGGCCCACTGCGGCCCAAAAGCGCGCCATCTTTTTGCTGTCCCTGGCGACCTTTTCCAGCATGGCGGTACAGCGCATGTGTGATGCCATGCTGCCCGATTTATCCCGGGTCTTCGATGCGCCGTTGTCCATGGTGGGCCATGTGATTTCTTTTTACGCCGTGACCCACGGGTTGATGCAATTGATTTACGGCCCGCTGGGAGACCGCTGGGGCAAATACCGCGTGGTGATGATCACCACCTTGGGCTGCAGCGTTGGTGCTGTCTTGTCCGCCATGAGCCAAGATCTGGATCAATTGGTCGTGGCCCGTATCCTGACTGCGGTGTCTTCGGCCGCCATCGTGCCGCTGGCTTTGGCCTGGGTGGGCGACCAAGTGCCCTATGCACAACGGCAAGAAACCCTGGCCCGGGTGGGCCTGGGCACCATGTTGGGCATCACGGCGGGGCAGTGGTTGGGCGGCTTGATCACCGACAACCTGGGCTGGCGCTGGGCTTTTGTGGCCATGTCTGCGCTGTTTGCCAGTGTGGCGGTGCTGCTGTGGCGCGAAGAAAAACAAGTCGCTGCTGCCAGTCCACCCCCACCGGCGGGTGCCAGCTTTGTGCAACAAACCGCTGAGGTTTTTCGCACCACCTGGGCTCGCAAAGTGCTGTTGATCGCTTTGCTCGAAGGCGCGACTGTTTTTGGCTTGCTCACCATCACCGCCGCCCATTTGCACCACACACACGGCCTGTCGCTGAGCATGGCGGGCGGTACCAGCGCCTTGTTTGGTTTGGGTGGGGTGCTTTTCATGGCAACGGCCAGGCCCACCATTCAGCGCTTGGGCGAGGTGAACATGGCCCGCACGGGTGGGTCACTGTTGGTTTTGTCGTTTGGGGTGATTGCTTTTTCACCCTGGTGGGCCTTGGCCGTTCCGGCTTGTTTTTTCACCGGCTACGGCTTTGCCATGTTCCACAACACCTTGCAAGCCAAAGCCACCCAAATGGCGCCCCAGGCCCGTGGCACCGCAGTCACCTTGTTTGCCAGCGGCTTGTTTTTGGGCCAGTCGATCGGCGTGAGCACCGTGACCCACTGGGTCGACCGGCTGGGCTCAGCCCAAGTGATGGCCGTGGCCGATGCGTGCTTGGTGGGGGTGGTGCTGTTTTTTGCCCATCAACTCAAGCGGCGCAACGCCACTGATTTAGATCGGGTTTGACACTTCACCTTGTCTGGCGAAAAGCCGGGCGTGGAAATTCAAGCCGGCGCAAGGGTTTGCCCGAGGCAATCCAAACTGTTTTTTGATTTCCAAAAGTGGAAGTTTGATAGACTACACCGCCCATTTGCAATGACCTGTGGGTCGTTCCATCGCTTGCTTTAGGAGACTTCATGAAATTCAATGCGTCCATTTGCGCCGGTTTGGTGGCCACGCTGATCAGCGTAGCCACACCTGCTTTCTCACAAACCATCAAAATTGGTTTCATCAGTTCCTATAGCGGTGCCGCCGCGGCCCAGGGCGACCAATTGGACAAGGGCGTCAAATTGTTCATGAAGCTCAATGGGGACAAACTGCCCCCTGGCGTGAAGGTCGAGTTGATCACCCGTGACGACACCGGCCCCAACCCGGATGTGGCCAAGCGCGTGGCCCAAGAACTGATCGTGCGCGACAAGGTGCAATTCCTCACCGGCTTGGTCTGGACCCCCAACATGGCCGCCATTGCGCCCCTGACCACCGAAGCCAAAGTCCCCTTTGTGAGCATGAATGCGGCGGGTGCTCGCATCATGAACAACGCACCTTACATGGCCCGGGTGTCCTTCACCCTGTGGCAGTCCTCATATCCGCTGGGCCAATGGGCGGCCAAAAAATACAAGCGCGCCTATACAGCGGTGAGTGATTTCGCACCCGGCCACGAAGCCGAAGAAGGCTTCATCAAGGGCTTCAAAGAAGGTGGCGGCGAAGTTATCGGCAGCTTGCGCGTTCCTCTGGCCAACCCCGACTTTGTGCCCTTCATGCAGCGCATCAAAGATGCCAAGCCCGAAGTGGTGTTTGGTTTCAACCCTGCGGGCAAAGCGGCGACTGGCATGATGAAAGCCTATGCCGACCTCGACTTGGCCAAAGCTGGCGTCAAGTACATCGGCACGGGTGACATCGTGACCGACGACGAATTGCCCAACATGGGTGATGTCGCCTTGGGTGTGACCACGGTTCACCACTACTCGGCCCATTCGGACCGCCCAGCCAACAAAGCTTTTGTCGCTGCCTACAAAAAGGAATTTGGCGAAAACCTCAACCCCAGCTTCATGGCCGTGGGTGCCTGGGACGCCATGGATGCGATCTTCCACGCGATCCGCGAACAAGGCGGCAAAGTGGACCCTGACAAAACCATGGAAGCCCTGAAGAAATGGCGCAACCCCAACAGCCCCCGTGGCATGGTCTCCATCGACCCTGAAACCCGTGACGTGATCAACCCCGAGTACCTGCGCGAGGTGCGCAAGGTTGCTGGCAAGTTGGCCAATGTCGAGTTGGAAACCCTCAGCACCGGCCTCAAAGACCCTATGAAAGAAGCCGACAAGAAGAAATAAAGCCCTTCGCCAGCACCGCTTTGTGCGGTGAACTGGCGTTTGTGTTTTCCATATGGAAGCTTTCCTCTCATCCTTGGTCAGCGTTGCCTTTCACGGCGTGGCCTATGGGATGATTCTTTATGTGATCTCAGTGGGCCTGTCGGTCACCATGGGCTTGATGGGGTTCACCAATCTGGCCCATGGGGTGTTTGCCATGGCCGGTGGCTATGTCTTGGTCACCGCCTTGTCGCAATGGGATGTGCCCTTTCCCCTGGCCTTGGTGCTGGCTTTTGCGCTGGTGGCCCTGGCCAGTGTGGTGCTCGAGCGCTTGCTCTATTCACGCTTGTATGGAGCGGTGGAACTCGAACAAGTGCTGCTGACCATTGGCCTGATCTTCATGTCTGTGGCCGTGGCGCGGCTCATTTTCGGCACCTTGCAGCAACCGGTGGTCTTGCCCGAATACCTCAAGGGTCAGTTTTCTCTGTTGGGCCGGGATTTCCCAGCTTACCGGGTTTTTCTCATTTTGTTCAGTGCCTGCATCATCGCCACCCTTTGGTTTGGCGTCGAACGCACCATTTGGGGCGCCAAAGTGCGCGCCGCGGTCGACAACCGGGCCATGGCCCAGTCGATTGGCATCAACACCCGGCGCCTGTTCGCCATCACCTTTGCCGTGGGCAGCGGTTTGGCAGGCTTGGGCGGCGCTTTGGGCGCAGAGATTGTGGCCATTCAACCGACCTACCCGTTTGAACAGTTGGTTTACTTTTTGATCGTGGTCTCTGTGGGCGGTTTGGGCAGTCTGCGCGGACCTTTTGTGGCGGCCCTGCTGATTGGCATCACCGACACCGCCTGCAAATACTGGTTGCCCCAATTTGGCGCGTTCTTTATTTACATTGCCACCATCGGTTTGCTGCTGTGGCGGCCGGCCGGATTGTTTGGAAAGCGCACATGAGCCAGCACGTGGGATACAACGCCAACCCAGGTTTGCGCTGGACCGAAGCCCTGCCCTGGGTGGCCGCTGGGCTGGCATTTTTTCTGCTGCCCGAATACCTCTCCTTGGGCGCGCGCATCCTCACCTACATCTTGTTTGCCTTGTCGCTGGACCTGATCATTGGTTACGCGGGCATCATCACCTTGGGCCATGCGGCTTTTTTCGGTTTGGGCGCCTATGTGACGGGCATCATGTCGGCCAAGCTCGGCTTTCATGACCCCATTGTTCAGTTGCTCACCAGCGGTGTGGCCGCCGGATTACTGGGATTGGCCACGGGCGCCATCATCTTGCGCATGCATGGCCTGACCCAGCTCATGCTCACCTTGGCCATTGCGGCCTTGTGCCTGGAGGTCGCCAACAAAGCCACCCCCGTGACGGGCGGCGCCGATGGCTTGTCGGGTGTGGTCATCGCCCCCATCTTTGGCATGTTTTCTTTTGACATGTTTGGCAAGACCGCTTATTTGTGGTGTTTGTTCATTTTGTTGGTCAGTTGGTGGCTGGTTCGCCGCTTGATTTATTCGCCGTTCGGGGTGTCCCTCACTGGCATCCGTGAAAACAGCCTGCGCATGCACGCCATAGGCGCACCCGTGGATGCCCGCTTGCGCAAGGTCTACACCTTGTCGGCCACCATGGCGGGCATGGCCGGTGCCTTGCTGACCCAAACCAACCAATTTGTGGGCCTGAATGTGCTGGGCTTTGAGCCTTCGGGTGAACTGCTGGTGATGCTGATTTTGGGCGGCGTGGGCCGCTTGTACGGTGCATTTGTCGGCCCCTTGGTGTTTTTGGTGGCGCAAGATTTCTTGGCCAAAAAATTCCCTGAGTACTGGTATTTCGGCATCGGCCTGATGCTGGTGCTGGTGGTGCTGTTTGCGCGCGGTGGCATTTTGGGCTTGATCGATGGCTGGGTGACACGATTCAAAGGAAAAACCGCATGAGCAGCGTGCTGGAAACCCGGGGCCTGTGCAAAAGCTTTGGGGCTTTGACGGTGGCCGAGCAAATCAATTTCCGCTTGGAGCCCGGCTCCCGCCATGCCCTGATTGGCCCCAATGGCGCGGGCAAAACCACATTTGTCAATTTGCTGACTGGTCGGCTGATCCCCACCTCTGGCCAGGTGTTCATTGGCGGCCAAGACGTGACCGCCTTGCCCCAAGCCGAGCGGGTGCGGCGAGGCCTCGGGCGCACCTTTCAAATCAACACCTTGTTCAAGAAAATGACGGTGCTCGACAACGTGGCACTGGGGGTGGCTGAGCGTTTGAAAGTGGCCGACCAATTTTGGCAGCCCGCGCGCGCTTTGAAGGCCGTGCGCGATGAGTCCATGGCTTTGTTGGAGCTTTTGGGCATTGCCGCCGATGCAGGCTTGCGCATCACCGATTTACCGTACGGCAAACAACGTTTGGTCGAGATCGCCATTGCCCTGGGCCTGCAACCCAAGGTGTTGTTGCTGGACGAGCCCGCCGCTGGCGTGCCTTCGATGGAATCGGACCGCATTTTGCAGGCGCTGGACGCCTTGCCCACAGACATGGCCATCCTGATCATCGAGCATGACATGGACTTGGTGTTTCGCTTTGCCAAGCGCATCACCGTGCTGGTGCAAGGCGAGGTCTTGTGTGAGGGCAGCCCCCAAGAAATAGCCGCCGACAAACGCGTGCACCAGGTGTACTTGGGAGAGCAACATGACTGAACCCAGCACCCCCATGGCCCTGCGACTGCAAGGCGTTCGTGCGGGCTATGGCGAGACCGTGGTGTTGGAGGACATCAGCTTTGAAGTGCCAGAGCGTGGCGCGCTGGCCTTGCTGGGCCGCAACGGCGTGGGCAAAACCACCTTGTTGGCCACCTTGATGGGCCACACCCAGTTGCACGGTGGACGGATCGAATACCGTGGCCAATCCATCGAGCGCGCACCCGTGCACGAGCGCTCGCGTTTGGGCATTGGCTATGTGCCCCAAACCCGGGACATTTTTCCATCTCTCAGCATCGAAGAAAACCTGCTGGTGGCTGCGCGCAAAGGCCGCTGGCCCATGGAGCGTGTGTACGAGTTGTTTCCCCGCCTGGCCGAGCGGCGCAGCCACATGGGCAACCAAATTTCGGGCGGAGAACAGCAAATGCTCTCCATTGGTCGTGCGCTCATGGGCGACCCAGCCATTTTGCTTTTGGACGAGCCCATGGAGGGCTTGGCGCCCATCATTGTCGAAATGCTGCTGCAAGCCCTGACCCGCTTGATCCGCGAAGAGGCTTTGACCGTGGTGCTGGTGGAGCAATCGGCCAAACTGGCCTTGCAAGTCACCGAAGACGTGTTGGTGCTCAGCCGCGGCCGCATCATCCACAGTGGCAAAAGCGCCGACCTGCTGGCCCAGCCCGATCAGCTGGCCCAACTCATCGTGGCCCACTGATCTGGCCCTGCGGCTTGCCTGGCCCCAGGGACCGGTCTGGCCCAACTTAAAATTTGGCGCATGCCTGACACCGCCGATTCCCCCCCGACTGAATTGCCCAAAACCTTGAACCACAACGCCTTTGTGTTGGGTGTGTTTTTTTTGTTTTTGGGGTTTTCCACGCTGTTTGTTGATGCCAAGCCCTTGCGCTACCAGGTGCTGTTCATTCTTTTGCAAGGCCTGTCGTTCGCGGCAGGTTCGATCTGCCTGTGGGCCTGGTTGCGCAA
>JBEDFU010000229.1:0-6961 GCA_041174965.1 Pseudomonadota bacterium | reverse complement strand
CGCTGAAAACTGCGCACGGTTTGCACCGCAACATCCCAAGGGCTGCAAGCAATGGGCTGCAAGCTCAGATGCCCAGCTTCAATTTTTGAAAAATCCAAAATATCGTTGATCACCGCCATCAAATGTTTGGCCGACACATTGGCCAAGCTGATGTATTCGAGCTGTTGTGGGTCCAGCGAAGTCTGCAGGGCCATTTGGGTCATGCCCACCACGCCGTTCATGGGGGTGCGAATTTCGTGGCTCATATTGGCCAAGAACTGGCTTTTCAATTCATTGGCAGAGTCTGCCTTGGCTTTGGCTTCGATCAGGTCTTTTTGGCTGTCGCGCAGGCCTTGCTCCATGGCTTCACGTTGCATGACTTCTGCGCGCAAAGCGATGTTGCTTTCTTGGTACTTGGCCGCCAAACCCTCGGCCGTTTGCAAATGCAAGTCGGCTGAGCGCAACGCGCGCCAAAACAAAAACAAACCCAGCATGGCCACGAAAGTCAGTATGCCCAAGGTGTAGTTGATCAGCTGATGGGTGTTGGTGCGCGTGGGCAAGATGGGCATTGACACTTCCAATGCGCCACGCACATCGCCCAATTTCCATTGGGTGAAGGGAGATTGGGGGTAAGTGTTGTGACAGCTCACGCAAGCCTCTTGCATTCGGTCGGCCAGGGCCAGGCGCACAAAGGTTTGGCCATTGCGTTGTTCCTCGCGGATGAAGGGGCGATCTGGGTTCTGGCGCAGCGCCACCAGGGCGTCTTTTTGAAAACCATCGAGTTGGCGCTGCAGCGCGCGCCAAGGAAAAGGCATGTCGCTGTAGTAGGCCGTGCTGCTGCCTTTCTCTTCTTGGTTGAAAAAATGGCCCAGCTCAATCACCATGGTGGCCGGCAAGGGCAATGTGCCGGGTTTGTCTTTGAAATCATGTGAAACGCGAACCCCGCTGGATTGGGCTGGCGCCATGATTTCTGTGGTGTAGAAATTGCGAAACTTCAAGATGTCTTGCGCTTGGCGCAGCAAAGACCGCTCAAGCGCCTCTTGGGCTTGCTCTTGGGCCAAGTGCTGTGACATCAACACCACAAAGCTGCCCAGCGCAAGCATGATCAAGCCCATCAGCGTTCCCACCAGCGTGGTGCGCCAGCGCGCGCCAATGGGTGGGGTTGGGGGCAGATGCTTGGGTGCTGTGGTGGTGGCTGTAGACGGATCAGGCAAGGTCATGGCATGCAGTCAAACACCCCATCAGGGTGCGCAGAGATGTTGTTCAGGCCTGGCGAACAGCAATGCAAAGCCACATGTGTGGGTGCGGCCACAGCGGGCAAACTCAACGAACTGCTTGCTCCAACCACTGCGCGAATGCAGCACACTCCCACCTGTCCATGGTACCTGTTCGCCAGCACAAATAGTGGGCATGGGGGCTTGGAATTTGGCTGTCAAACAACCTGACCAAACTGCCATTTTCAAGCCAAGGGGCTGCCAGTTTGAGGCGCACCAAGCCCACGCCCAGGCCTTGCGCTGCCGCTTCACACACCAAGCCCACATCGTTCATGCAAGAGCCATCCAAGGGTTCGGGCCAGTCTTGTTCATGGGCTGCAAACCAGGTTCGCCATGGCTCTAATGGGCTGCGCAATAAAGTGACTTCTTTGAGATCTTCGGGTTCATCAAAAGGTCCAAATTCGCGGGCAAAAGCAGGAGAAGCCACAGGGGTGACTTCGTCCTTGAGGATGCACACATGTTCTAAATCTGAGTACCGTCCTGTGCCAAAGCGCACCGTCAAGTCGGCGTCCTCTGCCACCACATCCAGCAACGGTATGGTCACTTGCAAAGTCAGGTCTATCTCGGGATAGGCCTCGGTGAATTGGCGCAAGCGCGGCATCAAGATCGAGCGCGCAAAGGTGGGGGTCACAGCCAAACGCAATTTGCGTTTGCCGGTGTTCAACCCCCCGTCTTGACCGGGAAAGCGCTCCAGGCTGGCCAAACCTTGGCGCACATGGGAGAGGTATTCATTGCCCTCAGAGGTCAAGGAGAAATCGGCGCGACCGAACAGCTTGACGCCCAACAGCTGCTCGAGCTGCTTGACCCGGTGGCTGACTGCGCTGGGCGTGACAAACAGCTCTTCGGCAGTGAGTGTGACCGAGCGCAACCTGGCCAGCGCCTCAAAGGTGAGCAGGCACTGGATGGGTGGGATGCGTGAACTCATTTAAAGATCACGGTCTTGTGGCCATCGAGCAACACGCGGTGCTCGCTGTGCCACTTGACGGCGCGCGCCAGCACCTGGCTTTCGGTGTCTCGGCCCAAGGCGCTGAGGTCTTCGACGGTTTTGCTGTGGTCGACGCGCGCCACGTCTTGTTCAATGATGGGGCCTTCATCCAAGTCGGCGGTGACGTAATGGGCTGTCGCACCAATCAGCTTGACCCCACGGTGGTGGGCTTGGTGATAGGGTTTGGCGCCTTTGAAGCTGGGCAAAAAACTGTGGTGGATATTGATGGCTTTCCCCGCCAGTTGCTCGCACATGGCGTTGGACAAAATTTGCATGTAGCGCGCCAACACCACCAATTGCGCGCCTTCAGCGTGGATGATTTCAAGCTGGCGAGCTTCAGCCTGCGCCTTATTGGCGGCGTTGACTTCAATGTGGTGAAAAGGCACGTTGTAGCTGGCGGCCAGCTGATAAAAGTCACGGTGGTTGCTGATGATGGCGCGCACATCCACGCCCAGCAAACCGCTCTTGCAGCGAAACAGCAAATCGTTGAGGCAGTGGCCTTCTTTGCTGACCATGATCACACAGGGCATGGCTTGGCCACTCGCATGCAAGTCCCAGCGCATGTCAAAGCCGGGTGCCAACTGAGCCAGTTGCTCGCGCAGCACCGCCTCGGTGGCTTGGTCACACACAAAGCGCACCCGCATGAAAAACAAGCCGGTCGCCAAGTCGCTGTACTGCGCGGCCTCTTCGATGTTGCCACCGCGCTCGAGCAAAAAACCTGAAACGGCGTGAACGATGCCCGGGCGGTCGGGGCACGACAAAGTGAGGATGTAAGAAGGAGTCATTCAGATATTTTCGCAGGACTTGCGGGCGAATAAAGCGGTTCTGACGTGCATGCACTTTTTCGTGCGCAGGGCCTTGACTGTGTGTCAAAAAACCGTGTATCCCCATGAGTTCAAAGGTGCGCATTTATGGCGCCTTTTTCGAGTGAAGAAACCAAAAGTAGGAGGCTGTCAAGGGCACATTTTTTGCTGATTCATATCCATACCGACACCGGTGGAGGCGATATGAACAGCACGCACATTTTTTCAAAAACACATACTTTCGTTGATGCCGAAAAATTCGGTTGGCGATCGCTCAGAAGAGTACTTTCGAATGTGTGGCGCCACTCGCACGCTGCGGGCTTGCAGTGGATCGTTCTGGGTTTTTTCACATGCATGAGCGCATCCCACGCCATGACGGTTCAACGCGTCGGTAGCGATGTGTTTGTGTCGGGTGTGATTGAGCGCCACGACGACCGCTTGTTGCGTGCAGAGTTTGCGCGTGGCGAAGTCAAGCGCTTGATCTTGGTCAACTCACCTGGGGGTGATTTGCCCGCTGGAATGGCGATGGCACGCTGGCTGCAAGGGCAAGGCTTGACCACCTTGGTGGTGGGCCAGTGTCTGTCGGCATGTTCTTTGTTGTTCATGGCGGGCCAAGAGCGCCAATACGCCACGGGTGTGGCGCCGCACCTCACTGTGGTGGGTATCCATGGGCCCAGCATGCCGTTCACCGGTGCGTTGGTTCCAGAGCGCGCCCGCGAAATGTGGGACTTCTACCAAGAGCGCATGGGCGCTAAATTTGATGCGCAGCTGTTGAACATCGCCCTGTACCAAATGCAAGACGCCAGCGGCTTTGTTTTGATCCGAGAGATGGACCGCAACCGCCCCCGCGACCGCATCACCTTGCATTGCCCCACAGCTCGCACGCCGCGTGAGCAGTGCGCCGAGTACGCGCACAAAGACGCCTTCACCTTGGGCGTGGTCACCGCCAGCAGCAGCGTGGTGTTGGATTTGCCAGACAACTTGCAAATTAGAATGCCCTGAAGCTGGCGGGCGCTGGAGCGCCATGGCTGGCGCATTCAGGGAGACCCTCATGCAAAACCCACCGTCCCTTGGCAATCATTTGTGGTTGCCGTTCACGCCCAACCGCGACTTCCGCCAAGCGCCTCGGGTGTTGGTGGGTGCGGACGGCATGCACTTCACCACCCAAGAGGGCCAGCGGGTGCTCGACGGCATCTCCAGCTTGTGGTGTGTGGGTGCGGGTCATAACCGCGCGCCCATCAACGAGGCGATCAAAAAACAACTCGACACGCTGGATTACGCCACGGCCTTTCAGTTTGGCAACGACCGCGCTTTTGAAGCGGCCGATATGCTGGCCGCATTGGCGCCGGGCGATTTGAACCGGGTGTTTTTTTGCACATCAGGGTCAGAGGCGGCCGACACCTCATTGAAGATGGCCTTGGCTTATCACCGCGCCTGCGGCCAAGCTCAGCGCACGGTGTTCATTGGCCGCGAGCGCGGCTACCACGGTGTGGGTTTTGGCGGCATGAGCGTGGGCGGCATCAGCGGCAACCGCAAGGCTTTTGGCGCGGCCATGCTGCCCCGCGTGGACCACATGGCTTTCATCCATGACCCACAACAACATGCCTACATCGAAGGCGAGTTGCCCGAGTTCACCAACGACCTGCTCAACGAACTCGAACAGCGCATCTTGCCTTTGCACGACCCCAGCAATGTGGCGGCCATCATTGTCGAGCCGGTGGCCGGCAGCGCGGGTTGGTACATCCCGCCCAAAGGGTATTTGCAGCGCTTGCGGCAAATATGTGACAAGCACGGCATTTTGTTGATCTTTGACGAGGTGATCACCGGCTTGGGCCGCATGGGCACGCCGTTTGCTGCGGACTACTTTGGCGTGGTCCCTGACATGCTCAACTTTGCCAAATGCGTGACCAATGGCGTGGTGCCCATGGGTGGGGTGATTTGCCGTGAAGCCGTTTACCAAGCCGTGACCGAACAAGGGGGCCCGGCCCATGCGATCGAGTTTTTGCATGGATACACCTACTCGGGTCATCCCGTGGCCTGCGCGGCGGCGGTCGCCACGTTGGGGTTGATGGCCGAGGAGCGTTTGTTTGAGCGCGCTGCCCAAATGGGGCCGGTGCTCGGTCGGGCCATGCACCACAACCTGAAAGGCTTGCCACATGTGGTGAGCATTCGCTCCTTGGGCTTGGCTGCTGCGGTGGAGCTCAGTCCCTCCGCCTCAGGCGTGGGTCAGCGTGGCTATGCCGTGTTTCAAGAATGCCTGCGCCGAGGGGTGTTGGTGCGCAGTGCGGGCGACAACTTGGTGTTTGCGCCGCCTTTCGTTGTCGAGCGCGAACACATCGAGCACATGGTGGCCACATTGGCCGATGTCATCGCCGGTTTAGCGGCATGAAAAAAGCCCGCAGCAGCGGGCTTTTTTCATGTGAACTTCAAGTTCCCAACTCAGTGCATCACCACCGGGTTTTGCGCCAATTCGGCGTATTGGGCCAAGGTGTCTTCCACTTCGTCTTGGGTCGGTGTTTTGAGTTGCCACTGGGTGATGTGTTGTTGAAACAGCTCGGCCCAATAGCCATCCAAGTAGACCTCTTTGCCATTGCGTTTGTCGACTATTTCAAAACCCTGGCGCGAGAGCATGGGCTGTGCCGAGGGCTGGGGCTTGTCGTTGGGCACATCGGCTGCCATGTGCACAACAGCAAATGACTCAGAGTCGTAAAGCGTATTCATGGTGCTGCCCGTGGTGTCGTTGAGGATCATATTAACCTGATATCGGCGCTGTGGCGCCCATTTCAAGCCCGACGTTGGCAGCCAGGGCAGAAAATCAGCGCGATGAGGGGGCTGTTTGGTGGGTGGGACTCCAGTGCGCATCCAATACCGGTGCGCGCCCACCCAGGCCGATGGTGGCCACAAAAATGCCAAATACAAATGAAATCAGGTATCCCATGGCCTCATTCCTGCAAAAACGTGGCACCGTTGGTGCCGCCATTCACCCACCCCATGTGGGGCAGACCTTGACACCCCGGGGGGGTCAAGAAGGGAATCGACCCCACGCGGCGAATCTTGAGGCCTTGGGGTGCATCACCAACAGAATCAGGGGCTGGGGGCCTCTTTGCTGCGCAACAGCAAGTCCACCTGATCGCCGCTGGTTTGGGTGATGCGAATGCGCACCGGCAAATGCTCCATGCTGGGGGCCATCCACAACTCAACACGCTGGTCGTATTGTTTTTGTTCTTGCCGCACCAAGCGCATGGCTTCAATCGTGCCATAGGGCATTTTGAGGGTCTCCATCCCGGCCAGCTGAAACGCCCAGGCTTCGCTGTCGCGCGCGCCGGTGGTGTTGAAGTTCAACACAGCGCCAGGGCCAAAGCGCTGGGGTTCGGCCAACAGCATGCCGGAAATTTGAACGAACACGCTCAAGCGGTCTTGTGTGCCAGCCAGCAGCGGCGCATCGGGGGTGTTGGCGCTGTAAGAGATCAGCCCCTTGTCACGCTGAAAATGCGCCGCTTGTTCGCTGCGCACCTTGTCACCGAACCGGCGTGGGGCCAAGCCCTCTGGGGTGATTTGACCTTGGCTGGTTTGCACCCGCGACCCCAGCAAAAAGTGCGATACCTCCAAGCGGGCCTCGTATTGGCTGGCATCGGGCTGCCACAGCAACTCGGCCTTGGCCGAATAACCAAAGCCTTTGGCAATGCCTTGCAGGTCATAGCGCAAGCGTGCACCGCTGGGGGCGCGAAAGCCGGTGGTTGCCGATAGGGGCGCGGGCGTGGCGATGGGTGCAACAAGCCCTGCCCCGGCAGGTTTGGCCTGGGCGAGCAGGGTGTCAGCGTGGTGCAGGGGCTCAGCGACTGGGGTCGCGGTGGAGGCATTTGGCAGGTCGGCGAAGGGTGGCGTCGAGACGGCGGTCTGCTCAGTGGCCGCGTTGTGGG
>JBEDFU010000228.1:0-5621 GCA_041174965.1 Pseudomonadota bacterium | reverse complement strand
TTGTTGGTACCGGGTGACCATCTCCGAGGGGCGCAATCGCGAGGTTCGGCGCATGCTCGAGTCATTGGGCCACGCGGTCAGTCGACTCATCAGAATCCGCTACGGGGCCATGGTCCTGCCCAAAGGTCTCAAGCGCGGTGCGTGGATGGAGTTGGATGAATCGGATGTCCGCGCTTTGACCCAAGCCGTGGGTGGGATGGGGCGCCATTCACCTGCTGGTGGTCCGGCGACCTCTTTCAACGCAAGGCCATTGCGAAAACCCCTGGGGGGAGCATCCCCGGTTCACCATTTTTCAGGCGGCAGTACCGACCAGCCGAGCGAGCCAGACGCCAATCCTGGGAAGGCCCGTCCAACCGCTGCCACGCCTTTGATTGGCGCTGACAGCTTGAGGAGATTGCGCAAAGCCAAGCCCAGTCAGCGCAAGGGCGCCGTGGGTCTTGCGCGCACCTCCCGCACCAAGGACAGGGCAGGGCGCTGATGGTTAAAGGCCATTCACCCAGGCCTTCACCACTCAGTTAAAATGATGCACTCTTTCAGCCGGATTGGCTGGTTTAACCTGAGAAATGTCATGTCGATTGAACGCACCCTCTCCATCATCAAGCCCGATGCCGTTGCCAAAAATGTGATTGGCCAAATCTACGCCCGCTTCGAAGCTGCGGGATTGAAAATTGTGGCTTCTCGCATGGCCCACTTGTCACTGGCAGAAGCCCAGGCCTTTTATGGTGTCCACAAAGACCGTCCTTTTTTCAAAGATTTGGTCGATTTCATGGTCTCTGGCCCTGTCATGATTCAAGTGCTCGAGGGTGAAAATGCCATTTTGAAAAACCGCGATTTGATGGGCGCCACTGACCCCAAAAAGGCTGCCGCCGGCACCATTCGCGCAGATTTTGCTGACAGCATTGACGCCAATGCGGTTCATGGCTCAGACGGCCCCGACACAGCCAAAGGCGAAATCGCATTCTTCTTTGCGGGCATGAACACCTACTCGCGCTGAGCCCTTATCGGGTTTGCACGCGTTGGCGAACCCGTTGAAAGCCATGACGACCAATTTGCTCGACTTTGATCTTCATGGCTTGCAGGCTTTTTGTGAAGGCCTGGGAGAAAAACGATTTCGAGCCCAGCAGTTGTTTCGCTGGATCCACCAAAGAGGCGAGTCCGATTTCGATCGCATGACCGATTTGGCCCTCGGATTTCGCCAAAAGCTGAAATCGCATGCCTGCATCAAAGGCCTGGATGTGATCAGCTCTCACACCTCGGTCGATGGCACCATCAAGTGGCTTTTCTCCGTTGGTCAGGGGGATGCGGTCGAGGCTGTCTACATTCCGGAAACTGACCGGGGGACCCTTTGCGTATCCTCTCAAGCGGGTTGCGCAGTTGGTTGTCGCTTTTGCTCGACAGGACATCAAGGGTTCAGCCGCAATCTCACCACGGCTGAAATCACCGCCCAGTTGTGGATGGCCGAACACCATTTGCGTCAGCAGTTGGGACGAACCGATCGCGTGATTTCAAACGTGGTCATGATGGGCATGGGCGAGCCGCTGCAAAACTATTCAGCCCTTGTACCGGCTTTGAAAACCATGCTCGATGACCATGGTTATGGGCTGTCCAGGCGCCGTGTGACCGTTTCCACCTCTGGTGTGGTGCCGATGATGGACCGACTTGGACAAGATTGCCCTGTGGCATTGGCCGTGTCTTTGCACGCCCCCACGGACCCTTTGCGCGATACATTGGTGCCACTGAATGTCAAGTATCCCTTGGCTGAGTTGATGCAAGCCAGCCTGCGCTACTTGGACCATGCACCGCGGGACTTCATCACCTTTGAATATTGCATGCTCTCGGGGGTGAATGACCAGCCGGAGCATGCCCAGCAGCTGATTGAACTCATCGCCAGGTCCGGTGTGGGCGGGCAAGGCCTATCTTGCAAGCTCAACCTGATCCCTTTTAACCCATTCCCCGCCTCGGGCTTGCTTCGCTCCAGTGCCGAGGCTGTTCAGCGTTTCGCGCAGCAACTCCAGCAAACGGGATTGGTGACAACGGTTCGCAAAACACGCGGCGACGATATTGACGCCGCCTGTGGCCAGTTGGCTGGGGATGTGGTGGACCGCACCAAACTGGCCCAGCGCAAGGCGAGCCAGCGTGTCATTCCGATGATGGTGTCCCCCTCATGACACGGCAACCCAGCTTGCGTTTTTTGTGGGCCGGTCTTTGGGCAGGCTGCTTGTGTGCCTGTGGTTTGGGGGCTTCCAAACCTGGGGCCATTGACGACGCGCCTCTGGGTGTCTGGACCATAGAACCTAAAGACGCCGTCCAACGCGCTCGCGCTGCGGCGCGTTTGGACTTGGCGCAAGCCTATTTTGAACAGGGTCAAGCCAGCATTGCATTGCAGGAAATTGTCCAAGCCCAGGCCGCCGACCCACAGTGGATTGCGGTTCACAACATGAAGGCCTTGATTTTGGAAAAAATGGGGCAATCGGCCATGGCCAGAAGTAGTTTTGAAGAAGGACTCCGTGTGGCTCAACGTGCCCCCAGTTTGGGCTCGGAATTGGCCGATCTGCAACACAATTGGGGACTGTGGTTGTGCCAGCATGGATTAATAGCGCAAGCCTTGCCACAGTTTCAAAGGGCGATGAACCAACCCGGATACCGATGGCGCAATAAAACCGAGATGGCCATGTCACGCTGTGACAGCCTGGCCAAAGGTTGAGGTGTGGGACATGTCTGAAGCCTTGCCTTTGACTGCCGGTGCTTGGTTGCGTCAACAACGCGAGGCTGCCCACATCAGTTTGGAGGCCTTGTCCGTGGCCTTGAAAGTTCGTCCGGCTCGTCTTCAAGCCCTTGAATCAGACCAATTGGATGAGATGCCCGATGATCTTTTTGTCCGCAGTTTGGCCTTGGGCATTTGCCGCCATTTGAAGGCAGATGAAAGCGCTTTGTTGCCCTTGTTGCCCCAGTCTCCGCAGCGGGACTTGAGGGTGGGGCGAAACCAAACCTTTGCCCATCCCTACAACCCCAACCGGTGGTCGGGACCCATGCTGTTTTCCCCCAAGCGCTGGCCATTGAAATGGGCTGCCTTGGGTGTGTTCTTGGCCTTGGTGGGTTTGTTGTGGTTTGTTGGGCCCGGCTCGAACGAGATTGCAACACCCACTGCGAAACCAACCCCGACAGGTGCCAGCAGCGCAGAAGGGGCATCGGGGGAAGCGCCTGCGCAGGCCTCGCCCACCGCGGCCTCTGAAATGCCAGCCACACCGGTTTCTGGCACAACTGCACTCCATGCAGCCCGCGACACTGTGGCGGGTAAACCCGGTCATTCTGGTCCGCTGTCTGAAAATATGGTCATCACACCGGTGACCCCCATGGCTTTGCCGCAAAATCCAACCCAATTGCCGACCCAAACCACCAAACCTTGAGTTGATGCCATGAAAAAACCCATCCATGTCGCGCATGCACAAGTCCGCCACAGCCTGCAAGGGGAGGTCAAATGGGGCTCTAAAGTGGTCACTGTGGGAGGCAATGCGCCGGTTCGCGTCCAGTCCATGACCAATACCGACACAGTGGATGTGATTGGCACCGCCATCCAGGTCAAAGAGTTGGCCACGGCCGGGTCGGAGTTGGTGCGCATCACGGTGAACACCCCAGAAGCGGCCAAGGCCGTGGCACCTATTCGCGAGCAATTGGACCGCATGGGTGTGGATGTGCCCTTGATCGGCGACTTTCACTACAACGGCCATCGTTTGTTGTCAGACCACCCCGATTGCGCACAAGCGCTGTCCAAATACCGCATTAACCCGGGCAATGTGGGCAAAGGCGACAAACACGATAAACAATTCACCCAAATGATCGAGGCGGCTTTGCGCTGGGACAAACCGGTGCGCATTGGCGTCAATTGGGGCAGTTTGGATCAAGAGTTGCTGGCCCGCTTGATGGATGAAAACGCCCACCGGCCTCAACCGTGGGACGCGAAACAAGTGATGTACGAGGCATTGATCACCTCGGCCATTGACTCGGCTCAGCTGGCCCAAAAATTGGGCATGGCGCCGCATCAAATCATGCTCAGCTGCAAAGTCTCTGGGGTACAAGACTTGATTTCGGTTTATCGCGAGTTGTCTCAGCGCTGCAACCATCCATTGCACTTGGGCTTGACCGAGGCGGGCATGGGCACCAAAGGCACGGTGGCCTCGGCCACCGCCTTGTCCATTTTGTTGCAAGAGGGCATTGGCGACACCATTCGGGTCTCGCTCACCCCCCAGCCCGGAGAGTCCCGCACCCAAGAAGTGGTCATTGCATCTGAAATTTTGCAATCCCTGGGCTTGCGCACCTTTGTACCCAGTGTCACGGCTTGCCCGGGTTGTGGTCGCACCACCAGCACGACTTTCCAAGAGCTGGCCAAACAAATTGATGACTACCTGCGCGCCCAAATGCCCATCTGGCGCCAGCAATACCCGGGCGTGGAGCATTTGAAGGTGGCGGTCATGGGCTGCATCGTCAATGGCCCCGGTGAAAGCAAGCATGCGGATATTGGCATCAGCTTGCCTGGCACGGGCGAAGCGCCTGCAGCCCCGGTGTTCATTGACGGCGAGAAGGCCATGACTTTGCGGGGCGACAACATTGCCAATGAGTTTCATGCCATCGTTGAAAAATACATTGAGAGCAAATACAGCACCGCTTGAACGCAAGCCAAGAAAGATTTGAAGATGGTTGACAAAATATCTGCAGTCAAGGGCATGAACGATGTCTTGCCCCCGCAATCTGCCGATTGGGAGTGGTTGGAAGGGGTTGTGCGTGATTTGATGCGCCGCCATGCCTATCAAAACTTGCGCACCCCCATCGTGGAGCCCACAGGTTTGTTTGTGCGTGGCCTGGGTGAAGTCACCGACATCGTTGAAAAAGAAATGTATTCCTTCACCGATCGTTTGAATGGTGAAGAGTTGACCTTGAGGCCTGAAAACACCGCCGGTGTGGTTCGCGCCAGCATTGAACACTCCATGTTGTACGAGGGCGGCAAAAGGCTTTATTACATGGGCCCGATGTTTCGCCATGAAAGGCCTCAGCGCGGTCGTTACCGCCAATTTCACCAAATTGGCGCTGAGGCCTTGGGTTTTGCGGGCCCAGAAGTGGATGCCGAGATCATTTTGTTGGCCCATCATTTGTGGCAAGCATTGGGCTTGGTCGATGTTCGATTGGAAATCAACAGCTTGGGGCAACTGCCCGAGCGCCAAGCGCATCGCTTGGCCTTGATCGCCTACCTGGAGCAGCACGAAAGCCAACTGGATGCTGACGCCAAACGGCGCTTGCACACCAACCCATTGCGCATTTTGGATACCAAGAACCCTGACCTGCAAACCCTGGTCAATGCAGCGCCCAAGCTGATGGATTTTTTGGGAGCCGAATCGTTGGCGCATTTCGATCGCTTGCGCCAAATGCTGGATGCCAGCCAGATCGAATACCGCATCAACCCGCGTTTGGTGCGGGGCATGGATTACTACAACCTCACGGTGTTTGAGTTCATCACCGATAGCTTGGGTTCCCAGGGCACCATTTGTGGCGGTGGTCGCTATGACACGCTGATTGAGCAATTGGGTGGAAAACCAGCGCCGGCCATTGGCTGGGCGATGGGGGTGGAG
>JBEDFU010000227.1:0-5616 GCA_041174965.1 Pseudomonadota bacterium | reverse complement strand
AATATTTTTTATAAATTAAATTTATTTAAAAAATGATCAAATACTCTAGACTGTCAGAAAGGATTTCCCCATCCAAAAACAGCTCAGCCCACAACGCTCAACTGTTCCAAAGGCAGTTGGGACAGGTGTTGCCTGCACCGTCCCACTGGATCGGCTCCAAAAGCTCGCCGCCAGCGTGCTGCCCTTGTTGGAAAACGAGCCGGTGGCGGTGCAAAAAGGGGGCGAGACTTGCTTTTACATGGTGAGCCCCGCCATGTTCAGCCAGTTGCAAATGCGCTTGCCCCTTCACGATGTCGAGCAACCCAGCCCCTCACGCTTTGTCACCGGTGCCGAGGTCAACGACTCCCCCACCGTGGCGGCAGTGGCAGAGCGGTTGTTGCTCGACGAGGGTTTGCGCGCTGAGCGCGGGGCCATGTCGCAGGCTTCGGTGGGCATTTTGCGCAACCGCTTGAAGCTGCACATCTTGCCCCTGATGGGCACCCTGCCCATTCACATGGTCGATGCTGACGTTGTACAGCACTTGGTCAAGCGCTTGAGCGACCGGGGGTCGTCGCCCACCACCTTGTCGCAATACCTGGTGATCGTGCGCAAGTTGCTCAAACTGGCGTTTTCGCGCAAGTGGATACGTGAGCTGCCCGAGTTGCCCAAAATCAACATCGACAGCCGGCCCCGGGCCGCCTTCACCCTGCCCCAGTACAAAGCCGTGTTGCGCAGTGCCAAGCGCCTCTCGCGCAGCGGGGCCGAGGCGCCCATGTTCAAAATGGGCACAGGCACACGCAGCCGGTTTTGGATCACCCAGCGCTACCAAACCCTGCCCCCCGACCTGTATTGGGTGATGGTGTTCATGGTCAACAGCTTTGTGCGCCCCAGCGACATCAAAATTTTGCAACACCAACATGTGCAAGTGGTGCGCGGCTCTTACACCTATTTGCGCTTGAGCATGCCGGCCACCAAAAAGCACGACAAACCGGTGGTCACCTTGCCCAGTGCGGTGCGCATTTACGAAGCCATTCGCCGCGCCAACCCCAGTGCCAGTGCCAGCGATTATTTGTTTTTGCCCGAAGAAAAAAACCGCGACCATGCGCTGGCGGTGCTTAACTTTTGGTTCAAGTGGGTGATGCGCGAAGCCGGCATTGCCCTCACCGACACCCACGGCCAGCCGCGCACCTTGTACTGCTTGCGCCACACCGGCATCACTTTTCGGCTGCTGTACGGCCAAGGCATCGACATGCTGACCTTGGCACGCAATGCGCGCACCTCGGTGGACATGATTGAAAACTTTTACGCCTCCACCCTGAGCGGTGAGATGAACGTGGGCATGCTGCAAAGCCGCCGCGCCACCACCCAGAAAAAAACCCCGGGTGTTGCCACCCGGGGCTGAATCCACCTTTTCAGAGGGTGGAGGAGACAAATGTTGGGGTTTTGAAACCCGATGTGTGCATTGTCACACAAAATTTGTTGCATTGCAGCACGAGCCTGTGTGTGGTGGAAAATCTGCGTATGGGGTTGCCCAACCGGGCTCCCAATGCCAACCAACCACAAGGATCAAACATGGAATGCACCGTCACCTGGACCGGTCACGCAGGGGGCCAATCGGCCATGGGCTTTATTGCAGAGACCGGCAGCGGCCACATGCTGACCATGGACGGCGCGCCCGACCCGGCCAAGCCCGAGCACAGCGGCCGCAACTTGGCACCGCGCCCGATGGAGACGGTGCTTGCCGGCACCGGCGGTTGTACCGCCTATGACGTGGTGCTCATCCTCAAGCGCGGGCGCCACGCGGTGGAGGGTTGCAGCGTCAAACTCACCAGCGAGCGCGCTGGCACCGATCCCAAGGTGTTCACCCAAATTCACATGCACTTCACCGTCAAAGGACGCAACTTGCCCGCCAGCGCGGTCGAGCGCGCCATCGCCATGAGCCACGACAAATACTGCTCGGCCAGCATCATGTTGGCCAAAACCGCGGCCATCACCACCAGTTTTGAGGTGATTGAAGTGGGAGCCGCTGCCAGCGCCTGAGAGCTGAATCCAACAGCCCAGCGGCTTGTCGTTTGCGCAGGCGCCGTGGTGGGGGTGAGGGTGGGGGTGAAAAGAAACGGGCGCGTGGAGACATAAGCCTCCATAAAAGTTGCTTAAACAATTTCAAAATCAAATTAAAATTGTTTAATGAAAAAATCATCCAGTCTCAGTCTGCTGCCCTTTGAGGCGGAGGACGTCTTGTCCAGCTTGGCCCAGCGTGTGGTTTTGACGCGGCGCACCTTGGGTTTGACCCAGGCCGATTTGGCCGCCAAGGCGGGTGTGGGTTTGAGCACCATCGTGGCCATCGAAAAGGGCGCGCCCACAGTGCAGTTGGGCTTTTGGCTGAATGCGCTGTGGGCCTTGGATCTGTTGCAACCGTTCGCCCAATTGACGCAGTTGGGGCTGGGTGCGCCAGGAGTTGCGTTGCTCGAGGCGCAACTGCCCCAACGTGTGCGCAGTGGTCGCAAGCGGCAAACGCCATGAACCAACTTTCAAAGCCCGTCTGGGTGTGGTTGCCCGGTCATGTGCAGCCCGTGGTGTGTGGTGAGTTCACCCTCAAGAACGGCGTGGGTGTTTTTAACTACACCGACGCCTACCGGGCCTTGCCGCAGGCCTTGGCTTTGGACCCGCTCCATCTGCCATTGACCCGCTCGCGACGTCCATTCAAAGAAACGCGACAACAGGGCTTGTTTGGGGTGTTTCGCGACGCCTCGCCCGAAGGTTTTGGCTTGGCCATGCTCGAGCGCTTACGCGGCCAGCCCTTATCAGACCCACTCGATCGCTTGGAGCATGCGGCGGGAGATGGTGCGGGGGCGATTGAGGTGTGTGATGACTTGGGAGCCAAGCTTCGCTTCATCCCCCCACCCGGGACAGCCTTGTGGGACGCGTTGGCCCAATTGCCCACCCATCGCCCAAGCAGTCTGGCACCCCAAGCGGTTTGGGGCGCCACAGGTACCAGCTTGGGTGGAGAGCGGCCCAAAATGACCGTCTTGCACCAAGGTCAACCATGGATAGCCAAATTGCAAGAGCAAGGTGACCCACCTCATGCGCCTTTGCGCGAATACGCTGCCATGCGCGTGGCCCGGCAATTGGGCCTGGAAGTGGCCGAAGTGGTGTTTCATCGCGTGGGGGAGCGAGAGGCTCTGTTGGTGCGCCGATTCGACCGTTGGATGGACGACCAGGGCCACACACAGCGCCGGCTTTTTGCCAGCGCCCACACGGTTTTGCGTTTGGACACGCCCATGCGTGGCGAGCCTTCGCGCTCCTACGTGGCTTTGGCCAAAGACATGCAGCGCTTTTGCGCCAATCGAAACACCGACGTGGTACCCATGCAGCGCGAGTTGTGGCGGCGCATGGTGTTCAACACCATTTGCGGCAATGGCGACGACCACCCGCGCAACCACGGGTTTATCTATCAAGATGCCCGCTGGCAATTGGCCCCAGCTTTTGACATCGCACCCCACCCCGCCTATTCGGGGGTGCAAGCCATGGCGATCGCGCACACGGGGTCAGCCATCGCCACGCAAGCCAATTTGCTTTTGGATGCCCACCGGTTTGGCTGGGACAACCAAGAGGCATTGGCGTTCATCAGGCAAGCCCGCGAGGCTTACATGGACGGGTGGTCGCAAATCGTTCAAGAGCAAGGCGTGTCAGCCAACGATTTGCCCGCTCAGGACCCCATGCGCTGGTTGGTGCCAGCCTGACTTTTTGTCAAAGCTGTTTCAAGGGCATGCCTATGAGGTCCACAGCAGGCACCAGTGCTACCCAAAACGCGCCGAAGCAACAGGCTGTTTAAACCCGGTGCGCCACCGTGGTCATCACCCGACCGCTCAGCGCCATCAGGCGCTTGAGGGGTTCGGGCAATTCGGCGGCCCCTGCGCGCTGGGCTTCACGAGCGTGTTGGGCCTCGTCATGGGCCATGGCTTTCACCACGGCGATGGAGGCGGTGTCACCAGCTGGCAAGCGCGCCAGGTGGCTGTGCAGATGCGCCTCCACTTGGCGCTCGGTTTCCACCACGAACCCCAGGCTGACGCGTTCGCCACCAATCTTGGCGGTGGCATAGGCCAAAGCAAACGCACCGGCATACCAAAGGGGGTTGAGCCAGCTTTTGCGCCCGCCCAAGGCGTGGATGCGCGCCTCGGTCCAGGCCAGGTGATCGGTTTCTTCGGCAGCGGCTGCTTGCAAATGCGCTTGCAAGCCCGTTTGGCGCGTGGCCAAGGTTTGCGCGCTGTACAAGGCTTGGGCGCACACCTCGCCCACATGGTTCACCCGCATCAAAGCGGCGGCTTCGCGGCGCTGTGCGTCGTCTAGCGAATCGGCTGCACTGTCGGGCGCGGGCATGGGACGGCGCGCATGCGGCGTGGCCCACAGCGTGCGCAAGGCTTGATCGGCCGCGCCGAGCAATGCATCAAAAGGGCCGGGTTTGAAAAAGGCAGCAGGGTATGTCATGCGCTGGATTGTCCAACACAAGGCAAAGCCAAGAGAAAGAGCAAAAACATCAAAAACGTTAACTTATGAAGTATTATTTTCATTCTCAGCGCGGTATGAAACCAAAGGGCCACACAACTTGTTGCAAGCCAACAACGCATTGACCCCATAAAGCCAGAAAGCCTTTGCCAGCGGGTGCCCGCTCTGGTGCAATAGCGCCAACTTCTAGAAAAGAAGTTGGTTTCAGTTCTCTGAAGCCCCTTTGTTTAACCTTGGAGAATTTACTCATGAAAAAATCCCTAGTTGCTCTGGCTGCGCTGGCCGCCACTGGCGCAGTGATGGCACAAGCCACCATTTATGGTCGTACCGACGTTGCCTACGGCATCAAATCCCTCAGCAATGCCAATGGTGCAACCACTGTTAAGCAATCTGGTGTGATGGACGGCGGCAACGCTGGTTCCCGCATTGGTTTCCGTGGCACGGAAGACCTCGGTGGCGGCATGAAAGCCCACTTTGTGACAGAGCAAGGCATCAGCCCCACCAACGGCGCTTTGTTTGGCGTTCGCACAGGCACTTCTGGTGCACAGTACGACGGTTTGGCTGGATCTACCAACCAGTTCGACACCGGCACCGCAGGCGGTTACACACAGAGCACCAACCGCCAGACCTACTTGGGTTTGGAAGGTGGCTTCGGTACCGTGCGCGTGGGTTATCAGTACACCCCTGTCTATGAAGTCAGCACCCTGAGCGGTCATACTCAAACCTCTGAAGGTGTGATCGGCGGTGAGGTGGCCCACCTGTGGGGCGCCGGTGCAGTGGGCGGAACCCGTGCCAATGCCATCACCTACATCTCCCCCCGTATGGGTGGTTTCCAAGCCATGTTGCAGATGGGTTCTGCTGGCGGCCGTGAACAAACCGAATGGTTGAGCGCCAACACCGCCACGGGTACAACCATGGACAAGCAAGCCCGCAACGCACTGATGATTGATTACACGGCTGGTCCTTTGCGTGCTGGTTTGGCATACACCATGTTCAACAGCCAAGTGAGCGGCCGTTCTGCTGGTACCACCACCAACCAGAGCGTTGCTGGTAACTCCACACCGGTCATTACCACATTCAACGTTTATGGCGCTTTGAGCGGCTGGAACGTGAGCCCCATCACTGGCAACA
>JBEDFU010000226.1:0-7185 GCA_041174965.1 Pseudomonadota bacterium | reverse complement strand
CAATTGTTCTGGCCCGCGCGCATTCTTCACCGAAATAAACCGCATCCAAGCCAAAAATATCCCGAATTATTAGGGGTTTACCCTTTAACTTTACCGAGGTAGCGAATTGACACCGATTATTTGTACACAATTGTCGCCTCTACCCACCCACCATGACCCGCGCCAGCGACCTCGCCTACCAATCCATCCGCAGCTTGATCCTGACGGGCGAATACCAGCCTGGGCAGCGCATGATCGAGGAAGAATTGGCACAGCGGGTGGGCGTCTCGCGCACCTCGGTGCGCGACAGTTTGCGCCGCTTGGCCTCCGACGGTTTGGTGCGCAGCGAGCCCAGCCGGGGCACCTTTGTGGCCGAGTTGTCGATGGCCGAGATCGATGAAATTTTTCAATTGCGCGCCACCTTGGAGGGCCACGCCAGCGCCTTGGCCGCCCTGCATGCCAAGCCCGAAGACATTGAGGAGCTGGCGCACATCAGCGCCCACATCGAAGATTTGCTGCAAGCCAACTTGGACAACGACGAATTGTTTGCGCTGTTTCAGGCCAGCAACAACCAGTTTCACAGCGTGATGCTGCGCGCCAGTGGCTCGGTGCGTTTGAACGCCTTGGCCAAGCCCTTGATCGAGCTGCCCTTGGTGCAAATGAAAAACCACAACTGGCCCGGCGAGGTGTCGGTGCGCCGCTCCAACCAGCAGCACCTGGAGATCATTGAGGCCTTGCGCGCCCGCGACCCCTTGCTGGCCAAGATGCGCACCCAGACCCACATCATCTCCACCCGCCCCAAAGCCATGGTGGAGAACAGCCAAATCATGTTGGGCTTGTTGTGAAGCCCATCCAACCGTCAAGCCCCCGGTTGGTCTGCGCCCGCAAAACGGAAGTGATCGCCGTGGCTGACCACGCGCCCAGCCACCGGCGTGGGGAAGTGGCCGGTCATGAGCAAGGTGTCGGTGTCGGCAATGCTGTGCACCAAGTTTTTGCGCACCTGGGCCGAGGCCTGCGGGTCAAAGCAAAAGTTCGACGACCAATCGGTGTTGATCAACTGCGCCGGGGTGTGCAAGATGTCGCCGCTGAAAATCGCACGGCGTCCTTGGCTGTGGGCATGGAGCACACAGTTGCCCGGGGTGTGGCCATGGGCCGCGCCCAGGTACAGGCCGGGCTCGAATTCAAAATCATCTTTCACCATCAAAGCGCGGCCCGCTTCCACCACCGGCAACACGCTGTCGGCAAACGAGCCATGGTTGGGCGAAGGCTCGCCTTTGGCCAAAGCCTCGCGGTGGGTTTTCTCCCAGTGGCTGTACTCGGTTTGGGCAAACACATAGCGCGCCTTGGGAAAGGTCGGCACCCATTGCCCGTTTTGCAAACGCGTGTTCCAGCCCACGTGGTCGGCATGCATGTGGGTGCAGCAGACAAAGTCAATGTCTTCGGGCGACACCCCGGCCTGCGCCAGCGATGCCATGAAAGGGAACTGGGCCCGATGCCAACTCGCCCGGTGGGGCCGCTCTTTGTCGTTGCCCACGCAGGCGTCAACCAAAATGCGGTGCCGCCCGGTTTGGATCAGGTAGCTGTGAAACGACATGATGGCGCGGTCTTGCGCGTCGACATAGTTGGGCTTGAGCCAATCGGCATGGGCATCGATGTCGGCCTGGGTGATGCCGGGCAAAATGTTTTTCAGCGGTGCAAACGCGCCTTCGAACTCGGTGACCCGATCGATGGTGAATTGCCCCAGTGGTTGCGTCTTCATGTGGATGCCCTTGGTTATGTGGCGCCGATGCGCCCGCGTTTTCCTCACCCCTTGGCCCGAAAAGGCCAAGCCATTCCTGTCCGAGTTTAAAAGGAGTTTTGCATGCACTATCCCTGGTCACCGATGATCAACCGAAGGCCCCTGCGCTGGCCCAACGGCAAAAAGCTGGCCGTCATCATCACGATGAATTGCGAGTACTGGGACTTGACCAAAGACACCACCGAGCCTTATTACGCCGGTGGCCCGCCCATGCTCCCCGATTCGCTGCCCGGCAATGTGGCCGACTTCCCCAACTTCACTTGGCGCGAATACGGCCAACGGGTCGGTGTGTGGCGCATGTTCAAGCTGTTTGACGAGATGGGCGCCCGCTTTGGCATCACCATCAATGCCAAAACCGCCTTGGAGCGGCCCGAGATCGTGGCTTACGCCAACGCCCGCAACTGGGAAATCGTGGCCCACAACTACGAGCAAGGCGAGTTGCTCACCAAGTACACCTTTGACATCGACAAAGAGCGCCAACTGATTGCCGCCACATTGGCGGTGTACGAAAAGACGGTGGGGCGCAAGGCCAAGGGCTGGTTGTCGTCGTCGCTGCGCAGCACACCCAACACGCCCGACTTGCTGGCCGAGCAAGGCTTGCAGTTTTTCTGCGACTACATGAATGACGAGCAGCCCTACCTGATCAGCACGCCGTCCGGCCCCATCGTCAACGTGCCCTACACCATTGAATTGAACGACTTCACGTTCTTCCACCGCCGCGCCATGTCGACCTGGGACGCCGCGCGCATGCTCAAAGACCAGTTTGACGAGCTGTACCGCGAAAGCGCCGAGTCCAGCCGCATCATGAGCATTGGCCTGCATCCCCACGTGTCCGGGCATCCGCACCGCATGCCGTGTTTTCGCGAGTTCTTGGCCCACGCCCAAAGCCACCCCGATGTGTGGTGGACCACCCGCGAAGAAATATCCAGCTGGTACCTGCAAAACCACCACACCCACATCGCCTGATGGGTCGGGCTGGGCTGGCGCGGCCCAGCATGGTGTGACCCAAAAAAACGGGGCCCCATGGGCCCCGTTGTCATCTCTGACCTGCGCGTTGACAACGCAGGTCTCACGTGGGACGCGCAGGCCCCACAGCGGCTTCACATGCAGCGGTCAGGCGCGTGCGAGTCCAGCAAAGTGCGCTGGCCATTTTTGATGCGGATGATGTAGCCAGCCAGCTCGGAGTCGCGGTCCTTGCTGAAGCACACCTTGCCCACCACCCCGTCAAGGTTGGTGGCGGCCAGGGCGTCGCGGATGGCGGTGCGCTCAGCCTTTAGCTTGGCCGCGTCACCGGAGATGCCAGCGCGGCGCATCACATCGGCGTACACATACACGATGTCGTAAGCCGAGGCATCGACGTGGTGGGCACCGGTCTTGTTGACGCCGCGCTTTTTGGCTTCATCGAGAAACTTTTTCTCAAACTGGCGGGTGCGGTCGTTCAGGTCCCACCAGTACCAAGACACATAGGTGGCGTTTTCACCATCGCTGCCCAAGATCTTGGCAATGTCGGGGTCGGCAAAAATTTGGCCGCCAATCAGCATGCTGTTGTGGCCTTGTCGGCGCAGCTCTTTCATCACCTTGGCCGTGCCCTCGGGCAAGCCCGCAAAAGCAAACACACCGGGCGAGTTGCCTTGCAGCTTGGTGATGTGGGGCGACAAGTCGGTGGCATTGGTGGGGAAGCCCTCGGCGGGGATCACCATCTTCCAGCCATTGGCCTCGAGCAAATTGGGCATCCAGGTGGCCAAGGACTTGCCGACAAATTCGTCGCTGGGAAACATCACCGCAGCCGTTTTGTTGGACACACCACCTTTGGCGGACATGGTCTTGAGCAAGCGACCAAACTGCTTGCCCTCGTCTTCGGTGACACGGTAAGCCCATTTGCGGTCCTTGGTCAAACCTGGGGCCGAAGCGGCATTGGGGATTTGCACAATCTCCAAGCGCTCACCAGCAGCAAACGCCACTTGGGCTTCTTGGCTGGAGAAGGGGCCGATGATGGCCAAGGCCTTGGCATCTTCGGCAAATTTTTGGGTCGCTATTTGCGCGTTTTTGGCGTCACTGCCAGTGTCGAATTTTTCGACGCGGATTTTTTTGCCGTTCACGCCACCGGCGGCGTTGATTTCAGCCACGGCAATGTCCACGGCGATTTCAGTGCCCACGCCCACGCCCGCAAAGCGGCCGGTTTTGGCATGGGTCAAACCCAACACCAGCTCTTGGCTCAAAACCGGCAGGGCCAGGCCTGCGGCCAAAGCCAGGGTCCACATACGTTTGTTCATCTCATGCTCCTGTGTTCAAGCGCCCAAATAAGCTGCCGCCATGCGCGGGTCGGCTGCAATGTCTTGGGCATTGCCTTGCAAAACCATCCGCCCCAACTCCAACACATAGGCCCTGTGGGCGGTGGCCAGCGCCATGTGTGTGTTTTGCTCCACGAGCAATATCGACAAACCGTCACGGTTCAAATCTTTGAGCAAGCCAAACAGCGCCTGCACCAACAGGGGGCTCAGGCCCAAGGAGGGCTCATCGAGCATCATCAGCGCGGGCTTGCTGAGCAAGGCACGGCCAATCGCCAGCATTTGTTGCTCGCCACCTGACAGCACCGAAGCCAGCATGTCGCGGCGCGCGGCCAAATTGGGAAAGCGTTGGTAAATGGCGTCGATCTCGCGCTGCGGGTTGTCGCGCCGAATGTAAGCGCCCATCAGCAAGTTGTCGTTGACGGTGAGGCTGACAAAAATTTGCCGTCCCTCGGGCACCAACACCAAGCCTTGTCCAACACGCCACGCAGCACTTTGGCGCAGCACCGATTGGCCTTTGAACAACAACTCGCCTTGCTGGGGTTTGACCATGCCTTGCAAAGCCCGCAGCAACGAGCTTTTACCCGCCCCGTTGGCGCCCAACACGGTGACGATTTCGCCCTGGTCCACTTGAACCGACACATCTTTGACCGCATGGGTGCGGCCATACACCACATTCAAACCTTGGGCATCAAGCAGCATGGTCACCTCCGGCCGGTGTGGGCGTGCCCAAATAGGCCTCGAGCACGCCTGGGTCGCGGTGCACCGCTTCGGGCGTGCCTTCGAAAATCTTTTTGCCGAAGTTGAGCACCACCACATGGTTGCACAAGGTGCGCACAAAGGGCATGTCGTGCTCGACCACCAACAGGGTGATGCCGCGCTCGGACAAGCGCTCGAGCAAGCGGCGCAACTCGTCGGTTTCCACATGGTTCAAGCCAGCGGCGGGTTCGTCGAGCAGCAATATTTGCGGCTGGGCCATGATGGCGCGCACCACCTCAATGCGTTTTTGAATGCCATAGGGCAAATCAGCCACCACTTGGCCGGGATAAGTGCCCAGGCCCGCGTCAGCCAAAGCAGCGCGGGCGCGTTCGCTCGCGCGCTCACCCCGGGCCAGCGACCACGGCGAGCTCAAGTGGTGCTCGCCCAGCATCACGTTCTCCACCGTGGACAGGTGGGGCATGAGCCGGATGTTTTGAAACGACCGCGCCACACCATGCGCCACCCGATTCGCCACCGACATGTGGGTGATGTCTTGGCCCAGAGCCGTGATGCGCCCGCTGTCGATGGGATAGACCCCCGAGATCAGGTTGAAAACGGTGGACTTGCCCGCCCCATTGGGGCCAATCAAAGCGGTGCGGCTGCCTTTGGGCACAGAAAAACTGACATCGTCAATCACCTTGAGGCCGCCAAAGGATTTGCTCACCCCGGAGAGTTCCAACACGCTGCTCATGCGCGCCCCCCGCCAGACGCATCGGCTTGGGCGCGCTGTCCGCCCCACATCGAACGCAAGTTCTCCAGCATGGTGCGGGTGACCACGCCCTGGGGCCGCCACATCATGAGCAAGACCACAGCCAGGCCAAAAAAGATGTAGCGCCCGCCTTCCAAAAACTTGAGCGATGGATCAAGCTCCGACAGTTTGCGCAAGGCCTCGGGCACCAAGGTGAAGAACAAAGCGCCAAACAAGGGCCCCCACACGGTTTGGGTGCCGCCCATCAGCACATACAACAAGACATAAATGCTGAACATCGCACCGGTCGATTGCACGTCAATGAAGTTGAACTGGTGCACCAACAAAGCCCCGCCCAAACCACCGATGGCGCCACCAATCGTCAGCGCCATCACCTGGGTCATGCGCAGGTGCACGCCAAACAAGTGGGCCACGTTTTCATCGTCATGCACCGCGCGCACCGACAAACCAAAGCGGGTGGCCATCAACCAGGCCACAAAACACACGACCAACACCGCCACCGGCGCCACCACCGGCAAGCCGGCATACGCCATGACCGACAGGCCTGCTGCACCCCCCAATGCGGGGATGTTGATCAACACACCGGCCACCACCTCGGCAAAAGCAAAGGTGGCCAACACCATGTAGATGCCACGGGTGCGCAAGATCGGAAAGGCGATCAAAAAGGCCACCAAGCCCGCCGCCACCGCCCCCAAAGGCACGGCCACCCACAGGGGCAACTCCCACAACATGGTGAGCGCGCCAGCGCTGTAGGCGCCCACCAGCACAAAGCCAGCGGCACCCAAGTTGAGCAAGCCCGCAGATGCCGGTACAAACACCGAATAAGCAATGATGGTGTTGATGGCCAACATGGCCAACAAACCGCTGACATAACCCGACATCAAAACTTCCCCTTGCCGATGTGGGTGTGCCCAAACAAACCCGAAGGGCGAACGATCAAAATGGCCAGCAACAGGCCCCAGACGGGGATTTTTTCAATCTCGGCCCCAAACACACTGATGGCCAAGACCTTGACCAGGCCCACCAACAAGCCGCCCGCGATGGCGCCCCAAATATTGCCCAAGCCCCCCAGCACCATGCCGGCAATGGCATCGCTGGCGATGGCGTCGCCCATGAAAGGGGTGACCGTGCCATAACTGGCGGCATACAAAATGCCAGCCATAGCCGACAGCATACCGGCAATCACAAACACCAAAGGCACGATGTGTTGCACTTCCACGCCCATCAAGGTGCTGGCATCGGGGTTTTCGGCGATCGCGCGTAAAGCCCTGCCAGTTTGGGTGCGCGCCAACACCTGGTGCAACACCGCCACCAATGCAATCGCCAGGCACAAGCTGATCAAATGCGGCACACCCACAAACAACCCCGCCCATTGCAAATTGGTGTCTTTGAAGGGCAATTCAAAACGCTGGGGGTCGCCACCCCACATCGCCATGGCCAGGTGCTCGAACACGATCAAAAATCCCAAGGAGCTGACCAGGGGCAGGGCATGTTCGGTGGCGTCACCAAAACGCGCCTTCATGTAGCGGTAGGTGAAACGCTCGATCAACAACGAGGCGAGCACAGACACACACACACCGGCCAATGCGGCCCAAGCCCAATGCACACCCAAGCCCAGCCAATGCGGCCCTGCGGTGGACAAGGCCCAAGTG
>JBEDFU010000225.1:0-3370 GCA_041174965.1 Pseudomonadota bacterium | reverse complement strand
GTCTTATGTCTTATATAAGATAAGATGAGGCCATGACACAGGGCTGACACCCTGTCACACCCACGCCATGCCGCCATCAATCCCATCACCTGCAACCGCTTTTGCCAGTGAAATTCCTGGCCTGTTGGTGACACCTGGACAGACGCCGGCTTTCAGCCCCTTGTACCAACAAATCAAGGGGCTGATCTTGCAAAGCCTCCAAGGCGGCGAGTGGAAACCCGGCGAAGCCATCCCCAGCGAAATGGACCTGGCAGCTCGCTTCAAAGTCAGCCAAGGCACGGTGCGCAAGGCCATCGACGAGTTGGCCACCGAAAACCTGTTGGTGCGCCGCCAGGGCAAGGGCACATTTGTCGCCACCCATGCAGAAGAAAGATTTCAGTTTCGATTTCTCAAACTGCAACCCGATCACGGCAACCCCCAAAGCCAAGGGCCCGCCGAGCGCACGATCTTGGGTTGCAAACGCATGCGCGCCAGCGCCGAGGTGGCGCGGGCCTTGGCCTTGCGCACCGGTGAACCGGTGATCGAAGTTCGCCGCACCCTGTCCTTTGGCGGTGTGCCCACCATCTTGGAAGAGTTGTGGCTACCTGGCGACCGCTTCAAGGGCTTGAGTGCCGAGCGCTTGGCGGCCTCACAGGGCCCCATGTATGCCATGTTCGAGGCTGAATTCGGTATCAGCATGGTTCGCGCCGATGAACGCTTGCGTGCAGTTTTGCCCGACGAACAACAGGCACAATGGCTGCAAGTGAACACCACCACCCCGTTGCTCAGTGTGGAACGGGTGGCGTTCACCTACAAAGACCTTCCCATGGAGTTGCGCCGCGGTTTGTACCGCACCGATATGCACCACTATCGAAATCAATTGTTCTGAATCTGACATGCAATTTTCACGTCATCTTTTTGCCGTCCAATAGAATTTGCCACTTTGTTGTTGACCCATCTGTTTTTCCCACCCCACGACCAGGATTCCTCCCCATGACCGAGACTGCCCCGAAACGGCCTGAGTTTCGCAATATCAATGCGTTGACCGATTTGCCCTCCTATCGCCTGCCCCCTGCGGGCTGGGTGTCCATCCTGCACCGCATCAGTGGCGCCTTGATGTTCTTGTTGCTGCCCTTCATCATTTGGATGTTCGACACCTCGGTCTCATCCGAAATTTCATTCGCCAAATTCAAATTGGCTTTCAATGTCGGCCTGGGCTTTGTCCCCGGTTGGTTCATGAAACTGGTCGCCTTGGCCCTGATCTGGGCCTATTTGCACCACCTGATCGCTGGCATGCGCCACCTTTTCATGGATGTGCAACATGCGGTGAGCAAAGAGTTTGGCCGCTCCTCGGCCATTGCCACCCTGGGCTTGTCCATCGCCATGACCCTGGTGCTGGGCGCCAAGTTGTTTGGCCTGTACTGATCTCAAGGAAAGAAACACATGTCTGTCAATTACGGTTCCAAACGCGTGGTGGTCGGCGCCCATTACGGGCTGCGCGACTGGCTGGCCCAGCGCATCACTGCAGGCTTGATGGCCTTGTTCACATTACTGGTCTTGGTGCAATTGGCCTGGGGCAGTGGCCCCATTGGCTATGACAAATGGGCGGGCATCTTCAGCACCCAATGGATGAAGGCGCTGACCTTCGCCATCATTGTGGCCATGGCCTACCACATCTGGGTCGGTGTGCGCGACATTTGGATGGACTACGTCAAACCGGTGGGCGTGCGCCTGGGTTTGCAAATTTTCACCATGGTCTGGCTGGTGTCTTGCACCGGCTGGGCAATTCAAGTTCTCTGGAGGCTGTGACCCATGTCTAGTTCAAGTTCCATCGCCCGACGCAGGTTCGATGTCGTCATTGTCGGCGCCGGTGGCTCAGGCATGCGTGCCTCGCTGCAATTGGCCCGTGCCGGCCTGAATGTAGCTGTGTTGTCCAAAGTATTTCCCACCCGCTCGCACACCGTGGCTGCCCAGGGTGGCATCGGTGCGTCTTTGGGCAATATGTCCGAAGACAACTGGCACTACCACTTCTACGACACCATCAAAGGGTCGGATTGGCTGGGTGACCAAGATGCCATCGAATACATGTGCCGCGAAGCGCCCAAGGTGGTCTACGAGTTGGAACACATGGGCATGCCCTTTGACCGCAACCCAGACGGCACCATTTACCAGCGCCCCTTTGGCGGGCACACGGCCAACTACGGTGAAAAGCCCGTGCAGCGCGCCTGCGCCGCAGCGGACCGCACCGGCCACGCCATGCTGCACACCCTGTACCAGCAAAACGTGCAAGCCAACACCACCTTCTTCGTCGAATGGATGGCCCTTGACCTGATCCGCGATGCCGAGGGCGATGCCGTAGGCGTCACCGCCTTGGAGATGGAAACCGGCGAGATGTACATCCTGGAAGCCAAAACCGTGTTGCTCGCCACCGGTGGCGCTGGCCGCATCTTTGCCGCCTCGACCAATGCGTTCATCAACACCGGTGATGGTTTGGGCATGGCGGCACGTGCAGGCATTCCGCTGGAAGACATGGAGTTTTGGCAGTTCCACCCCACCGGTGTCGCCGGTGCTGGTGTGCTCTTGACCGAAGGTTGCCGCGGTGAAGGCGCGATTTTGCTCAACAGCAATGGCGAGCGTTTCATGGAGCGTTATGCGCCCACCTTGAAAGACTTGGCACCGCGCGACTTTGTGTCGCGTTGCATGGACCAAGAGATCAAAGAGGGCCGCGGTTGCGGCCCAAACAAAGACTATGTGCACTTGAAGCTCGACCACCTCGGTGCCGACACCATCATGAAGCGCTTGCCATCCGTCTACGAGATTGGCCACAACTTCGCCAACGTCGACATCACCAAAGAGCCCATTCCGGTGGTGCCCACCATCCATTACCAAATGGGTGGCATCCCCACAAACATCCATGGCCAAGTGGTCACGCAAACCGCCACCGACCACAACGCGGTGGTGAATGGTTTGTACGCCGTGGGCGAATGCTCTTGCGTGTCGGTGCACGGCGCCAACCGTTTGGGCACCAACTCGCTGCTCGATTTGCTGGTGTTTGGCAAAGCGGCCGGCAACCACATCGTGGACTTCCACCAGAAAAACAAAACCCACAAACCACTGCCAGCCGATGCCGCCGATTTGTCGCTGTCTCGCTTGGCGCGGCTGAACGGCAACACCGATGGCGAATATGCCCAGGACGTGGCCAACGACATCCGCGCCAGCATGCAGTTGCACGCGGGCGTTTTCCGCACCCAAGCCAGCATGGACGAAGGCGTGAAAAAGATCGCCGACCTGCGCGAACGCGTCAAACACATTGGTCTCAAAGACAAGTCCAATGTGTTCAACACCGCCCGCATCGAGGCCTTGGAGGTGGAGAACCTCATCGAGTGCGCCC
>JBEDFU010000224.1:0-2727 GCA_041174965.1 Pseudomonadota bacterium | reverse complement strand
GACAAGTAGCAGGCCCAAAATTGACACGTGCGCAGTGAACTCACTCATGGCGCGTTTTTCAAACCGCAACCGATGCCCCAACTTGTTGTAAACGCTCTTCAACGCTTGGGCACTGTCGGCTTTGAAATACTCGCCTTGTGTGATGGCTGAAACTTTTTTGAGTGCCTCATCTTCTAACTTGACACGCATGCTGCGGCCTTGCATTTGGATCACATCACCTTCGGTGGTGCCAATGCCAACGGTGTAAATTTTGACTTGATGTTTGGCGGCCAAATCTGCCATTTGCTTCAGCTCTGGTCCCATATTATTTTGACCATCGCTCATTAAAACGATGGCCATCTGCCGCCCCTGACTTGTTGATGGGCTCGCCGTGGCAAGCGCTGTTTTTTTATCGTCCAAGGATTGTCCTGCGTTGGTTTGGTTTTTAGCACCACCTTCCTCAGCAGATGCGTTGATGATTTTTTGCGCATCAATGCCAGCATCTGGCAACAAAGCTTCTAGCGATACCAAGATCCCAGTACCTAAGGCAGACCCATATTGCAGCGGCAGGTAGTCGATCGCTTTCAACAAAACATCACGATCTTCGGTCGGGGCTTGTGCCAGGGCCGCAGTTCCCGCCACGGTCACCAGACCTACGCGCAATCTGTGCGGTTTGTCTTCAATGAATTGCTGAGCAGCTTTCTGTGCCACTTCGATCCGTGATGGTTGAAGATCTTTGGCGCGCATGCTGCCAGAGGTGTCCATGACCAGCATGACAGTGGCATCATGCACAGGGGTCATCAACACCGTTTCTGGCCTTGCCAAAGAGATACACAGCAGCAATAACCCCAAGCTAAGTACGAGTGGAGGCTTCTTACGGGTTTTGAGTGAATAGACAAGAGCAAGGACAGGGACCAGTGCGCATGTCCAGAGCATCATGGGCCACAAAAAATAGATTGAGCTTAGATCAGGCATGCCAAACTCTCCGTTTTCTCAACTCAGAGAAGCGAATCAACGCACTTGCCAAATCTTCATCTGTTGACAGCTCTAATGCATCGACACCTGCATGCGCAAACGTTTCGGCCAGTTGCTGCTCTCTCTTTTCAACCGTTTGGGCGTAGCGAGTTCTGAAGGTTGGGTTGGCCGTATCAAGCAGCAATTGCTCTGAGGTTTCTGAATCTTGAAGCAACACCAAGCCTGCGTTCGGCAGATTGATTTCTGCTGGGTCGAACAAACGCACTGCAATTGTTTCGTGCCGTTGTCCTAACGCACTCAGCTCGGTCGCCCAGTTAAATGCCCCCATGAAGTCAGAGACCACAAACACACTGGACCTACGTTTCAATAAACTGTTGGCTTTTCTGAGCCAATCAGTCAGTCGGGTTTGATGGGATTGCTGGGCAACGGGGGACACCTCTAAGACATGCAACAGATGCAACAAGTGTCTTCTGTGCATGCGTGCAGGAATGTACTTGAAGCCTTCAGGTTCTGCCGGGTTCAGCAGCAATGCACCGATTCGATTGCCCCGCTTCATGAGCAGTTTGGCCATCACGGCCACAAATCGCAGCATCACATCACGCTTGCTGACATCGCTACTGCCAAAGTCCATGGAGCCGCTCAAGTCCAATAAAAACCAAGCATTGATCTCTCGATCCTCTTGGTGCTCTCGCACAAAGGGTGTTTGCATGCGAGCCGTGACATTCCAGTCGATGTGTCTCACATCGTCTTGGGCTTGGTACTCGCGCAGGTCTGCCAAATCCAAACCTGATCCTCTGAACAGTGTTCGGTGATCACCTTGGAGCAAGCCATCTAGCCGTCGGATAACTGTCCACTCCAGTTGTTGGAGTAAGGCCTCAGCGGACATGCGCTTCCAACGGTTGATCTGGCATCGGTACCGCGCGCATCACATCTTGAATCAAAGTGTCCACATTCTTGCCTTCGGCTAATGCGGCATAGGATAAAACCAAGCGATGTCTCAGGACATCGGGAACCAAATCAGCCACGTCTTGGGGCAACGCGTAATCACGACCGCGAAGCAACGCCAATGCGCGAGCACCTTCGATGAGGCCGATGCTAGCTCGGGGGCTTGCGCCGAAGCTGATCAATCCCTTGATTGATTCCAAGCCATATTGCTCTGGGAAACGGGTCGCTGAGACTAGCTTGACGGCATAGTGAACCAGGCTGGGGTCCACATAGCAATGACGGCACTGTATTTGTAGAGATTCGAGTTCCTCAAGGCTCACGACCCCCGTCGGTTTAGCGCTTGCGCCGATGACTCTTTGAACGATGACGAATTCCTCGTCCTCACTCGGATAGTCAATCAGCACCTTCATCATGAAGCGGTCAACTTGTGCCTCTGGCAGTGGATAGGTTCCTTCTGTCTCGATCGGATTTTGTGTAGCCATGACCAAAAATGGCGATGGGATACGGTGCGTTTGCCCTGCGATGGTGACTTGACGCTCCTGCATCACTTCAAGCAAGGCGCTTTGAACTTTGGCGGGCGCTCGGTTGATTTCATCGGCCAACAAAAGATTAGCAAAGACGGGACCCAGCACGGTGCTGAATTCGCTGGTCTGTTGGTTGAAGATTCGTGTGCCGATCAAATCTGCAGGCAACAAGTCCGGCGTGAATTGGATGCGACTGAAACTGCCGTTGAGTGATTGAGCCAATGTGTTGACGGTCAGTGTTTTGGCGAGGCCGGGAACACCTTCAATGAGCAGATGCCCTTGTGCCAACAAAGCAATCAGGACG
>JBEDFU010000223.1:0-6418 GCA_041174965.1 Pseudomonadota bacterium | reverse complement strand
CAACCAAGGTGTGCTCGACGGCTTTGGCCACATCAGCGTGCGCGACCCGGCCAACCCGCAGCGTTTTTTCATTGCCCGCAGCATGGCCCCGGCCCTGGTGCAGGCCGACGACATCCTGGCCTGCGACCTCGACAGCAACGTGATCGACGAGCGTGGCCGCAAAACCTATCTCGAGCGCTTCATCCACGGCGAAATTTTCAAAATGCGCCCCGATGTGAATGCCGTCATCCACAGCCATTCGCCTTCGGTCATCCCCTTTGGTGTCACCGGCGCGCGCTTGCGCCCGATCTGCCACATGAGCGGTTTTTTGGGGGCGACCACGCCGGTCTTTGAAATTCGCCACAGCGCCGGTGAAAACTCCGATTTGCTGGTGCGCTCGCACGCCTTGGGCAAGGCCTTGGCCGAGGTCCTGGGTGCACACCCGGTCGCCTTGATGCGCGGCCACGGCAGCGTGGCGGTGGGCAGCTCGATCCAACAAGTGGTTTACCGCGCCATCTACACCGAAAACAACGCCCGCTTGCAAGCCATGTCCATGCCCTTGGGCGAGGTCAGCTACCTCACCGACGGCGAAGCCAGCGCCACCGCTGAAATGAACGACCAGCACCTGGACCGCCCCTGGCAAATGTGGAAGCGCGACGCATTGGCTGCGCGCTGACACCGGCCGCTCCCCGACCCGCCACCGCAAAAGCGCTGCCCAGCGGCACTTTGCCCCATACCTTGAATCCCATGAACATCCCCACACCGACCCCTTGGCGCGAACTCACCCAAGCCCAACTCGATTGGGCTTACGACCAAGTCCACCACGCGCCCAATGCCTCCGAAGTGCTGCCCGCCTGCGCGGCGTTCAGCCAAGCGGTGCAAGCGCGTTTGCAAGCGCGAGGCCTGCACCAGCGCCATGCCTATGGCGCGCACCCCGATGAAGCACTGGATTGGTACCGCAGCCCCCAGGCCAGCGGCGTGCTGGTGTTTTTTGTGCATGGCGGGGCTTGGCGGCGCGGTCGCGCCCAAGACTATGCAATGGCCGCCGAATGGCTCACCGCTGCGGGCTGCAACCTGGTGGTGCCCGACTTTTCAACGGTCACCGACCGCGACGGCCAACTCGGTGTGCTCGCCGATCAAGTGCAACGCGCCCTGGCCTGGGTGGTGCAGCATGCGGCAGCGCACGGTGCCGATGCCCAGCGCGTGGTCTTGGTCGGCCACTCATCGGGCGCGCACCTGGCCGCCACCTTGGCCACCACGCCGGTGGCCACGCGCCCTGCGGGCCTCAAGGTGCGCGGTTTGCTCAGCTGCAGCGGCATGTACGACCTGGAGGCCGTGAGCCACAGCGCGCGCAGCAGCTATGTGCAATTCACCCCCGAGCTGGTCGAGGCCTTGAGCCCACAGCGCCACCTGGACCGCATCGCCCACCCAGTGCGCTTGCTGATTGGTCAAAACGAGTCGCCCGAGTTCATCCGCCAAGGGATCGATTTCAACGCCGCCCTGCAAGCCCAAGGCATGGACAGCACCTGGCACATGGGTGCCGGCCTGAACCATTTTGAAATGTTGTATGCCATGGGGCCAGAGGATGGGTTTTTTGCCCAGCACCTGCGTGCCTTGCTGGCGCTGGCTTGAAATTGGCAGACCACAGAAGTGTTGGCCCATCACGTTAGCCTGAATTGACAAATGACCCTTGCGCAAACTAGCATTCGCTCCATGCATTTGCAAACAATTAAAGCGGCAGGCCACCTCGAATGAACATGCCTGCCCAGCACCTCTTCGACGGCCTCAAACAATGGGATGCTGACGAATGGGTGCAGCCCCACCGGGTGCATCGCAGCATTTACACCGACCCAGCGTTATTTGCCTTGGAGCAAGAACGCATTTTTCAGCGCGCCTGGGTGTATGTGGGCCACGAGAGCGAACTGACCGCACCTGGCGACCACGTCTTGGCCCACATGGGCACCCAAGAAATCGTGGTGGTGCGCCAAGCCGATGGCGGCCTGGCCGCGTTTGAAAACCGCTGCAGCCACCGCGGTGCCCGTTTGGTGGTGCAGCCCCAAGGCCACGCGCGCCAGTTCACCTGCGCGTATCACGCCTGGTCGTTTCAGCTCGACGGGCAGTTGCAAGCCATGCCCTTGCCCCAAGGTTATGCGAACAGCGCCGACACGGCCCAGCGTGGCCTGACCCGCATCCGCCGGGTGCAAAGTTACCGCGGCTTCATCTTTGCTTGCCACAGTGAGACAGCGGCTCCCCTGGTGGATTTTTTGGGCGGTCTCGCCAGTGCGCTCGACAACATGGTCGACCGCTCGCCCAGTGGCCGCTTGGTGCAAACCGGTGGCAAGCTGCGCATGCTTTACCAAGGCAACTGGAAGCTGTTCATGGAGAACGCGGTCGACTTGGTGCACCCGATGTTTGTGCACGGCGGCGCGGTGATGGTGGCGCGCCAGCATCCCGAATGGGCCGCCCACGACGGCGTGACCGGTCAAACCACCCAAATGCTGCTGGCCAATGGTTTGAAACTCAGCGAATGGGACGGTGTGGATTTGCACGCCCATGCCGGTGGCCATGTTTACATGGGTGGCTTTTACCGGGGCGGGGTGATCGCTGCCCAGCGCGAGGACCCGGTGTTCAACGCCTACCAAGCCGCCTTGGTGCAGCGCCATGGCCCGGAGAAAACCCAAGCGGTGTTGGCGGTGGACCGCTTCAACAACCTGATCTGGCCCAATTTATCGGTGAACTCGCGCTTTCAAACCGTGCGCATGGTGCAACCCCTGGCGGTGGACCAAACCCTGGTCACCAGCTACTGCTTTGCCATGGAAGGGGCGCCACCCGAGATGCACGCCCTGAGCCTGCGCTTTTTGAACACGGCCAGCTCGCCGGGCTCCCTGGTGGCCAGCGACGACCTGGAAATTTTCGAACGCTGCCAACAAGGCCTGAGCCAAGGCCTCAACGATTGGATCGACACCAGCCGAGGCTTGGGCGGCGACCAAACCATCAGCCCCAGCCACTGGCAAGCCGCTGGCACCAGCGAGCTGCCGATCCGCCACCAATTGCAGGCTTGGCTGCAATGGATGCGCACCCCCTGAGGCCAGCTGCATGCACAACCCCAACGACTGGAACCCGCCCGATTGGCACCGCTTTGTGGAGGACGAAGCCGCCTTGCTGGACGCACGCGGTTTTGTCGCTTGGGTGGGTTTGTTCACCGCCGATGGGCGCTACTGGATGCCCACCCACGCGCAAGCCGCAGAGGGCGAGCCCGCCCTGGCCTTGTTTGATGAAACACCCGAGGTGTTGTTGCTGCGCGCCGAGCGCTTGCTGCACCCCATGACCCATGTGCAAACCCCGCCCTCGCGCACCCACCACCATGTGAGTGCGGTGCGCTTGCACGACAGCAGCGCGCACCAGGTGGTGGTCAGCTCGATGCAATGGATCGTTGAACAGCGCGCTGAGGTGCAACGCCACTTCAGCGCCCAGGTCTTGCACCGATTGCAGCGCACGCCACAGGGTTTGAAAATCGCCCTCAAGCGCGTTGACCTGATCGACGCCGATGCCGCGCACCGCGCCCTGCCCTTCCCCTTGTGAGGCCTGCACCATGGACCCCACGCCCCACCACGACCGCATGAACAGCGAGCCCCGCGAGGATGCACCGCTCCACGATTGGGTCGGCCAAGGCCTGCCGCGCGAGAGTGCACGCCGCTATGTGGCCGGGCGTGGCCGCTACACCGACGATCTGCGCGTGCCCGGTTTGCTGCACGCGGCCTTTTTGCGCAGCCCTTGGGCCCATGCCCGTTGGTCGGCACCTGACCTGAGTGCGGCCCGGGCACTCCCCGGTGTGCGCGGGGTTTGGCAAGCCAGCGATTTGGCGGGCATTTGCCAAACCTGGACCACCGCCTTGGCCACCTTGCCCCAGCACCGCAGCGCGGCCCAAGGCCCGTTGGCCGATGGCCAAAGCCATTGGCAAGGCCAACCGGTGGTGCTGGTGGTGGCCACCAGCCGCGCCGTGGCCGAAGACGCCATGGCCTTGATCGACATCGCTTGGGAAGAATGCCCGCCGGTGGTCGATGCAGCCGCCGCTTTGCAAGCCGACAGCCCGCTGATCCACCCCAGCCTGGGCAGCAACCTGGCCCTGGCCCACCAGATCGGCGGCGACAGTTTTGCCGCAGTGGCCGCAAAAGCGCATTGCGTGGTGCAGCGCGAGTTGGTTTACGCCCGCCACACCGGTGTGCCGCTGGAGGGGCGCGCCATCATCGCCGAGTTTGACCCGTCCAGCCGAAACCTCACGGTGCACCAATCGACCCAGGTGCCGCAGCAAATGCGCGCCTTGTTGGCGCAGTTGTTTGGTTTGCGCGAGACCGATGTGCGCGTGCTCACCCCCGATGTGGGTGGCGCCTTTGGCATCAAGCTGCATGTGTATGACGACGAGATGGCCACCGTGGCGGCGTCGGTTTTGTTGGGCCAACCGGTGAAATTCATCAGCGACCGTTTTGAAGCCTTCAACAGCGATGTGCATGCGCGCTCGCACCGCGTCAACGCCCAGCTGGCCCTGGACGCGCAAGGCCAGGTGCTGGGCTTTGCGGTGGACGACTTGATGGACATTGGCGCCTATTCCATGTTCCCGCGCACCAGCGTGCTCGAAGGCATGCAAACCGTGTCCTTGGTCGGTGCGCCCTATGCGGGGGCGGTGCTGCAAGCGCAGCTGCGCGTGGCCTACCAAAACAAAGCCCCGGTGGGCGCATACCGGGGCGTGGGCCAACCGGTGGCTTGCGCCATCACCGAGCAATTGATGGACGCGGGCGCGGCCCAGCTGGGCCTGGACCCGGCCGAGTTGCGCCGGCGCAATTACCGCGTCACGGCACAACATGGCGCCACCGGCGCCAATGGCATGGACCTGGGTGGCCTGTCGCACCACGCTTGTTTGGACCGCTTGCTCGAACTGATGGATTACACCGGCTTGCGCGCCCAACAGCGCGCCATGCGCGCCCAAGGCCGCCACTTGGGTTTGGGCCTGGCGGCGTTTGTCGAATTGACCGCGCCGGGGCCTGCGTTTTATGGCGCCGCCGGTGCGCCCATCACCGCCCAAGACGGTTGTGTGCTGCGCTTGGAGCCCGATGGCGGTGTGACCTGCATGATCAGCAGCACCGACCAAGGCCAAGGCATCGACACCGTGCTGCAGCAATTGATTGCACAAAGCCTGCACCTGGACATGGCCGCCGTGCGCGTGGTGCGCGGCGACACCCACAGCGTGCCCTCAGGCGGCGGCACCTGGGCGTCGCGCGGCATGGTGGTCGGTGGCGAGGCCGCGCTGCTGGCCGCCCAACAACTGCTGGCGCAATTGACCCAACTCGCTGCGGCGGTGATGCAGGTGGATGCCACCCAGGTGCAATGGCGCGCGGGCGCGTTTCACCATGGGACGCAAAGTGTGGAATGGCAGCGCCTGGCGCAAATGCTGCACTTTCGCCTGCACGAATTGCCCGCTGGCTTTCAGCCCCAATCCTTTGCCATCGCCAGCGCCAGCGCGGTGCCCCAGCGGCCCTTCATGGCCTCCAACGGCATCCAAGCCAGTTGGCTCGAAGTCGATGCCGACACCGGCTTTGTCACCCTGCTCAAACATTGGGTGGTGGAAGACTGCGGGCGCGTGCTCAACCCCTTGCTGGCCGACGAACAGTTGCGCGGCGGTGTGGTGCAAGGCATTGGCGCGGCGCTGTTTGAAGAATGCCGCTACGACGAGCAAGGCCAACACGTGACCTCCACCTTGGCCGACTACCTGGTGCCCATGGCGGGTGAGATGCCCGACATCGTCATCGCCCATGTGCACACCCCCGTGACCCACACCTTGCTCGGCGCCAAAGGCATTGGCGAGGCCGGCACGATTGGTGCGGGCGCGGCGGTAGCCAACGCGGTGCACGATGCGCTGGCGCCTTGGGGCGTGCACATCGCCAGCCAGCCCTACACGCCCGAGCGAATTTTGCAGGCCCTGGGCCGGGTGGGGCCACGCGCATGAAGATCGTCGCCATCCACGAAGCCATGCTGCCGATTGGTTCGGCGATGCGCAACGCCTCGATTGCCTTTGACCAAATGACCGCCTCGGCACTGGTCATCCGCACCGATGAATCGATCGGCGGCGAAGCCCTGGTGGGTTTGGCGTTTGACTCGATTGGCCGCTACGGCAAAGGCGGCTTGCTGCGCGAGCGCTTCATCCCGCGCTTGCTGGCCGCGCCCCCCGAGGCGCTGCGCGATGACCAAGGCCTGATCGACCCGGCGCGCTGTGTGGCGGTGCTGATGCGCGGCGAAAAACAAGGCGGCCACGGCGAGCGCCCTGGTGCGGTGGGCTTGCTCGACGCAGCGCTGTGGGACTTGCGCGCCAAACAAATGGGCCTGCCGCTGTGGCAATGCTTGCGCGAGTCCACGGGCCACATGGGCACCTCTGCCACTGCGCCAT
>JBEDFU010000222.1:0-3855 GCA_041174965.1 Pseudomonadota bacterium | reverse complement strand
GCGTGTCCATCAACAGTTGTTTGGCCCGCAACAAGCGTTGGGTTTGGCGATATTGAGACGGCGTGACACCCACGTGGGTGTGCAAGATGCGGCGCAAATGGCGATCGCTCACGCCCAGGCGCGTGGCCAAGGCCTGCACGGTCCATGGACCCTCGTGGGGTGCGCGCTGATCCATCCAGGCCAGGGCTTGGTGCGCCAGCGTGTGGCTGGCATCTTGGGTGGACCAACGCCAGGGTTGACCGGGCGCCAACTCGGGGCGGCAGCGCAGACAAGGCCTGAAACCCGCCCCTTCGGCTTGGGCGGGGTGGGTGAAAAAGTGGCAATTGCGCGCCAAAGGTGTGCGCGCTTTGCACACCGGCCGGCAGTAAATGCCGGTGCTTTTCACGCCAAAGAAAAAAAGCCCGTCAAAGCGGGCATCGCGCGCGCGCAAAGCTTGGTAGCAGGCGCTCGGGTTCAGGGGCAGGTCGTTGGGGGCCACGCCGGCATGTTACGCACTGGAACGCGCCCGGAATGGTCAGTTTCGGACATGGTCATGGGCGCTGCTCGATGCACGTCTGAGGCCTCGCTGTGTTTGCGCGACCGAGCCTTCCATGTGTCGGTGTTGGTTTCAGCGAAACGCGAAAAATAAATTCAATAGTAGTACTTTCATCTGTTAATAGATTTAAAGTGTTATACAATTCCACAATCAATGTTAAAAATAAAACTTTAGGTAGTTAAATGGGCAATCTGGTTTTACTTCCACTTCTGTCAATTTTCTTGATGATTTCTGTGGCTGCCATGCCCATGATCAATCCCATCACGCCCAGGCTCAACTCTGATTTGTTGGCTTTTCTGGGTTTGGGTTTGTTTGGATGGGTGACCCATTGGAGCTTGCCGCATGAAAACCGCCGCTTTGGCTTCAATGGCCTGAGCCTGTTGTGTGGTTTTTGGTTGGTTTTGGCGTGTGCCCAATATGCGCTGCAAATCAACACGGCCTACTTCAGCCACTTTTTAATCAGCATTTCTTATTTGGTGGCCGTGGTTCTGCTCACAGCTTGGGTGCGCATGTGGACCCAGGCTGGAAAAGTCTCTGAATTGGCCCAAGCTTTCATGCTCGCCGTTTTGGCCGGGGGCTTGATGACCGCCGTCGGCATTGTGTTGCAAATGCTCGGTTGGCAAGATTTTTTCTCCCCTTGGTTGACCAAGTCTGCCAGCTTTCCCCGCCATGGTGGCTTTTTATCTCAACCCAATTTGGCCGCTTCATTGATGGTTTGCGCTTTGGTGAGCCTGATGTTTTGGCATCCCAACGAAGTGGACAAGGCTGCAGCGCCCTCTCGCTGGCGTTGCTTGGCCATGGCTTTTATCCTCATCGCCATCACGGGCACCAGCTCGCGCACCGGCTATTTGGAGGTGTTGGCTTTGGGGGCTCTGTTGTTGATGATGCGCCAGCGCTTGGCCATCCACTGGGTGTGGGTGGCTGTGCCCTTGTGGTTGTTGGTGGCGATTGGAATGGGTGAGGTGTCGGTCAGCCAAAACGTGGTCAGCGGGCAAATGGTGGCTGAATCCACCCAGGCGGTGACCCAATCGAGCGCGCACCGATTGCGCATTTGGAAAGACATTGGCTGGATGATCGAGTCAGCGCCCTGGTTGGGTGTGGGCTGGCGTCGCTTGCAGGTCAGCGAGGTATTGATGCCTGGCATTGCCGAGCCGGTGGACCATGCGCACAATTTGTTGTTGCAAATTCAGGTCGAATTGGGCGTCTTGGGCAGTCTGGCCTTGCTGGCTTTTGTGGCCCACTTGGTGTTCAAAGTCAAGCCTTGGCAATTCACCCGTGCGCATGAGGTGGTGGCGCTGGCCATGGCGATGTCGCTGGGCATCCACAGCATGCTGGAATACCCCTTGTGGCATGCCTTGTTCTTGTTTTTGTTTGCTTTTGCATTGGCTTTGCTGCCGGGCATCAAGCGCAACTATGGCTATTCCACGACCATGCTCAAGGGCATGGCCAGCGCGGTGCTGATGATGACGGTCTGGGTGTTTGCCGACTACGGCATCTCCCAGCGTGCTTACATGCAGTTCAATCAGAATGGCTCACAAGGGGGGTACGTCAAAGCCAATGAAAATGTGTGGTGGAACAAAATTTTGCTGCACAGCGTTTTCATGGCGGGCACACCCATCAATGACGACACCAAAGATGTGATTCGAAGGATTGCTACTGAGAACGCCAACATTTATTCTCAAACCAACTTCAACAATTTTCCTTTGCTGCAGGTCAAGATCGCCGATGGCGAAACCGCCATTGCCAATCAACTGGCTTGGCGTCTGTGCCGTCAATTGCCAGAACCCACTTGGAACGCCTTTGTCGCGTCCATGCGGCAAATCAATTTGCCGCTTTACCAAGCGTGGGTCGAACAGATGCCTGACATGGGGCGGTGCCGCTCTTGACCCCCCGGAGGGGGTGACAACCTAGCGCACCAGGCAAGGTTTTTTCGGGTCGAACTTCCAGCCGGGCATCAGGTATTGCATGGCCACGGCGTCGTCACGGGCGCCCAGGCCGTGCTGCAAATACAACTGGTGCGCCGCTTCCACTTGGGCCATGTCGATGTCAATGCCCAGTCCTGGACGCTGTGGCACTTGGATGTGGCCCCCTTCGATGCGCAAGGGTTCGCGGGTGAGGCGTTGGCCTTCTTGCCAAATCCAGTGGGTGTCGATGGCGGTGACTTGACCCGGGGCGGCTGCCGCCACATGGGTGAACATGGCCAGTGACACATCGAAGTGGTTGTTGGAGTGCGAACCCCAGGTCAGCCCCCAGGTTTGGCAGGCCTGGGCCACCCGCACCGAGCCTTGCATCGTCCAAAAGTGCGGGTCTGCCAGGGGGATGTCGACCGACTGCAATTGGATGGCGTGGGCCATTTCGCGCCAATCGGTGGCCACCATGTTGGTGGCGGTGCGCAAGCCGGTGGCGCGGCGAAACTCGGCCATCACCTCGCGCCCTGAAAACACGCCTTCCGCGCCGCAGGGGTCTTCGGCATAGGCCAGCTCGCGGTGGCGGTCGCGGCACAGGGCAATCGCGTCTTTGAGCAACCAGCCGCCATTCGGGTCCAAGGTGATGCGCGCCTGGGGAAAGCGCTCGTGCAAGGCCACGATGGCTTCCATTTCGGCCGCCCCACTGAGCACACCGCCTTTGAGCTTGAAATCCTCAAAACCATAGCGCGCCTGCGCGGCCTCGGCCAGGCGCACCATGGCCTCGGGGGTCAAGGTTTCTTCATGGCGCAAGCGCTGCCAGTCGTTGTCGGCATCCGGTTCGCTGAGGTAGGGCAGGTCGGTTTTGCGCCGGTCGCCCAGATAAAACAAGTAGCCCAGCACCTGCACCTGATCGCGTTGTTGGCCGTCACCGAGCAAAGCCGCCACCGGCACGCCCAAAAACTGCCCGAGCAAATCCAGCAAGGCGCTTTCCACCGCGGTCACGGCGTGGATGGCCACCCGCAGGTCAAAGGTTTGGTTGCCGCGCCCGCCTTGGTCCAGGCCGGCAAAGCGCTCGCGCAGGCGGTTGAGCAAACGGTTCCAGTCGCCTATCGATCCGCCTTCGATCAAGCCCCGCGCCGCCTCCAAGGTGCTGCGGATTTTTTCGCCGCCCGGCACTTCGCCCACGCCCGTGCGGCCGGCGCTGTCGGTGAGGATGACCAAATTGCGGGTGAAAAACGGGCCGTGCGCGCCGCTCAAGTTGAGCAGCATTCCATCGCGCCCGGCGACGGGGATGACGCGCATCTGGGTGACCACTGGTGTGCCCCGGGTGGTTGGCGTGTGGGCAGGGCTGGCCAGGGGGGAGAGGGGTGTGGGTGCGTTAGACATCGTACAAGTTGGCGGTCAATTGGTGAG
>JBEDFU010000221.1:0-6906 GCA_041174965.1 Pseudomonadota bacterium | reverse complement strand
GTCAAAAGTGACGTTGCGCTGGGGTTTGGGTGGGCACAGCATTTGCAAGTAAAGGGTTAAGGGTGTTGAAGTTTTGACAAATCGTTGAAGACAAAACACTCCCAAGCAATTTAGATGCCAGCCAACTTCAACCCTGACCGAGCGCACCATGAACCCTGTGATTGATCCCAAAGCACTCGTTAAAACATCGCACATCAATCTAAATCATTTACAAACGCAGCTGCGCGCCCAGGCCAGGGCGTCGGGTGGTGGGGTGGACTTTCAGCGCGCCCTGACCCAGGCGCAACAAAATGGCACTGGCGGGAATTCGACAAGCATCCTCGGTCCGCAAACGGCCAGCGTGTCGGTGCAGCCCGGCGACACCTTGAGCGGCATCGTGCGGCAGTTCATGGCCGCCGCTGGCAAAAATGTCGGGCAATCGGAATCCATGCGCTTGGCCCAAGACGTGGCACGCAGCAACAACTTGGCCAATGCCAACCTGATCTACCCCGGCCAGCGCATCAACCTGGCAGCGCTGCAGCAGGCCTTGAACGGGTCCGCCGCAGACAACCAGGCCAACTTGGCCTTGCCCAAACCTGCCAACCCCAACCCAGCCCAAACCGGCGTGGCGGCCACCGCCCAAGTCCAGCTCGAAGCCCGTGGCAATGTCAGTGCCCACCCCGTGTTGGACAAAACCCTGGAGCGGGCGGTCAGCAAAGGCTTTATCCCGCCGCACGAAAAACAAGCTGTGATGGACAAGATTTTGCAAATGTCCAAAGAGCACAGGTTCAAGCCCGATGACTTTGCGCGCCTGACCTTGATGGAAAGCGACGGCATGAACCCGCGCTCCACCAACAACCGCTGCCACGGCATCATTCAGTTTTGCGATGGGCCCGATCGCGGCGCCGCCAGCGCAGGCTTTGGACAAAACCCTCGCGCCATCCTGGGCCACAGCGTGCTGCAGCAGTTGGACATGGTGGGCAAATACTTTGACGACACGGGTTTGAAAAACTATGGCCCTGCCGGCTTGGACGATCTCTACCTCACCGTGCTCACGCCCGCAGCGCGCAACGAAACCCGGCCCGACGTCAACTTGAACATTGCCGGCCCCCAGGCCTCTTATTTGCATGTGAACCGCGACACCAAGGCACCCATCACCCGCGCTTCTATCTTGCAAGGCTTGCACCAAAACGCCATCGATCGTTTGGGCTTGCGCAACGAAAACGGTCAATCACCCGCCGCTGCGCGCGCACAGGCGATCCGCGTCAGCGCATACCAGGGGAACAACGAAATCCGTTGAGCGCCCGCAGCGGCAAAGCCTTGCCGCTTGAGCGCCGAAACGGTGAGGGCTTGCCGCTTGGCCGCCCAAATTCAAGTTCAGAAGTGTCAAAAACCTATGGCACAACTTTTGCAAGTATCGACACGAGGTTCTCTGACTTGAGGGCCGGGACCGCAAAAGCGGTGATGTGTTGGCAAAAGGAACGGCGATGAATCTGTTTTCAAACGCGTTTGGCATCCATGAAAAAGCCCTGCAAGTCAGGAGCCAGCGCATGGAGGTATTGGCACGCAACATTGCCAACGCCGACACCCCCAACTTCAAAGCCCAAGACCTGGACTTCAAAGCCATGCTCAAAGAAGCAGGCAAAGAATATTTGAACGCCACCCACGACAAACATTACAGCGCCTTGGCCGAAGCCCCCGACAACGGCATGCGCTTTCGGGTGCCCTTCAACAGCTCGTTTGACGGCAACACCGTCGAGATCAATGTGGAGCAAGCCCAATACGGTAAGGCCGCATCCGACTACCAAGCCACCTTGCAGTTTCTGGAAAACCGCATTGGCTCCATCCGCAAAGCCCTCAAAGGGGAGTGATGAACCATGAGAAGCCTTGACAGCGTTTTTGGCATTGCCGGTACCGCTTTGAATGCGCAAACCATTCGGCTCAACACCACCGCGTCCAACTTGGCCAATGCCACCACCATGGCCGGCAGCGATGCCGACGCCTTCCGCGCCAAGCGCCCGGTGTTCAAGGCCTTGATCAGCGAAGAAATGACCAACCGCGCCTTTCCCAACCAAGGCGGCGTGAAGGTGGACCAAATCGTCGACGACCCCACCCCCATTCGCAGCATGTACGACCCCAGCCACCCCATGGCCGACAAAAATGGTTTCGTCTACATGTCCAACGTGAACGAAATGCAAGAGATGGTCGAAATGATGGCCGCTTCGCGTTCTTACCAAAACAACGTGGAGGTGATCAACACCGCTCGGCAATTGATGTCGCGCACGATTGACATCACCAAAGCCTGATTCAAAGAAAGCACACCAACATGGCCACCACATCCGCCGCTGCGCTGCCCAATGGCATCGTGAGCTACTCCGATTACCAAGCCAAACAAAAAGCCACGCCGGTCAAAGAGCAAATGGGCCAGCAACAGTTTTTGACCCTGTTCACCACCCAGTTGAAAAACCAAAACCCCTTGGACCCGGTGAAAAACGAGGCCTTTGTGGCTCAGTTGGCGCAGTTCTCGCAATTGGAAGCCACCACCGCCATGAAGACCAGCATGGACACCATGGTCTCCAACATGCAAGCCGACCGCATGATGTCGGGTGCCGCGCTGATTGGCCGCAAAGTGGCTGTGCCCGATGGCTGGGCGATCAACGCCAATGGTCAATCGATGGAGGCCATGATCAATTTGCCCGTGGGTGCCGATGGCATGCAACTCGATGTGCAAGACGACATGGGCCGCGTGGTGCGCACCATGGGCTTTGGGCCGCAAACCGCGGGTGACGCACTGGTCAGCTGGGACGGCACCGACAACGCAGGCAACCCCTTGCCCGATGGCAAATACCGCTTTGCTGCCAAAGCCACCAGCATGGGCAAAACCGGCCCGGTCAGCGTCAACACCATGTCGGTGGTCACCGGCGTGAGCAACGCCGGCACCGCCGACAACACCTGGCTGCTGCAAGTCGCTGGCGGCAAAACCATCAACTTGGTGGACGTCAAGCGCGTCGGCTATTGAGACCCTGAAAACATTTCCAGACATTTCGGAGAAACCACACCATGTCCTTTTTCACCGCACTCACCGGTTTGAATGCCGCCACCGCACAGTTGGGCGTGACCGCCAACAACATTGCCAACGCGGGCACCATCGGCTTCAAGCGCTCGCGCACCGACTTCGGCGATATTTTCGCCACCTCGCCCTTGCAAAAAGCGTCTTCCACCGTGGGCCAGGGTGTGTCGCTCAAACGCGTGACCCAAGAGTTCAGCCAGGGCAACGTGAGCTTCTCCTCCAACACCTTGGACTTGGCCATCACCGGTGACGGCTTCTTCCCGCTCAAATCGGCCGACGGATTTCAAGACATTTACACCCGCAACGGCGCGTTCATGATGAACGACCAATACAACGTGGTCAATTCCGCCGGGCAACGGCTCATGGCGGCATCAGTCGACAGCTCGGGCAAGGCCAACTTGAACGACCAAAACGTGCTCAGCATCCCGCAAAAAACCACCGGTCAAGCGCGTGAAACCTCGCTGGTGCAACTGGGCTTGAACTTCCCAGCGGATGCCAAGGTGATCAACACCGACTTCAACCGCAACGACCCCAACACCTACAACAAAAGCACGGCCTTGACGGTGTACGACAAGGGTGGCAACGGTTACCTGGCCACGGTGTATTACGTCAAAACCCAAAACGCATCGGCCAGCCAGCCGACCAACAAATGGCAGACCTATGTCTACATTGGTGACAGCTTGGTGCAGGCCTCGCTGCAGCAATCGACCAACAACCTGGGCGAAAAGCAGTATGTGAACAAGTACGGCGAAATCAAGCCCGAAAGCGAAGTCAGCGACTTGTTGGTCAACGCCAAAACCAAAATGTTCTCGCTCAACCAATTGACCGATGTGCGCGACTCGGTGCCCGCCGCGGTCAGTGGCGCCAAAGTGGGCAGTTATTTCAAAACGGCCGATGACCCCCACGACTTCGCCGGTTTGTCGGCCAAGGACAAGGCCAGCTTGACCAAGTTCATGCGCGTCTCGGTCGATGGTTCGAATGCATTGGACTTGGACATGAGCTCCCTGGAGGGTCAAAGCCTCACAGGTGCACAAATTGCCACCAAATTGACCAATGAGTTGAACAAACAATTTGGCGATCAGCGCTATTGGAACCTGACCAACGCCTCCGCCTCAGAGCCAGTTGTGCTGATGTTCGGCGTGAACGACCAAGGCACGGCGCAAAACGAGTTGTCGCTGGATTTGAGCAAAACCTCGCTGTATCCGGTCGGCCAAAAATTGGAAGAGCTCACCACCGAGCAAGTGGTCGCCGCTATGCAAAAAGAAGTGGATGAGCAGGTTGTCGCAGCCAATGCAGCCAATGCGGCCTTCAACCTCACCAAGTCGGCCACGACTGCGGCCAAAACCGCCATTGATGCCATCACCGTCAGTTACGACGAAGCCTCTCGCGGCTTCAAATTCAAGCAACTGGGCACCGCCGAGTCCGCGCAAAAAACCATTGCCATTCGGGCCACCACCAACAACAACGAGGTTTTGGGATTGAGCACAGCGGCCACCACCTTGGACGCCACCGGCGGCTACGGCAGCTATGTGGGCCCCAACGGCAACTTCATCCGCCCCGCATCGCAACAGCGCTATGGCTTGAAGGTCGAGTTCGACAGCGTCAAACAAACCTTCTCCATCGCATCGGGCACCACCGGTGACACCTCGACCATCAAGCTCGAAGTGCCCCAAACCTATGTGGACACCACGGCCACCAAGGTGACCGAAACAGCCACCTTGTCATTCAATCCCATGGCCACCGGCCAAAGCTTGACCGTCGGCGGTTTGACCTTCACCGCCACCAGCAACCTGTCTGGTGCGGCCGTGGCCACTGCTTTTGCCAGCTTGGCCAACAACGCCAGCACCAAGGCGGGCATCACCGGTGGCACCTATTCGGGCGCTTTGTCGGGTTGGGCTTCTGGCGCGGTAACCGGCAGCAGCGTGACTTTCACCAGCGTCACCGCCGAAACCGACGTGGAAGACATTGTGGTCAGCGGCTCAGCCCCGCCACCTGCCATTGAAGTCACCCAGGGCGACAGCGGCGTGCGGTTCTGGAGCGATTTGACCAAGGCCCAGCAAGCCACCTTGACCGCAGCCGGTGTCATCCCCTCGGAAGGCCATGCCGGCACCTTGTTGGGTTTCAGCGTGTCCGCCGAAGTGGTCACCAAGCCCGATGCCATCCGGGGCGTTCCTTCCGGCCAGGCCGTGGTCACCGGCTCGCCCGTGACCATCAACGTGAACAACAACTTTGTGGTGGATGCCACCAACAACAAATTTGTGGTGGCCGTCGACGACGTCAAAGGCACCGTGGAGTTGCCCTTTGGTAGCACCTACACCTTGGACAGTTTCAAGGCCGAGCTGGAAAAGCGCATCAACCAATTGGCCAACACGGCTGGCAGCACGGTCAACGGCGTCAAAGTGGATTTCGACCGCTCCAAAGGCGCTTTCACTTTCAAAAGCGGCACCGCCACCTCCAACTCCTTTATCAAAGTGTCGGGTGCCACCACCTGGGGCTTGGCCAACATCGATGCCGGTCGCGGTTCGACCTCGACCTGGATCAAGCCGACCCAATTCACCGAGGAAATGGACGGCGTGCCGGTGGCCAAATACATCGACGAGTTTGGCCGCGAGACCAACAGCGCCGACGGCTTCAGTGCCCTGCCCGAGTGGTCGCCGATTTACCTCGACAAAGGCGAGCTGACCTTCAACACGGGCGGTAATTTGATTTCCCCCAAAGCCGGCTCGCAGTTGGACACGGTGTACCTGGCAGACGGTAAGGGCGCTTTGACCATCAACATCGACTACTCCAAGTCAACCCAGTTTTCATCGCCTTATGCGGTGTTGTCGCAGTCGCAAGACGGCGCCCCCGAGGGTGACTTGGTGGGTGTGAGCATTGGTGACGACGGCCTGGTCAATGCCAGCTACTCCAACGGCACCCAAAACTCTTTGGGCAAGGTGGTGTTGGTCAACTTCTCCAACCCCTCTGGTTTGCGCCAGATTGGTGACTCCAGCTACTACGCCAGCTCGCAGTCGGGCAAGGCCAAGATCGGGGAAGCCGGTTCGGCCGGCTTCGGTACCGTGCGCTCAGGCGCCACAGAGCGTGCCAACGTGGACTTGACGCAAGAGTTGGTGGACCTGATCACCGCCCAGCGTAACTTCCAAGCCAGCGCCAAGGCCATTGAGACCAGCACCACGCTGACCCAGGCCATCATCCAAATCCGCGCTTGATCGCCTTGACTGAGAGCCACGCACCATGGACCGCCTAGCCTTCAACGCCGCCGCCACCATCAACGAGATGCGCATGGCGCGACAGCAGTTGTCGCACGAGATGGCCAATATGAACACCAATGGCTTCAAAAAAAGCTACGAAGTGGCCTTGGTCGCCCACAAGGCGTCCGGGCAAGGCTTTGACTCGCGCTTCCAGCCTTTGGCCGTTCCCACCGACTTGGTTCAACTGCGTCCCGGCCCGCTGATCGCCACCGGTCGCGACCTGGACGTGCTGCTCAACGGCAACACGGTGATGGGCGTCACCGCCGAAAACGGCGAACTGGCCTTCACCCGCCGGGGTGACTTGCGCGTCAACACCAGTGGTGCCTTGGAAAACAGCTTGGGCCAATTGATCCGCAACGAAGAGGGCGGCAACGTCACCATTCCGCCCGGTTTCATGGCCCGCATTGCCGACGACGGCACCGTGTATGCCACCGACCCGGCCCAGCCAGGCGTGCCCCAGCAAGTGCCGGTGGGCCGTTTGTTGTTGCGCGACGCCAGCCAAACGCCACTGCGCCGGCGCGAGGACGGTTTGTTCAAAGCTGACGGACAACCGTCAGGCACAGATTTTGCGAGTGGTACTGAGCCCGTCTCTTTGACAGTGCGCGC
>JBEDFU010000220.1:0-3655 GCA_041174965.1 Pseudomonadota bacterium | reverse complement strand
TGGATCGCCGGTGAAGCCCTGGCCAAAGGCAAGGCATCGATGTTGGGCGCCGCCTCTGGCGCGGTGGCTGGCCTGGTGGCTGTGACACCTGCTTGCGGTTTTGTCGGCCCCATGGGTGCCATCATCATCGGCCTGATCGCTGGCTTGGTTTGCTTGTGGGGCGTGAGCGGCTTGAAGCGCATGCTCGGTGCCGACGACTCGCTGGACGTGTTTGGCGTGCACGGCGTGGGTGGCATTGTGGGCGCCTTGCTCACCGGTGTGTTCGCAGCGCCATCGCTGGGCGGCACAGGCATCTTTGATTACGTGGCCAACGCGGCATCGCCCGACTACTCCATCGGCGGCCAGGTGTGGATTCAGTTCCAAGCGGTGGCCACCACCATCGTGTGGTCGGCTGTGGTGTCCTACATCGCCTACAAACTGGTCGACATGATCATCGGCCTGCGCGTCAGCGAAGAAGACGAGCGCGAAGGCCTGGACATCAGCTCACACGGCGAAAGCGCCTACAACCGCTGATCCATTTCAGAAGAGTTACTCCTTAGTTTTACCCGCCGCGCGTCAAGCCCGGCGGGTTTTTTCATGGCGGCCAAACCAAGTGACAATGCACGCTCTTTGAACCTGGAGACGGCATGAAATTGCGTTTGAGCCACCAAGACATGGTTTGTGAACTGCGCCCGGACCTGGGCGGCTGCATCGCCGGCCTGTGGTTGGGTGGCATACCCATCTTGCGCTCCACCCCAGGTGAACAGCTGCACACCGTGCGCGCATCGGGCTGCTATCCCTTGGTGCCGTTTTCCAACCGCATCGCCCAGGCCAAACTGGTGTGGAACGGCACCAGCCACCCCCTGGTGCGCAACTTCAACGACGAGCCCCATGCCATCCACGGGGTGGGCTGGCAGCGGCCCTGGACGGTTTTGGACCAGAGTGACAACACGGCGTTGCTGAGCTACGAGCACCGCCCCGACAGCCACTGGCCATTTGCCTTTGACGTGTCCCAGGCCTTTGCCCTGCAAGGCCACAGTTTGCAAGTGAGCATGTCCATCACCAACCAATCGGCCCAGCCCGCGCCAGTGGGTTTGGGCTGGCACCCCTACTTGGTCAAACGCGCCGACAGCCATGTCCAATTCACCGCCACCGGTTTGTGGGAAATGGGCGAAGACAAACTGCCCACCCGGCGCCGGGCCGCGACCGGCTTGGACACCGACTGCCAAGGCCTGCGCATTGACAACTGCTTTGATGGCTGGGACGGTGTGGCCCATTTGAAAGATGGCTTGCTGCACACCCGCATCGAGGCCAACTTGCAGCACCTGGTGATCTACACCCATGCCGATTTGGACGTGGTGGCGATTGAGCCCGTCAGCCATGTCAACAATGCCCTGCACTTATCGGGTCAAGGCCAAGCCGCACCTGTGGGCGTGGACCAAGCCGACCCCTTGGGCTTGCGCGTGGCCCTGCCAGGTGAGACGTATGGCGTGCAAATGACCTTGTCAGCACATCGCGCGTGAGGCTTTTTGAATTGCCCCTTCTAAAGCCCACTTCAGGCGCGGTGCCCATCACCAGCACCTGCGGTCGCCCAGAGATCGGAGCGCGTCATTCTTGGCAAGACTTGACCGTGAATTTGCGCACCTGCTTTGTACAAATCAATTTGTTGAATTTGTCGTTTTAGTTGATTCGGCCGAGTGTTGGCGCGGCGCCCTGATCGCTTAAAGCATCTGGCTTTGTCGACGGCTTGACAGCGCTTACAGGCTTGGACAGGTCGGGCCATGCAACCTGTGCATGAAACCCTGTGCACTTTGGAATTCAAGCCGCGCCTGTGTGCGCCGTGATTGTCGAAAAAAACAGCTGCAAATTGGCTTGCTCTTTGCTCTACCTGAGGGTATCAGGGAGAAGAAAAATGATGCCACACAGCGAATGCAAAATTAACAAAATCAACAAAGGAAAATGCCAACAACGACCCGTGTTTGACGCCGAGGAGGTGGAGGCGCGCTGGTTGCAAATGCAGACAGCGGGCCCCAGTCAAGAGCAATCGGTGCTGTTGGGCATATACGAGCGCTTGATGCGGCGCGGACCAGAGCGCACCTGGGCCAAACCCATGGGGATGCCCGACATGGCGGGCTTGTACACAGCAATGCCCAACTTTTCGCAACCCTTGGACGAGGTCAAGCGTCAGATCGCGCTGAGCCAGGACAGCGAGGATGGTTTGGAGCTCATGCCCATGTTGTTGCTGGGTCCGCCAGGCATTGGCAAAACCCATTTCGCGCGCCAACTGGCCCATATGCTCGGCACCCACCACACCTTGGTCAGCCTCAACGCCATGACCGCGGGATGGCTGTTGTCGGGCTCTTCGCCGCAGTGGAAAGGGTCCAAGCCCGGCAAAGTGTTTCAGGCCTTGGCCGAGGGTGACTTCGCCAACCCGGTGATGCTGCTCGATGAAATCGACAAGGCCAGTGCGGACGCCCAGTACGACCCCTTGGGCCCGTTGTACAACTTGTTGGAAGTGGACACGGCATCACAATTTGTCGATGAGTATGTGGATGTGCGCATGGATGCCAGCCACATCATTTGGATCGCCAGCGCCAACGATGACCGCCTTATTCCCGCACCCATCCTCAACCGCATGAACGTGTGGGAGATTGCCGCACCCGATGTGGGCCAAGCGCGCACCATTGCCAGCCAAATGTGCCAGAACATCTTGGGTCAATATGGGTGGGGGCAGCATTTTCACGACCCCCTCAGCGAGGATGTGCTGGACCAATTGGCCCACCTGCCACCGCGAGAGATGCGCCGCTCGTTGATGACCGCCTTTGGCAATGCCCGTTTGGCCCGGCGCGATCGTTTGCTGGGGGTGGATTTGCCCAATCGCAGTGCACAACGCCAGCGCATGGGTTTTGTCGCCTGATGTGGTCAGGTGCGGACAAGGCTGCACAAAGCCTGTTCAAAAAATTCAAACTGGGGCAAGCCAGCGACAGTTAACATGGCCAAATGGACACCACATTGGCACATTGGGTGGCGCAAATTCGCGCCGCTGCGCAGCACAAACAAACCTTGGCCATCCAAGGCGGCAACAGCAAACACTTTTACGGCCAAGCCGCGCGCAGCGATGCGGTGTTGGACACCCGCGCCCACAGCGGCATCGTCAGCTACGAGCCCAGCGAATTGGTGGTCACCGTGCGAGCGGGCACGCCTTTGGCCGAGCTGGAAGCGGTGCTGAACGCGCAAGGCCAATGCTTGGCGTTTGAGCCGCCGCATTTTTTGAGCAACGGCCAAAGCCTTGCCACCGTGGGCGGCATGGTGGCCTGTGGTTTGGCGGGTCCGGCCCGGGCGAATGTCGGCGGTGTGCGCGACCATGTGCTGGGCGTGCAAATGGTCAACGGCCTTGGCGAGTGGTTGACCTTTGGCGGGCAGGTGATGAAAAACGTCGCTGGCTACGACGTGTCGCGCGTGCTCGCTGGCAGCATGGGTACCTTGGGGGTGATCACCGATGTGTCGCTCAAAGTACTGCCCCAAGCACCTGCCGAAGCCACCTTGGTGTGCCACTTGCCGCAAGACAAAGCCTTGGCGGTGTTGCAACGCTGGGGCGCACAACCCCTTCCGCTGAACGCCAGTTGTTGGGTGCATGACACCACCACACAGCCTGCGCAAGACCTGTTGTTTGTGC
>JBEDFU010000219.1:0-3681 GCA_041174965.1 Pseudomonadota bacterium | reverse complement strand
CCCCCAGGCCTTGGCACAGTGCCAAGCCTGGCTCACCCAACACCTGCCCCATGCGGAGCGGCGTGCCGTGTCGAGCAATGCCGAAGGCGCCCGCTTGGCCGCCACCAACCCGACCTGGGCGGGCATTGCCAGCGAGCGCGCGGCCAACCAATTTGGTCTGCACATCGTGGCCCCAGCCATCCAAGACGAGGCCCACAACCGTACCCGTTTTGCGGTGATTTGCCTGCCCCAAACCATGGCCACGCCACCCGCCTCGGGCAAAGACTGCACCAGCGTGGTGGTGTCGGTGCCCAACCGCCCGGGTGCCGTGCACGACCTGTTGGTGCCGCTCAAAACCCACGGTGTGTCGATGACGCGCTTTGAATCGCGACCGGCCAAATCGGGGCAATGGGAATATTTCTTCTACATCGACATCCAGGGCCACACCAGCCAAGCCCATGTGGCCCAGGCCTTGGCCGAGCTCCAGTCCCTGTGCGCTTTTTATAAGGTGCTGGGTTCTTACCCGGTCAGCGCCTGAGGCCGCGCATGCAAACCTTGGCTTCACCGCGCTTTGAGCGACTTGCATTGATTGGTTGCGGCCTGATGGGCGGCTCCTTTGCCCTGGCCGCACGCCAAGCGGGTTTGGTGCGCACCATCGCCGGCTTCAGCGCCTCTGAAAAAACCCGCCAACGCGCACGCGAACTGCGCGTCATCGACCAGGCCTGCGCCAGCGTGGCCGAGGCCGTGAACGGTGCCGATTTGGTGTTGCTGGCCGTGCCGGTGGGCGCCATGGCCAGCAGCTTTGCCGCCATGGCACCGGCTTTGTCGGCCCAAGCCCTGTTGATGGACGTGGGCTCGACCAAAAGCGACGTGATCGCCGCAGCCCAAACCCATTTGGGCGACAAACTCGCCTGCTTTGTCCCGGCACACCCGATCGCGGGCAAAGAAGTGGCCGGCATCGAACACGCCGATGCAAGGCTGTACCAAGACCGGCGCACCATCCTCACCCCCTTGTCGTCCAACAGCATGCGCCATACCAAACAAGCGCACGACATTTGGTCGGCCATGGGCAGCCATGTGAGCACCATGACCGCCTCGGACCATGACCAAACCTTTGCCGCTGTGAGCCACCTGCCGCACCTTCTGGCCTTTGCCGCCGTGCACGCCTTGACCACGCATCCACAGGGCGCCGATTACTTGGACATGGCGGGCCCGGGCTTTCGCGACTTTTCCCGCATCGCCGCCAGCGACCCCGCCGTGTGGCGTGACATCCTCAGCGCCAACCGCACCGAGGTGTTGGCCCAATTGGCGCACTTTCGCGCTTCATTGGCGCTGTTTGAAGCCGCCATGCAAAGTGGCGACACCACAGGCTTGCAACAACTTATCCATCGGGCCAGCGACGAGCGCTCGGGCTGGGTGCTGCAATCGGGCCAAGGCTGATCGCAAATAGGTTTCCCACGCTGAAATTTAAACATGCCGGAGGCTGAGGTCAGCATGGACCGAAATTCAAGCTTTTATGACCGCCATATTCTCGCGAACCCATGCTGCCAGTGCGTCTTCGCTCAACTCACCTTCTGCCAGTGACAAAACGATTTGTGTTGCATCAGACTGGGACGCAATGAGGCGATGGCCATTCAAGCGTAAACACAAGCCCAATGCCAAAAAAGCCACTCTTTTATTGCCATCTGCGAAGGGATGATTCCTCGCCAATCCAAAAGCATAGGCTGCTGCAAGGTCGGCAACATCGGGCTCTCCATAGTGCGCCAGCTGCTCGGGGCGAGCAAGCGCACTGGCCAGCCCAACCTCATCACGCAAGCCTGGCAGGCCACCAAATTGCACCAAACTCATGGCATGCAAACGCACCAGCGCTTCGCGTTGAATCCAACGCCACGATTTCACTTGGCCAACACTTTGAATGTTTCGCGGTACTCGTTCATGAATGCCTGTCCCATGGCGATTTCCGCTTCCAATTCAGGGTTGTAGGGTGACACTTCAAGCCCGTTGGGTGACAATGTGGCAAACAAGACATCGCCCTTGCCAACGTGCAAATGGCTGGTGATTTCTTTGGGCAAGATAACCCCTAAAGAATTACCAATTTGGGTGATGCGCAGTGTTGTCATGATGGGATGAAGGTGAGCCAATGATTGTTAGAACATAAATTATAACAATCCCGTTGAATCAGGGCCAGACGCCTGCCACCTCCTACAATCTTTTTCATGTTTGCCACCCCCTTCCTCGACGTCCCCGCCCTGCAAAACGCCCAGGGCACGGTCACGCTGCCGGGCTCGAAAAGCATCTCGAACCGTGTGTTGTTGCTTGCGGCTTTGTGCCAAGGCACCACCACTTTGCACGACCTGCTGGACTCAGACGACACCCGCGTGATGCTGAATGCTTTGCGCCACATGGGCTGCGCGGTGGTGGAGGCGGGCAGCACGGTCAGCATCACCGGTTTGGGCGGTCAAGCACCCACCGCTGCGTTGGATTTGTTCATGGGCAATGCAGGCACCGCCATGCGCCCCCTTACCGCTGCCTTGGCGCTGATGGGCGCGAAAGCGCGTTTGCATGGCGTGGCGCGCATGCACGAGCGCCCAATTGGCGACTTGGTCGATGCGCTGCGCCAGCTGGGTTGTGACATCGCCTACCAAGGGCAAGACGGTTTTCCGCCGCTGCACCTGCAAGGCCACCAAGGTTTGCTACTGGACCAGCCCATTCAGGTGCGTGGCGATGTGTCCAGCCAGTTCCTCACCGCCTTGCTGTTAGCGCTGCCGCTGGTGGCCAAAACAAATGTGGTCATTGAGGTGGTGGGCGAACTCATCAGCAAGCCCTATATCGACATCACCCTCAACCTGTTGCAGCGCTTTGGCGTCACGGTTGAGCGCCAAGGCTGGCAGCGTTTCACCATTCCTGCGGGCAGCCGCTACACCTCGCCAGGCACTTTGCATGTGGAGGCCGATGCTTCGTCTGCCAGTTACTTCGTTGCTTTGGGCGCTTTGGCGTCCGAACAAGGTGTGCGCATTCAAGGCGTGGGCGCAGACTCCATCCAAGGCGACATTCGGTTCATGGACGCCGCCGCCCACATGGGCGCGGTGGTTGAAAGCGGTCCCAACTGGGTGCAAACCCGACGTGGGTCTTGGCCGCTCAAGGCCATCGACATGGATTGCAACCAAATCCCCGACGCCGCCATGACCTTGGCCGTGATGGCCATGTACGCCGACGGCCCCAGCACCTTGCGCAACATCGCGAGCTGGCGGGTCAAGGAAACCGACCGCATCGCCGCCATGGCCACCGAAGCGCGCAAACTCGGCGCCCAGGTGGAAGAAGGCCCTGACTGGATTCGCATCCACCCTGTTCAACAGTGGCAAGCCGCCAGCATCCACACCTACGACGACCACCGCATCGCCATGTGTTTTTCGCTGGCCGCCTTCAACCCCGCCGGTTTGCCGGTGCGGATTGAAGACCCGAAATGCGTGGCCAAAACCTTTCCCGATTATTTCGAGGCCTTGTTCGCCTTGTCCCACGCCGCCAACGTGCCGGTGATTTGCATCGACGGCCCCACCGCCTCGGGCAAAGGCACCTTGGCCGCGCTGGTGGCCCAGCGTTTGGGCTACCACTATTTGGACAGCGGCGCCCTGTACCGTGTCACCGCTTATGCGGCCTTGCAAGCGGGTTTGGCGCTGGACGCTGCGCATGAAGCTGCCATCG
>JBEDFU010000218.1:0-12593 GCA_041174965.1 Pseudomonadota bacterium | reverse complement strand
CCTTTGCCGCGCGGTTTTTTCAAGCCCGCTTTGCGCAGGTTGCGCTCGGCGTCGGCCTGTTGGCCCAGCGCCAACCACTGGGCGTATTCGTCGGGCGTTTCCAGGGTCAATCGGCCCAGGGCGCCGGAGCGGAAGTCGTGGATGACAATTTCTGCCGCTTTGACGGTGTTCACCCGCCCACCGCTTTGCACGGCACCGCGCTGGCGGCCGATGGCTTCCAGCAGGTCTTCATCGGTGTGGCTGGGCACATTGGTCACTTTGTAGCGCTGTGTCAAGGCGTCTGGGTAGTGTTTGATCAGGTAGTTCAGCAGCTCCAAGGCCACTTCTTGTTCATCGTAGGCATTGACGCCAATGGCACCGCTGGCGGCCAGGTTGTAGCCACTTTGCTCGACGGTGATGCGCGGCCACAGCACGCCAGGGGTGTCGTAGATGTAGAAGTCGTCGGCCAAGCTGATGCGCTGCTCGAGTTTGGTCACGCCCGCTTCGTCGCCGGTCTTGGTCGCCCGTTGACCTTTGAGGGTGTTGATCAAGGTGGACTTGCCCACATTGGGGATGCCGCACATCAGCACCCGCATGGGCTTGACCATGCCGCCGCGCAAAGGGGCGAGGCCTTGGCACGCTTCTTTCAAAGCCTTGGCCGGTGCCACCATGCTGGTGTCCATGGCCAAGGCGCGCATGCCGGGCAGGGCGTTGTAGTGGTTCAACCACGCATCGGTGCGCTGAGGGTCGGCCAAGTCTTGTTTGCTCAACACCTTGAGCACGGGTTTGCCATCGATCAGCTCGGCCAGCATGGGGTTGGCGCTGGAGCCCGGCAGACGGGCGTCCAGCAACTCAATGACCACGTCGATGTCTTTGATGCGCTCCCCAATCGCTTTGCGCGTGAGGTGCATGTGACCGGGGAACCATTGAATCGCCATGAATTTTTTTGAAACCGCGAATTGCGTTGGCCGATTCTCGTGCAGATTGGCACTGATCGGCTTGCCAGTTGGCCCAGGTTTTCACAGGTGGCGCGGCACCAGGGCCAAGGGCTGGTGTGCAAGGAAAATCTGCGGGGAAGAAGATTTGCTGTGGACGGACGACTCAAAAGGGCGCGCATTCTGGGCGTCCTGGCCTTGGTGTAAGCTTTGCGGAAATAAATATTACAGGTCCCAACAGGAGTTCACATGGGCGATTACACCAACATGTCGGCCTATTACGACGTCATCATGACCTCGGGCTATTACGACTACGAACAAATCGTGTCCCAACTGATCCAACAAGGTGACTTTCGTCGTGTGCTGGAAATCGGCTGCGGCACGGGGCTGATTCTTGAAGCTTTGGCCAAGCGCCGCCCCGATTTGGAAATTGCCGGCATCGACCTGACCCAGGCCATGCTTGACATTGCCCAGCCACGCTTGAAAGCTTTTTCAAACGTCAGTTTGGCGTGTGAAAACGTCACCAACATGCAACTCAGCCACCCCTATGAGGTGGCTTTTTCATATGGGGGTGTCTGGTACTTTGTGTTTGATGGCGACAAAGAGCCCTTCATGGTCAGCCACATCCCTGACGCCCAAGGCAATTTGCAGGGCTTGGGGCGGGTCGCCGCCCACATCGCGCCGGGCGGGCAGTTGCTGCTGGGCATCCAAGGCCCGCACCACGACTATCAAAAGACCATCTCCAACGGCATGTTGTATGGCCAGAAAATCGACCCCCACCCAGATGGCTTCATCAAACACTATTACTTGGACGACGGCCCCCAGCGGGTGATGGCCCAAACCGTCCAGTACCGCACCTATCCCTTTGCCCAAGCGCTGGCCATGCTGGAATCCTTGGGCTTGCACTTCGTGCCCGCCTCGCGCCATGGGCCCCAATTTCTGGCCTTTGCCAAACATGCCACTTGAACGAACTGGCTTTCCTTTTATCTTTTTCCACGTTTGCCCATCCGATCAATGTCTTCCTTGCCCCATATATTCTTCATTGGCGTTGGCAACATGGGCCACCCCATGGCAGCCAATTTGCTCAAAGCCGGTTATCCCTTGACGGTGTATGACATCGCGCCCGACAAGGCACAAGACCTCTTGGCCCAAGGAGCGCACGGGGCCAACAGCTTGCACCAAGGGGTAGCGGCATGTGATGTGGTCATGGCCTCATTGCCCGGCCCGACGCAAGTGCAAGCGGTGATGCTTGGCGAGTCGGGGGTGATGGCCGCCTTGCGACCGGGCATGACCGTGATCGACACGTCCACCAGTTCGGTGGACCTGGTGCGCCAACTCGCTGATTTGTCGCGCCAGCGGGGCGGCGATTTTTTAGAGGCACCGGTGACCAATGCGGTGGACTTTGCCGCCCTGGGGCGCTTGTCGATTTTTGTTGGCGGGGATGAAGCGGTGTATCAGCGGCACCGGCCCATTTTTGACGTGCTCGGTGAAAAAATATTCCATGTGGGCGTGCATGGCAATGGCGCGACCATCAAGCTGTTGACCAATTTGTTGTGGTTTGTCAGCGCCGCTGCCATTGGCGAGGGGCTGATGATGGGCGCCAAAGCTGGTATCCCCTTGGACACGGTGTGGGAGGCCATCAAATCCAGCGCCGGCAACAGTTGGGTGGCGCAGCACGATGTGCCGTCGATTTTTGCCGGTCACTATGACCCGAGTTTTTCGCTGGCCTTGTGCTGCAAAGATTTGGGGCTGATCAACCAAGTGGCCCAATCTCAAGGGTATGAGCTGACCATGGGGGCCTTGGCCCAAAAAGTTTTTCAGCAAGCCATGCAGACCTACGGCCCCGATGCGGGCGAGTTGCATGTGGTGCGTTTGCTCGAGGAACGTGCCGGTTTGCTGCTGCGACCGCCCCTGGGCCAGGCCTGGGGCAGTGACGCTGTCAAGTCTTGACCCACTGAAGGGGCCCGCTGTGACCAAACCCAACCAATCCGCATTGATGCGCCAAGCCCATGTGCACATGCCCCAGGGCGTGGCGGAAAACTACCGCTATTGGGGCGAGGAACAAACGGTTTTTTTGCAAAGCGCCCAGGGTTGCCGCATCACCGATGTCGATGGCAAAGAATTCGTCGACTTTCGCTTGGGTTATGGCCCCATCATCTTGGGTTACCGCGACGAGCGGGTGGATGCGGCGGTGGTGGCGCAAATCCAGCGCGGTGGCACGGTGACTGGTTTTTCCACCGAGCTCGATGCCCAAGTGGTGCAGCAAATCAAGGCCTTGTGTCCGCAGATCGACAAAATGCGTTTTGCCAACTCCGGCACCGAGGCGGTGATGGGCGCCTTGCGCACCGCGCGCGGCTTCACCGGGCGCGAGCGCATCGCCATGGTCGAGGGCAGCTTCCATGGCTTGTTTGACGAGGTGATGTGGAAGTCCGACATTGAAAACTGGGACCCGGCCAGCCCGCATGCCCCGCAGGTCATTTCTTTTGGTGCGGGCATCCCCCCCAACACCCGGGCCTTGGTGGACATCATCGGCCTCAATGACGGCCCCGCTTTGGAGCAGTTGTTTGCAAAACGTGGCTCCGAGTTGGCGGCGGTGATGTTGGAGCCCATCATCGGCAATGCGGGCAGCATTTCGGCCACCCCGGTTTGGCTGCAGCGTTTGCGCGACTTGTGCACCCAACATGGGGTGATATTGATCTTGGACGAGGTGAAAACCGGCTTTCGGGTGGCCCCGGGTGGGGCGCAGGCCTTGTACGGCATCCATGCCGATCTCACCACCTTTGCCAAGGCCATGGGCAATGGCTATCCGGTCGCCGCGTTTGGTGGCCGCGCCGATGTGATGGACGTGGTGGGCTCACACCCCGGTGGGGTGGTGCATGGCGGCACTTACACGGCCAACATGGTGGCCTTGAGTGCGGCCCACGCCACCTTGGACATCTTGGCCCACACCGACGCCATGGCCACCATCGACCGCGTGGGGCGGGACATTCAGGCCTTGCTCGGCCGCGTGTTCACCCAAGCGGGGGTGGCCCATGCGTTTGCCGGGCCGCCGGCGATGCTGGGCATCCATTTCACACCCACCGTGCCCCAGACCTACCGCGACTGGCGCAAGACCAACAGTGACTTGTACCGCCGCTTTGCCTGGGAAATGATCGGCAACGGGGTGATGCTCGAACCCGACTCGCGTGAGCCGTGGTTCTTGTGCGAAGCCCATGCCGATGTCGATCTGGGGTGGTTGGAAGACATGGCCGCCCGCTCTGTTCAAGCGGCATTGCGCTGAACCTCGGGCCACAGAAGCGCTCCTTATTTGCGTCAAAATGCGGCCCATGAAAGCCCAAGCCATTGTTTTTGAAGCCCCCCAGTCCATTGCGGTGCGGACTTTGGAGCTGGCCCCCATGGGCCCACGCGATGTGGAAGTGGCGGTGTCGTTCAGCGGCATCAGCACCGGCACCGAGCGTTTGTTGTGGGACGGCACCATGCCCCCTTTTCCCGGTTTGTCTTATCCCTTGGTGCCGGGCTATGAAACCGTGGGCACCGTGGCCCAAATGGGCGCCGAGGTGACGGGCTTGTCGCTGGGCGACCTGGTTTTTTTGCCCGGCTCCTATGCCTTCCAAGGGGTACAAAACATTTTCGGTGGCGCGGGTTCGTGCTTGGTGGTGCCGCACGAGCGGGCGGTCAAGTTGGATGCCACATTGGGCGTCAAAGGCATCTTGCTGGCCTTGGCCGCCACCGCCCACCATGTGTTCACCGTGGGCCGCGAAGGCCTCTCTTTGGCCTATCCCGACCTCATCATTGGCCACGGCATCATGGGTCGGCTGTTGGCGCGCATGGTGGTGGCCGCCGGCAAACCGGCACCGGTGGTGTGGGAAACCCAGGCTTTGCGCCAAAGCGGTGCCTTGGGCTACGGCGTGATTCACCCCGATGAAGACGCGCGCAAAGACTACCGCTGTATTTGTGATGTCAGCGGTGACTCGGGCATCTTGAACCGCGTGATTCCCAAAATGGCCCCCGGCGGCGAGGTGGTGTTGGCAGGCTTTTACAAACAAGATTTGTCGTTCTCATACGCCACGGCCTTCATGCGCGAGGCCAGCATCCGCGTGGCCGCGCAATGGAAAAAGCACGACCTGGATGCAGTGGTGGCCATGTTCCACGATGGCAGCTTGCCGCTGGAGGGCTTGATCACCCACTTCGAAGCACCCCAGCGTGCCCAGCAGGCTTATGAGGTGGCCTTTGGCGACCCCCAATGCTTGAAGATGGTGATCGACTGGCGCCAGGGCTGAACCCCGCGGAATGGCTTTGAAAACCGCCATGGTCTTGGGCCTCATGTTGTGGCTGGGTTGGAGCCTGTGGACACCTGACATGGACCGCTCCGATTTGGAGCGCCAATACACCCGGCCCAGCAGCCAATTTGTGCCAACCCCAGGTTTGCGCACCCATGTGCAAATCGAAGGCCCAGCCCAGGCACCCGTGATGCTGTTGTTGCATGGCTTTGGTTCGAGCTTGCAAACCTGGGACGTCTGGGCCGATGGCCTTTCCACCGACCACCGGGTGGTGCGTTTGGACATCGCCGGTTTTGGCTTGACCGGCCCGGCCGAACCCGCCGATTACAGCGACCAAGCCGATGTGCAGCGCTTGCTGGCCGTGGTGGATCAATTGGGCTTGCCATCCATGACCGTGGTGGGCCACTCCATGGGCGGGCGCTTGGCTTGGCACTTTGCTGCCGCCCACCCGCAGCGGGTGGACAAGTTGGTCTTGATCGCGCCGGATGGCTTCCCCGACCCGCAAGCCAAAAGTGACAAGACCTACGACGTGCCCGCTTGGATGGGCGTGGTGCGCTATGCCTTGCCGCGCTGGCTGATCAACAAAGGTGTGGCATCCGCGTATGCCGATCCCAGCCGCTTGGACAACGCCACCTCGCGGCGCTACCAAGACATGTTGCTCGCACCCGGGGTGCGCCCAGCGATGTTGGCACGCATGGCGCAAACCCGTAACCGCGACCCCTTGCCGTGGCTGGGGCGCCTGCGCATGCCCACCTTGTTGCTGTGGGGCGAACAAGACCAAATGATTCCAGTGGCCAATGCCTTGGACTACCAACGCGCCATCCCCCATGCCCAGTGCGTGGTCCTGCCCCAGGTGGGCCACTTGCCGCATGAAGAGCAGTCCCAGTTGTCATTGCAAGCACTGCGCGCGTTTCTGCAGCGACCGTTGGCGCCTTGATGTCTTTCAACCCGTTCCCAAACGCGATCCATGGCCACACCGATGCGTGACGACGAAACACTGATCCGAGGTTTGGGGTTTTATGTGCAAGACGCCGCACCGGACCAGGCCTTGCATGTGGCCTTTGTGCGCAGCGACCATGCGCATGCACAGGTGTTGGAAGTGGATGCCAGCGCGGCCCTCGACCTGCCGGGCGTGGTGGCCGTGTGGCAAGCCAGCGATGTCACCGGCGTGGTCACCCCGGGTGTGAATCCGCTGTGGCCGCCCTTGCTAGACTCGCCCATGCCCTTGTTGGCCGGACCCTGGGTCGAACATGTGGGGCAAGCCGTGGCCATGGTGTTGGCGCAAGACGCTGCCACCGCGCAAGAGGCCGCCTTGTTGGTGCAGGTGTCGCTCGAGGCCTTGCCGGCCTTGGGTGCTGATGACCCTGACGCCAGCGTGGTGCACCAAGTGGCGCACGCCCACGGACAAGCGCAGGGGCAGGTGGCAGTGGTGGCCCGTGCGGATTTGAGAGTGCCGCGTTTGTTGGCCATGGCCATGGAGCCACGCGCTTGTGTGGCCCAGTGGCACGCGCAGGAAGAGCGCTTGCAAATTTGGTTGGGCAGCCAATCGCCGGCGCGTGCCCAGGCCGATATTGCGCGGGCATTGGGGCTGGCGTTGCCCCAAGTGCACCTGATTTCACCCCATGTGGGCGGTGCCTTCGGGTCCAAAGCGTCCATTTCACCCGAGGACATTTTGGTGGCCTTGGCGGCCCACCGCTGGCGCACCACGGTGCAGTGGAAGGCCAGCCGATCGGAAGAGTTTTTGTCGGGTCAACACGGCCGCGCCGCCCACTTGCAAGGCCAATTGGCGGTGGATGCGCAAGGGCGCTTTTTGTCATTGCAGGCACAACTGCACTACAACCTGGGCGCGTGGTTGCCCTATTCGGCCCTGGTGCCCATGCGCAATGCCGCACGCATCCTCCCCGGGCCTTACCGGGTGGACCGCTGTGACATCTCTGGGCAGTCGCGCCGCTCGCACACCGCACCGGTGGGCATTTACCGGGGCGCGGGTCGGCCAGAGGCCGCCCTGTTGATGGAAACCTTGATCGACCAAGCCGCACGTTTGGGGGGGCTGGACCCCGTGCAAATGCGCCTGCGAAACCTGATCGATGCCAGCGCCATGCCTTACCGCACGCCCACCGGCGAAACCTTGGATTCGGGCGACTTTCCGCAATTGCTGCGCTTGGCTTGCGAGCGCTTTGGCTACGACCAAGAACGCGAACGGCAATGCCAACGCCGCGCCCAAGGTGAGTGGGTGGGGCTGGGCGTGGCCTTTTATGTGGAACCTTGCGGTCAGGGCTGGGAATCGGCCCGCGTCATTTGGCATGCCGATGGGCATGTCAGCGTGGCCAGTGGCAGCCCCGACCAAGGCCAAGGCCATGCCACCACCTTTGGACACATCGCTGCCAGCACCCTGGGTGTGCCCTTCGCGCAGGTGCGGGTGCTGATGGGCGACACCGATCTGTGCCCACCCGGTACCGGTGCCTTGGCCAGCCGCAGCTCGGCGATTGGCGGCAGCGCGGTGCTGCAAGCGTGCCAAACCTTGCGGGATCAGCGCGCACAAGGCCTGCCCCTGCCCATCACCACAGAGACCCGGTTTGAAAGCCAAGAGGCCTGGGCCAGCGGTTGTGTCCTGGTGCGCATGTCGGTGGACGTGGCCACGGGCCAGCCACGCATCGAGCGCTTGTTGTGGGTGGATGACGCGGGCTTGAGCTTGCAACCCGACTTGGTGCGCGATCAGCTCATCGGTGGCGCCGCCCAGGGCATTGGCCAGGCCTTGATGGAGCAAATGGTTTACGACAGCGAAGGCCAATTGCTCACCGGCTCATTGATGGACTACGCCGTGCCAAGGGCCGATGACATGCCCCCCATTGAGCTGCATTCATTGCACACCCCCAGTCCCTTGAACCCGCTGGGTGCCAAGGGCGTGGGCGAGGCCGGCTGCATTGGTGTGCCAGCCGCTATCATGAATGCTGCACGGGACGCTTTGTCGCCCCTGGGCGAGGTGGATTTGCAACTGCCTTTGCGCGCCGAACAACTGTGGCTTGCCTTGCAAGCCAAGACCTCAGGAGACCAGACTTGAAATACCAAAAATCCGAAGCCAAAGAGCATGCCCGCGAACACCTGGTCGGTGTGTGGGCGGCCAATCTGACCCCGTTTGATGCCCAAGGCCAACTCGACGAATCTGCTTACCGCGACAACCTGCGCCATTGGATTCGCGATTTGCAGTTGGGCGGCTTGTTCATCGCGGGCAAACAAGCCGAGTTTTTTTCCATGTCGATGCACGACCGCAAAAAGCTCATGGAAATTGCGGTGGATGAAGCCCGCTTGGCGGGCAACCGGGGCGGTGTGGGCCCATGCGGCATCATCACCTCCTGCTCTGACACCCAGCTCGATACCGTTTTGGAATTGGCCCAACACTCGCAAGACATCGGCGCTGACTACATCATCGTGCACAGCCCGGTGCTGCATTTTGGGGCCGATACCGATGAAACCATTTATGAGTACTACCGCTATTTGTCGGAGAAAGTCAATTTGGGCATGGCCATGTGGAACCACCCCGATTGCGGCTACACCATGTCTCCCGAGTTGTGCAACCGCATCGCCGATTTGCCCAATGTGGTGGCCATCAAATACAGCACGGACCGGCCCGATTACATCCGCTTGACCGAATTGGCGGGCCACAAAATCCACGTCAGCAACCCCTCTGAAGAAGAGTGGTTGGACAACATCATTGAATTGAACTGGAAGCTGTATTTGTGCTCCACCCCGCCGTTTTTGCTGCAAACCAAAAACGACCAGCGCATGAACGATTACACCCGCTTGGCCTTTGACGGCGACCATGCCGCTGCCCGCCAAGTGCGCGACAGTTTGGAGCCCGTGCGCCAAGCCTTCAAAGCCAGCAAACCCAAAGGCAAGCCGCAGGCGCATGCCAAATGCTGGCAAGAACATTTGGGCCAGCATGGCGGCCTGGTGCGTCGCCCGCTGCTGCAACTCACCGATGCAGAGCGGGCCAACGTGGCCACGGCTTTTGCGCAAAGCGGCTTGAAACGCTGATCGTCCAAGCCCAACCCCCATCGCGATGCTGAATGACAGGCCTCTGAACCCTTGAAAGCCAGACCATGAGCGATCACACCCCCCCTTCAGCCCAACACTACAGCGCGCCGCTGAATTTTTCGCAGTGGGTCGAGGACCATGCCGAGCGGCTCAAGCCCCCCGTGGGCAACCAGCAGATTTGGAAGAACTCGGACTTGATTTGCACCGTGGTGGGCGGGCCCAACCAGCGCACCGATTTTCACGACGACCCTTTTGAAGAGTACTTTCACCAATTCAAAGGAAATGCCTCATTGCTGATCGCCGACCGGGGCAAGTTCGAACGCATCCCCTTGCGCGAAGGCGATGTGTTTTTGCTGCCCCCGCATGTGCGGCACTCGCCGCAGCGCACCGAGCCCGGCAGTTTGTGCACCGTCATTGAGCGCACCCGTCCTGTGGGCGAGCGCGATGCCTTTGAGTGGTACTGCGCCCAATGTGCCGGTTTGGTGGCGCGGCGCGAGTTGCAGTTGCAAAGCATTGTGGAAGATTTGCCCAAGGCATTTGCTTCGTTTTACGACACGCCTGAGAGCGAACGGGTGTGCCCCCACTGCGGCCATGTGCACACCGGGCGCGATTGGCAAAGCTGGCACCAGCAGCTCAGTGCCCGCTTTGCGCTTTAGCCCCATCAGCGCTTGACAAATCGCAGGGTGAAGCGGTCGCTCTCGCCGATCGCTTGGTACTTGGCGCGGTCCACATCTTTCATGCGGTAAGTGGGCGGTAAAGTCCACACCCCCTCCGGGTGGTCTTTGGTGTCTTTGGGGTTGGCATTGACCTCTGATCGACCTGTCAACCGAAAGCCATTGGCTTCGATCACGGCAATGGCCACGTCTTCGCGCACATAGCCGGAGGCCATTTGCTGCGCTTGGCTTTGATCGGTGCGGCCCCGGTGGTCGACGATGCCCAGCACCCCACCCGGTTTGAGGGCTTTGTGAAACGCCCGCAAAGATTCGACCACTTCTTCGCGCTCCATCCAGTTGTGCAGGTTGCGAAAGCTGATCACCACATCGGCGCTGCCTGCGGGTGCAATCGCGTGGTTGTCGGCCCGAAAGGCGGTGACCATCACGCGGTCATACAGTTGAGGCTCGGCCTTGAGCCGTTCCAGCAGCTTCAGGTGGTCTGGAATGTATTGGGGCAAAGATTGATCGCGGTTGGCCGCAATGTATTGACCCTTCGCGCGCAGCCATGGCGCCAAGATCTCCATGTAATAGCCCCCACTGCCTGGCAAAATTTCCACCACCGTGTGGTGGGCTTGGATGCCAAAAAACGCCAGGGTTTCGGCCGGATGCCGGTGCGGATCGCGAACCACATTGGCGGCGCTGCGCTGTGGCCCTTGCAGCAAGGCCTGGAAGGTGGACACCTCTTGTGACCAAACGGCTGAAACGGCCGACAAGGCCAAGCAAGTGGCGCCAGCGGCCTGAACGGCAAATCGCCAAAGGGAAAAAGCGGGGTGGTTCATGTGGGCACTCCAGGTGATGTGAGCCATGCTAACAAATCCACGTTGCAGGCCTGGCCGCGTCTGTCGAGTGTGTGGCCACTGTTGAAAAGCATTTTTTTGGATGACTTCACATTCAAAAGTGAATCACTTGGTATTTGTTTTTTCACATTTGTGCGGGAATGGTTTCATCTTTTCCAAGTCAAGCCGATACTCTTATGCCACCACAGAAATGTGGGGTTTGTTCAATGCCACGGAAAATCAATGGACCGCACCCCGTTAGTCAAATTGCTGCTCATATCTGCCCTGTTGGCAGGCTTGGTGCTGCCATTGTTTTTTTATTCGCGTGGACTGCTGCAAAAGGCCGAAAAAGCCCTGGTGGCTGCACAGGCCCCTCAGGCCACAGAATCAAGCAGCGCCGACACCCCATCTCAAGATGGCGACGCCAGCAGCCAATCACCGACCCATGGCCAAGCCGGTCATGGCTCTGATGACTCGGCCCATGCCAAGGCCGCAGAAAACGCCAGCGCAGAGACTGGCCACAGCGAACATGCTGCCCCCACGGCAGCCCAGGCCAGCGCCTTGCCAACGACATCCGCCACGCTGACCTCAGACGTGAACACCAAGGACCAGACCGAGTCAGATCCCGGCGCACAGGTGTACAAGCCCCCCTTGTTTGGCAGTTGCAAACGCATGTTCCAGCAACTGCAAAAGCAACAGGTGGCCGAGGGTGAGTACAAAGCGTTTGCCTTTGCCTTCAATGGCAAAACGGCCAATTGCGCCGAATATGTATCGAGCAAAAGCCTGCGCCATGCGCGGGCGGTGGTGCTGAAAAACTGCCAAGAAGAGCGGGCTGAAAAGCGATATGTGGCCTGCCAGTTATATGACGTCCAATAAGACCAGGGAGCCGGTGATGAACTGCTTGCAATGCCACAACCCCTTGCCCTTGACCGCTAATTTCTGCGGCAAGTGCGGCACGACCATCCCCGGCAAAAACAAAAAGCCGCCACCCAAAACCGATTCCGAAACCGACTTGGCCGATGCCTCCGCCAAAGAAGACGGCATCGACCTGCTGGCCTATGTCAAGCATCAGCGCGCCACCTTGCCGGGCCAAGACCCTGTCCACGCGCCAGCGCAAAAGCAAGAGCATGAGCATGAGCATGAGCATGAGCATGAGCATGATCCTGTGCTGTTGGAAGACACGCCCGCAGAACCCACCGAATCGGTGCCAGTCACAGCCAGCCATCACGCCCCTGAAGCCTTGATGGAGGACTTGAAAGCCCAAATCGATGCCATCGGCGTGTCGGCCCCGGTCAAAACCCATATCCTGCCCACCGAATGGGCAGCGCCCAATGCCGACCCTGGCCCCAACCCACCTGCCCATGAGGGCGTGGGCTTTTCCAGTGCCCAATGGGCGCAGTGGAAAGAGATGATGGATGAACTGCGCGACCGCATGGACGCCTGGACCCAGCACATGAGCGCGGCCAGCAGCAGCGACCTCAACGCCGACCCACTGCAAGTGTGGCGCGAGGTGCAAGAAACGGTCACGGCGCAAGGCCAGCAATTGCAAACCATGATGGGCCAAATGAACGATTTGGCGGCCCACAGCGAGGTCCAAGCCTTGAGTGAGCAATTGGCCCAATGGCGTGCCAGCAGCGAGCTAACGCTGCAACTTGAGTTGCAAAAAGCCCCCGAGGTTGAGGCCAAGTTGGTGGTTTATCAAAACGAACAAATGCAGGCTTTGGGTCAATTGCAACAAGAGTTGCGGGCATTTGCCTTGGCCGGCGCCCAATCGGCTGGCCGACTGATGGCCATTGAGCAGGCGGTGTCCCAATTGCAGGCGCGTTTGGGTGTGGATCCCGGTCATGCTGTGCCCCAGGCGGCCAGTCCGCAGCG
>JBEDFU010000217.1:0-18346 GCA_041174965.1 Pseudomonadota bacterium | reverse complement strand
GTGATAAAGCACACCAAACAGGAAAGGAATGTCGGTGCCCGAGCGAATGCGCACAAACTCGTCGGCCTTGGCAGCTGTGCGGGTGAAGCGCGGGTCCACCACGATCATCTTGCAGCCGTTTTCCTTGGCATGCAGCATGTGCAGCAAACTCACCGGGTGCGCCTCTGCCGCGTTGGAGCCGATGTACAAAGCGACCTTGCTGTTTTGCATGTCGTTGTACGAGTTGGTCATGGCCCCGTAACCCCAGGTATTGGCCACGCCAGCCACGGTGGTGGAGTGGCAAATGCGCGCTTGGTGGTCGCAGTTGTTGCTGCCCCAAAAACTCACAAACTTGCGCAGCAAATAGGCTTGCTCGTTGTTGTGCTTGCTCGAACCCACCCAGTAGATGGAGTCAGGGCCACTGGTCTTGCGCAGCTCGAGCAATTTCTCGGAAATTTCATTCAGCGCTTGGTCCCAGCTGATGCGCTGGTATTTGCCGTCGACCAACTTCATCGGGTGGCGCAAGCGGAACTCACCATGGCCGTGCTCGCGCAAAGCCGCACCCTTGGCGCAATGTGCGCCCAGGTTGATGGGTGAGTCAAACACCGGTTCTTGGCGCACCCACACGCCGTTTTCCACCACTGCATCGACCGCACAACCCACCGAGCAATGGGTGCAGACGGTGCGCTTGACTTCCACCTTGCCAGAACCGTCACCTTTGTTGGGGCCAGCAGCTTGGGACTTTTTCACCAAGGTCAGTTGGCTGGCGGCCAAGCCCACGCCCACGCCCAAACCGGAGCGGCGCAAAAAAGCGCGCCGGTCCATGGTGGGAATGGCCTGGGCCAAACCACGCTGCAAGCGGTGCACAAACGGTGAGCCTGCACGAGCGGTGCTGTCAGATTTTTTGGTGAGTAGCATGGTTGGCTCCGTTCAGACGCGGGTGGTTTGGTAGTAACGCTTGACGTGTTCGCTCAAGCTGTAACCGCCGCCTTTGGCCGGGGCGGCAGGCAAACTTTCGGTGTTGGGCAGGGACGGCGTGTCCAAGGCCTTGACGCCTGCGACGGTGGCCACAGCCGCACTGGCCGCAGCCGCTCCCCAAAAAAACCCACGGCGGGAAGTAGATGGCTGGTCGTTGTTCATTCAATTCTCCAAAAAGAAATGGGGCGCTTCACGCCTCTGGCATGGCTGGACAAGCCCGCTCGCCAGATTTTTGGCATTTTGAGGCCTTTTGCAATGGAATTCATAAGGGGTTTGCCCAGGTACCCCCACCCCAAATTTGTAAGTTTTCATTCAGCCACATGCAGTTCAGAAACCCGTCCAAAGGTCAACATGGGCTCAATCGAGCATGTCAAAACCCTGGGTTTCGACCTCAGCAAACGCCCTGAGCAAACCTGCCAAGGCCGCATAAAACTGGGCGCGGGGGTGGGCCTGCAAGGCGTCACACATGAGGTACACCCAGGGCTGCAGGTGGCGGGCAAAGAATTCTCGTTGGCGGCTCAGGTTGGCCACGGCGACATCATCGCCAGCGATCAAATAGCGCATGGCCTCGCACAGATACGACACATGGTCCTCGGTTTCGGGCAAGCTTTCATCGCGGCTCAAGCCCAATTCGGCCAAATCGGTGCGCAAAGCGGCCAGGGGTTTCTCATTCAAAAAACCACTCAGGTGGTGGGACGCAAACAAATAGACCTCTGGCTGACCCAGGCCACCAAACAACGCATCGTGCTCATCGGCAATTTGCTTTTGGTTGCAACTTCGGGCCACGCTGACCAATTGACGCCAGGGCTCTTCCAAAAAGCCGCCCGCCGCTGGGGCTTGCGTCACAGCCACGCGCAGCTGGCTCAAAAAGGCCTCATCGGGGGCCGCATAAAAGAGGGTCGCTATCAGCCCATACAGCTCAGCGCGGGCGGTTTCTTCGTCCATGGCCGACGAGGTGGGCGGCGGGTTCAGGGGCAGGTTCATAAGGGTTGAATGGGGCGCTTCAGGGCGAACATGGCCTAAACGATGCGCTGTTCATCGCCAGCGGAGTAAATATCAATCACCCGGCAATCGCTGCACATTTTGAGCCGCTCAGCGGCCGCGCCCTGGAACATGGCGTGTCCGCTGAGTTTGCCCAGCATGGCTTCAATGGCTTTCAAGGTGCCAAAAGGTTTGCTGCATCGCACGCAGCTGTAAGGCTGGCTTTGATTCAGCACCTGGCGCTCATGGCGCGCGGGGGTGAGCAACAAACGCGGCACAGTTTGGATGGCGTTTTCTGGACAGGTCGTGACACACAAACCGCACTGGACGCAGTTTTTTTCAATGATGGCCAGCTCTGGCTGGTCTGGGTTGTCTTGCAGTGCGCTGGCAGGGCAGGCGCTGACGCAACTCAAGCACAAGGTACAAGCTTGGGCATCCACTTGAACACCGCCCCAAAAAGCCCCAGCAGCGGGCAGTGCGATCGCCTCGGGCCTGGTATGCGCAGCGGGTGCATGGGTCATCCAATGGTCCAAGGCCAGCGCCAAAGTGCTGCGCTTGTCGCTGGTCAAGGCAAATTTCGCAGGCGGTCCAGTCCGGGCGGGAGCAGCGGGCAAGGTTTTGAGCTGGGCGTCCAAGGCGTCCACGCTGTCGGCTTGCAACCAGGTGAGGTGCTGCCCCGGGTAACCCAAACCATGCAGCACGGCTTGCACTTGGGCCATTTGGTCTTGCACCGCTTGTGCGTATTGCGGCGCTTCTTCATCGGTGGCCAACACCACCACCTGGGCAGCACCAAAAGCCAACATGGACAACCACACATCGGCACCCACACTGGCGGTGTGCCAGACCGACATGGGGATGACCCGGGCCGGCAAACCATGGGCGCGTTGAAGCTGGGCTGCGCGGCCCAGCTCGTTGAGCATGGCCTGACCTTGGCCTTGGCTGTGCAACAGCAACACCGCGTCCTTGCCGCCAGCGCGGGCATAGATGCTGAGCAATGTTTTGGCCGTCACCCCCAAGGCACTGGCTTGGGGATAGGCATAGGTCAATGCACCCGTGGGACACACCGTGGTGCATGCCCCGCAACCGACACACAAATGGGGATTGACCTTGATTTGTTGGCGCGCGGGTTCCGATGAAATGGCCTGGGCCGAGCACACATCCACACAAGCGTTGCAACCAATTTGGGTGTTGCGGCTGTGGGCACAAATCGAGGCTTTGTATTGAAAGAATTTGGGTTTTTCAAATTCGCCCACCATTTCGCGCAAGCGCAACAAGGTGGCCATGTCGTCTTGGCGGAAATAGCCTTGGGGCAGGGCATGGCGATCAAAGGCAGACGTGCTGCGCAAATCCAGCACCATGTCGAATGAAGCGCTTTCGGTGCTGGGCTCACGCTGAAAGTCAATGGCGCCGGCCACACCGCAGGCCTTGACGCAATCGCGGTGCGATTGACACGCCGTCAAATCAATCTGGTAGTCCAGGCCAATGGCTTGCTCTGGGCAAGCGGCCACGCAGGCATTGCAGCGGGTGCACAAGTCCAAGTCAATGGGGTTGCTGCGGCGCCATTGCAGGGTGAAAGCGCCCAACCAACCACTCAAACCCAACCACTCACCGGCGATGACCGGGTAGCGACGCTCTTGGGCCGGCATGCCACGGGGCACGCCGTCAGACATCAAGGTGATGTCCAGGCCATCGCCCAACACATCGGCCAAGGCTTGGGCGCGACCCAACTCGGCGAGGATGAGCAAACGCCCAGCGCTTTTGTAAGTGACCGTGGGCACCGGCTCGGCATCAGGCATCTGGGCCTGGGCCAACAAAGCAGCGATCTTGGGCATGGCCTGGGCAGACTCGCGGCCCCAGCCCGCTGTCTCACGGATGTTCACAAACTTGATGGGCACCCAGGGCAAAGCGGAATCGGCTTCGCGCGCTTGCTGCGCCAGGTCTTCAAACAAACGCTTTTCTTGGGTGCACGCCACCACCAGCCCTTCGCCGCCTTTGAGGGCATTCAAAAAACCTTGGGCCTCGCGCCGGCACAAACTGCTGTGCAGGTGCAGTGACTCATCGAGGCTGTGGCCCAGCGCCTTGGCTTCCAAGGGCATGGTCTGGTTGCAGTCGCAAATCAAGGTGGTCATGGCGGCGGATTGTGCATGACTGTGGCTTGCCCCCCGAGCGGCCTAGGTCTTGGGCACAGGCAGTGTCGAGGGAGCAAGGCTGGTGCCACGCGGGTGCTGGGGACGGTCATCTGAACTGTCGCTCGCATCGGCCGCACCAGAGGCATGCGCGCTCAAAGGTGCTTCGGTGGCCATGGTTGGTGCAGGTGCGGGCACGGATGCGTCATCAGACACAGGCGGCAAAGGCGCTTGAATAGCGCCTTCATCAGGCGCGCCAGCCAAGGCTGCTTTGTCTTTGTCCTGGTCTTCGTTTTCAAACAGGTTCAGAAACTTGGCCCCATTCATTTGCCGCAACATGGCCAGGGGCAAGGGATCGGGTTGGCTGTAGTCGTCAATGTAAATGTCCATGCGGTCCATCACATTGAAGTGCGGATCGGCAAAGAGTTTTTTCATCGCAGCGTTTTTCACGTCGGGGGCCACACCCTGGCCCATGAAGGGTCGAAAGTCTGACGCAGGCGTGAGTGCTTGTGTGTCAGCCAGGCTGGGTGCTGGCGGGGCGACGGTGTGGGCATTGCCGGGCTGAGCCTTGCCGGGTGCGGCTGCCCATGCAGAGGGCGCAGGGTTCAGCGGCTTGAGCACCCCGCTGTCGACCGGGGGTACCACAGGCAGTTGCCCCACGCCGCTCTTGGGTGGGGCATCGGGCGCACGATCTCCCAGCGATGCTTTTCGCTTGGACCAACGCTGCAAGAAACCGTCTTCAGCCATGGCGAGATGTTAAGGCCCAGGCCATGCCCTCAAAGCTTGCGGTTTTTGTCGGTGGTGATCGAGGCGGGGTTGCCAAAGCGGTCTTGCAAGCCCCGAAAGCTCTCTGGGCGTTGGCGTTTTTTACCTTCAGCGACCCAATGGGTTTGGGCAAATTCGCTCATCCAAGCCAGCACCTCTGGCGGCGCGGGCACTTGGTCAACGCTTTCTTGGGCATCGAGCCAACGCCCCGCGTCGTGGTAGCTCAAGCTGACCATGGTGGGCACGGCCACCGGTTCTTGGGCCAATGCCGCCTCCTCTTCCATGCGCCACAGCACAAACCAACAGGGCTGGGGCGAGGTGGCATTCAGGTAATAGCCTTCGGCATCGTCTTTGAACAAACCCACTTCAAAGCCTGGGTGCAGCCAAATTTGCACATCTTCGCTGTCGCGCAACAAGCGCGCAGGTCCGCTGTGGTTGGGGTCTTGCAACACCACATCGTGCAACACCCAGCGCCATGTTTGCCATTTGGACATGGCGCCAGGCACTCGCTCGCGGCGCATCAAAACGCTGGTGGTGAGGGGGGTCCAGTCGGTCATAGGCGGATCAACGCACATCGGCGTTGCTGGCCTGGCCGGTTTTTAAAATTTGGCCGATGTGCAGCATCACCTCGCGCTCTTTGCCCGTGAAACCATGCTCTGTGAAGGCACGGCAAGGGTGGCCTTGAAAACCGCTGCCCCCATGCACGGTGACCAGGGGAATGTTGAATTTCTGCGCCAATTTGGCAGCCCCTGAATGGGTGGTGAAGGGACACGGATCATTTTGGTGGTGCACAAAGGCCTGCACCCCGGTGATTTGCCCATAGTCAAAACCACCGAGCTCGCGATAAGAGTACATGGCATAAGGCTCGGTGATGGCCGCGGTGTGAATCGTCCCGGCATAGACCCCTTTGGCATGCATGGGCATGAAAGCGCTGGAGATGCTGCCCATGCTGGTGGACACCAGCCACACCTTTTGAATGCTGGGCAGTTGCTGGCGCACCGATTGGATGAGTGCCGCCACATCGCTTTGTCGGCCTGCCGACGCTTGGTATTTGGATGTGCACTCGTCGCCACTGTCGCTGCGGCAGTCCACCAGCAACAAAGCAATGCGCTCATCGGCCAAATGGCGCCTTGCGCGCACCAAAAAGTTACCCGGCAAGCGCAATGAGGTCATGCGTTGATCGGTCACCACCGGTCGCAACACCGATGGGTGGCCGGGGAGCAACACGGCCAACACATCGGGGCTTTGGGTGCCGGTGCGCAAAGACAACACACCTTCTTGCCGCACACCCGGCGACAACTCAACGCCCACCAATTGCTCGGTCAAATTTTCCCAAGCGGCGGGCGTTTGTGCCATCACACTGGAACCACCCAGCCACAGGGCTGTCAACAGGGCCAAGCCGATCGAATAAACAAAAGTGAAACGCTGCATGGGTCGCTGCTTCATGATCAGGGCGTGGTTGATGAAGAAGGTCGTTCAGTGGGTCAGGTGACTGGGGTGGAAAGTCTCAAAGGGCAGGCACCGGCATTGGCAGCGCAAGCGCCAGCACCTGCACTGCACAAAACTTCAATTCGGGTATTTTGCCCACCGGGTCCAGGGCCGCGTTGGTGAGCAAATTGGCTGCCGCCTCTCTGTAAGCAAACGGCAAAAACACCGTGCCTTCTGGCGTGCCCTCGTCTTGGCGAACCCGCACTTGCAGCTCGCCCCGGCGAGAACGCACCCGCACCAGGTCACCGGCTTGCACGCCCAAGCGGTGCAGATCGGCAGCGCACATCAACAAACTGGCTTCGGGTTCGATCGCGTCCAGCACCGCAGAGCGCCGGGTCATGCTGCCGGTGTGCCAGTGTTCGAGTTGGCGCCCTGTGATGAGCACAAACGGGTGTTCGGCATCGGGCAACTCATTCGCCGAAATGAGGTCTGCCGGCACCAACCGCACCCGCCCATCGGGCGTGGGGAAATCGTGTTCAAACACCATGGCTTGGCCTGGGTCTTGATCGCTCATGCACGGGTAGGTGACGCTGGACGCCGCTGACACGCGTTGCCAAGAAATACCCGCCATCACACCGTGCATGGCTTGGCGCATTTCTTCATACACGGCAGCCACACCGGCGTGCTCGCCCGGGTAATGCCAGTCCAGGCCCATGCGCTGGGCCAATTGCTGAATGATCCACAAATCCAACTGGGCTTGCCCCGGTGGGGTCAATGCAGGACGGCCCATTTGCACCATGCGGTCAGTGTTGGTCACCGTGCCCATTTTTTCGGGCCAGGCACTGGCGGGCAGCACCACATCGGCCAGCCATGCGGTTTCGGTCAGAAAAATATCTTGCACGACCAAATGGTCTAAGGCAGCCAAGGCCGCACGGGCATGGTTCAAGTCGGGGTCACTCATCGCCGGGTTCTCGCCCATGATGTACATGCCCCGCACTTTGTGCGGGTCGCTGTCAGCGGCCAAGGCCTTGTCCATGATTTCCACCACGGTGTAGCCTGGCTGGGGGTCCAGCGACTGGCCCCAAAAATCCTCAAACCATTTCAAGGCTTGGGGGTCGCTGATGCGCTGGTAGTTGGGCAGCATCATGGGGATCAGGCCCGCATCGCTGGCCCCTTGCACATTGTTCTGGCCACGCAAGGGGTGCAATCCGGTGCCGGGTCGGCCAATTTGTCCGGTGACGCTGGCCAATGCAATCAGACAGCGCACGTTGTCGGTGCCATGCACATGCTGGCTCACGCCCATGCCCCACAACACCATCGCGGCCGGCGAATGGGCAAAGGCGTGGGCCACTTCGCGCAAGGTGGCCACATCGATGCCACAAATCGGCGCCATGCGCTCGGGGGTGAAAGCCTGCACATGCGCACGCAGCGCTTCAAAGTCGCGGGTGCGCTCGCGCACAAAGGCCTGGTTCGTCCAGCCCTCGGTGATGATGATGTGCAGCAAAGCGTTGAGCAACGCCACATCGGTGTCGGGCTTGAACGCCAAATGACGCCAAGCGTGGCGGGCCAGGTCGGTGCGGCGCGGGTCCATCAAGACCAAGCGCGCGCCCCGCTCCACCGCATTTTTGATCCAGGTGGCCGCCACCGGGTGGTTGGCGCTGGGGTTGGCGCCAATCACCACGATCAACTCGGCCTGGGCCACATCGCGCACTGGGTTGCTCACCGCGCCAGAGCCCACCCCTTCGAGCAATGCGGCCACGCTGGAGGCGTGGCACAGCCTGGTGCAGTGGTCGACGTTGTTGCTGCCAAAACCGGTGCGCACCAATTTTTGAAACAAATAAGCTTCTTCATTGCTGCCCTTGGCCGAACCAAAACCGGCCAGACTCTTGGGCCCGTGTTGCTCGCGCAAGCGCATCAAACCCTGAGCCGCCAGATCCAAAGCTTCGTCCCAAGTGGCGGGCCTGAAAACCTCGGCCCAACGCGAAGGCTCGCGGTTGAGGTCCAACGACTTGGGCATACCCGCTTTGCGCACCAAAGGGGTGGTCAAGCGGTCTGGGTGGTGTGCGTAATCGAAACCGAATCGGCCTTTGACACACAAGCGCTCCTCGTTGGCGGGGCCTGCACGGCCTTGCACTTTGATGATGCGCTCGTCTTTCACATGGTAGGTGAGCAAGCAACCCACGCCACAAAACGGACACACCGAATCGACTTGGCGGTCCACCTGCTGATCTCCCAATTGCGTCTTGGCGCTGAGCGCGCCGGTGGGACAAGCTTGCACGCATTCACCACAGGCCACGCAAGTGCTCTCGCCCATGGCATCGGCCAGGTCAAACACGATGCGCGATTCAGCGCCCCGCCCTTGCACCCCAATGACTTGGTTGACCTGCACCTCGCCACAGGCACGCACACAACGGTCGCATTGGATACACGCCGACAAATCGACCGCCATCGCGGGGTGCGAATCATCGCGCCAGGCCACGCCTTGTGCGTCGTGCGCGTCCCCGCTGCGCAACTCTTGCAAGGCCGGCCGAACGCGCACCCCCATCTGACGCGCCCACTGGCTGAGTTCGCCGTGGGGCAAGTCGGCTTCTCCGTCAACCCATTGCACGCCGCTGTCGGGTCGGTCGGCCAGCAACAACTCCATCACCAGGGCGCGGCTTTTCTGCGCCCGTTCGCTGTCGGTGTGCACGACCATGCCGGCCGTCGGTGTGCGGCAGCAACTGGCTGCCAAAGTGCGCTCGCCCTTGACTTCGACCACACAGGCGCGGCAGTTGCCATCCGGCCGGTAACCCGGCTTGTGGCACAAATGCGGAATCTCTATGCCTTGGCGCTGGGCCACTTCCCACAGGGTTTCGCCGGCTTGGGCGTGTGCCGGCAGGCCGTTGAGGTGGAAAGCAATCGGCTGGTTCACGCGGCCTCCTCAGGGCTGGCGCCCACTTCATGCGGGAAATACTTCAGCACGCACTGAATCGGGTTGGGCGCAGCCTGGCCCAAACCGCAAATCGAAGCGTCGCCCATCACTTGGGCCAAGTCTTGCAAGGTGGCGGCGTCCCACACCGGGGCTTGCATCAAGGCGGCAGCCTTGTCGGTGCCCACCCGGCATGGCGTGCATTGGCCACAGCTTTCGTCGGCGAAAAACTGCATCACGTTCAAGGCCGCATCGCGGGCCCGGTCGTTGTGACCCAAAACCACGATGGCTGCCGACCCGATGAAACAACCGTGCGCTTGCAAGGTGTCAAAGTCGAGGGGCACATCGGCCAAACGCGCCGGCAAGATGCCGCCCGAAGCACCGCCCGGCAAATACGCATACAAGCGGTGCCCGGGGGCCATGCCGCCGCAGTACTCATCGATCAATTCACGCAGCGTGATGCCCGCCGGTGCCAACTTGACACCGGGCTCACGGACACGCCCGCTGACACTGAAAGAGCGCCAACCCGTGCGCCCATGCCGGCCTTGTTGGAAAAAATGCGCCGCCCCGCGCTCGACAATGTCTCGCACCCAGTACAAAGTTTCAAAGTTGTGCGCCAAAGTGGGTTTGCCCCACAAACCCTTTTCTGCAATATAGGGAGGGCGCAGGCGCGGCTCGCCACGGCGCCCCTCAATGCTCTCCAGCATCGCTGACTCTTCGCCACAAATGTAGGCACCCGCACCGCGGCGCAATTCCATGTGGGGCAAAGCACAGGGTGGCTGGGCTTGCAGCTCGGCCATCGCTTGAGCCAAGATGGCGCGGCAGCCGTGGTATTCATCACGCAGGTAGATATAAATGCGCTCGCAGCCCACCACCTGGGCCGCCAAGAGCGCGCCCTCCAAAAAGCGGTGCGGATCACGCTCCAAATACACCCGGTCTTTGAAGGTGCCGGGCTCGCCCTCGTCAATGTTGACGGCCATGTAACGCGGCCCGGGTTGATCGCGCACGATGCGCCATTTGCGCCCCGCAGGAAAGCCGGCCCCACCCAAACCGCGCAAGCCCGAGCTCTCCATGGTGAGCAACACCAACTCGGTGTCGACACGCCCGGCCAGCACATCGGCCAGCAAACGGTAGCCCCCGTCGGCGCGGTAAGCGTCCAGCCCCACCGCCTGCGGGTGGGCAGGCTCGCACCAGGCTTGTGGTGCGAGCGGCCAAGCTGCTGGGGGCACGGGCGCCTGCGGCGAAGCCCCCGCTGCCACACAGGCTTTCACTGCATCCACAGTGGCATGGACCACAGCACGCTGGTGCACCACCGCCACCGGCGCGGTTTCGCAACGCCCCACACAAGGCGCACGCAGCACTTGAACCCCTGGGTCCATCTGCGCTTGCAATTGATCGAACAAAGCATCGGCACCCGCCATGCTGCACGAGAGCCCGTCACACACCCGAAGGGTCAAGCGCGGAGCGGCTTGGCCTTCATCCAAGATGTGGAAGTGGTGGTAAAAACTGGCCACCTCGTAGACCTGCGACAAGCTCAATCGCATGAGCTGGGCCAAGGCCACCAAATGGCTTTTGTGCAATCCGCCGTGGGCGTCATGCAACACATGCAAATGTTCGATCAAGCCATCGCGTGGATACCCATCCTGTGGGGCTTGGCCCAGCAGCGATCGCACCGCCACCAAGGCCTGGGCATCGGGCACACGGCCTTTGACTTGTTTGCGCGCGCGCCGTGCGCTGTCGCGCAAATGCTCTGGGGTGCCGAGTTGAACGGTTTTCATGCTGGGGGCGATGCTAACCCGATCCACACGCCCACAACCGGGGCTTTTCCCTTGGCTATCATGGCCCCGCCCTCACACACAGGACCCTAGGCATGAGCGTGGCATCCGTCAAAGCGCACTTCGAAGCATTGAACCTCGACATCCCGATTTTGGAGACCGCAGAAAACACGGCCACCGTGGCCTTGGCAGCGGCGGCCCATGGGGTGGAGCCAGGTCGCATTGCCAAAACCTTGGCCTTTGAACTGCACGACAAGCGTGTGGTGTTGTTGGTGGCCCGCGGTGACGCTCGCATCGACAACGCCAAATTCAAAACCGCCCTGGGCAAAGGCAAGATGCTCAGCCCCGATGTGGTGGCCGACATCACGGGCCACCCGGTGGGTGGTGTGTGCCCGTTTGGGCTGGCACAAGCCTTGCCCATTTACTTGGATACATCTTTGCAAGGCTTTGACGAGGTGTTGCCCGCCGCCGGATCGGTCAACAGCGCAGTGCGCTTATCCGTGGCCTTGCTGGCGGACATCACCCAGGGGCAATGGGTGGATGTGTGCCGCCCACCAGCAGACCCTGGGTGACCTGCATCAGCTCTTTGCGGGCAAAGGGCTTGAGCAAAAAACCATTGGCACCGGCTTCCAAAAAACGTTCTTTGTCGTTCATGTTGACATTTGCTGTCAACCCCAGCACAGGGGTGTGGCATGCGGGTGCGGGCAAATCCGATCGGATGCGCTGACAAGCCTCGATGCCATCCATTTGGGGCATCAACATGTCCATGAACACCACGTCAAAAGGCCCCTGCCGCATCGCTTGCAGCGCCTCCACACCGTTCACCGCCTCGGTGATTTGGGCCTGGGGACACTCGAGCAGCAGCATCTGGCGCAACAACATGCGGTTGATCTGCACATCGTCCACCACCAAAAAGCGCCAAGGCATTTGACCCATGTTTGATTGCGTCGGATCGGCGCTTTGCACTTGCACAGGGGCTTTCCCCGCTTGGAGTGGCAATTGGAACCAAAAGCAACTGCCCTGGCCCAAGCTGCTGCGCACGCCGATGGAGCCCCCCATCAATTCCACCAAACGCTTTGAAATGGTCAAGCCCAATCCATTGCCGCCATACAGGTTTTGGGTTTGTTCGGTGGCTTGGGAAAAGCGGTCAAACACATGTTGGAGTTTTTCAGGTGCGATGCCAATGCCGGTGTCTTGCACTTCAAACCACACAAATGCCCCGCTGGCCTTGACCGACAAACGCACATGGCCTTGCGGCGTGAATTTGATGGCGTTGCCCAGCAGATTGACCAATACCTGCATCAAGCGGTGGCGATCGGCCCAAATCCAGGTGGGCAAATCCGGGTCGACCTGGTAGGAAAAATCCAACTTCATGCTGCTCAAGCGATGGGCAAACAAACCCGCAGCGTTGTCCACGGTTTTGCGCAGCTCGAACGACTCGGGGTTCACCGCCAGCTTGCCCGACTGAAACTGAGAATAGTCCAGCACATCGTTGATCACTGTCATCAAATGCTCACCCGATTGCTGGGTCAGCGCCAAAACTTCCATGGCCTTGGCATTGCCAGCTTGGTTTTCGCACAGCAATTCATTGAACCCCATGATGGCATTCATGGGTGTGCGCAACTCATGGCTGACCGAAGAAATGAAACGATCTCGGATATCCAAAATTTGCTGCAACTCCTGGCGCCGCGCCTCCAATTCTTGGTTGCTGGCGCGCAAGGCCGCAATCGCCTTGGCGCTAAAACTTTGGTAGGTCAGGGTGATGGCGATCAAACTGGTGGCTGTCACCGCATAAACCAAAAACGCATACACATCATGGCCCTGCGTCATGGATTTCCCTTGCGGCAACGCATCCCACAGGCTGAACATGGCCAGCGCAGAAAAAACCCCCATCACCACGCCGCCCCACAACAAGCCTGCTCTGCGGCCATCGATGTGCATCATCAAAATCGGTATCAAATACAACCAATTGATGCGCGGCGAGAAAATCCCTTGGTCGAAATAAGCAGACAAGCCCACGTGCAATGAGCCGTAGCAACCCACCAAAAACAACACTTTTTGGGTCGAAACGCCCGCATTGAGCAGCAACAGGCTGAGCACAATAAAGGTGATGAACGAATACCTGCTTTCTTGGCTGCCCACATGGGGGGTGAAGAGCATCAGCATGCAAATCACCACCGTCAAAATCAATCCAGAAAAGAACACAAAGGGCAAACGGCCAGGCCGCAAATTGGGCGGCGTGAGGGCCAAAAACAAAGAGGACCATTGGCGAGCACGCCAATGGGTGCACAGATCAGCCCACATGGCCATGGCCCTCAGATCTGCCCATGAAGCACATGTCCACCGCTTCTTGCAGCTTGTGGCTGTCCATGGGTTTGAGCACCACATTGTTCATGCCCGCTTCAAAGCAGCGCTGCAAGTCCAAGCTTTGGTTGCTGGCGGTCATGCCCAGCACCGGCAGGTGGTGAATCGGCCCCGGCAAGGCGCGGATAGCTTGGGTCAGGGCCAAGCCATCCATGTCGGGCATGAACATATCGAGCAGCACCACATCCACTGGATGCTGGCCCAAATAGGCCAGGGCCTGCGCACCCTCGCTCAAGGTGTGAACGCTGGCGGCGGGCCACAATTTCTGCACCATGCTTTGGGCCACCAGCAAGTTCACCGGGTGATCATCGACGATCAAAAACCGCAAGGCCAAACCACTGGTGGTACCCGACAGTGATGTGAGGTGTGCGCCCAGCTCAGGCGCAGGCGCCACCGACATCGGCACTTCCAACCAAAAAGTAGAGCCCACGCCCCATTGGCTGCTCACGCCCATCTGCCCCCCTTGGAGCTGCACCAACTTTTCGCAAATCGACAAGCCCAGGCCAGTGCCATTGTGCAGATTGAAGTCGTCGGCATTGGCCTTCTCAAAGCGACCAAACACCCGCTCCCTTTGTGCTGGTGTCATCCCAATGCCCGTGTCTTGCACTTCCACGCGCAAACCCCTGGTGCAGGGCATGCAGCGCAGATCAATGCGACCTGCGCGGGTGAATTTCAGGGCGTTGTCGAGCAAGTTTTCCAAGATTTGGTGAAACCGCCTCGCGTCCAGCAACACCCAAGGCGGCAAGCCCGGGTCGATGCTGCAATGCATTTGAAGCTGGGCTCCGCGCGGTTTGTCTTCAAAACGCGCGAACAGCGCTTGCACCCCAAGGCCCAAGGCATAGGGCTGGCTGCCCAAACGCATGCGCTGGGCTTGCAGTTGTGAAAAATCCAAAATGTCGTTGACCAAAGCCAACAAGCGCTGGGTGGACTGCCGAATCCACTCTGCCCGATCCAGGTCTTGGGGGTGTTGGGTCAACTGGTCTTTGAGCACGCCATTGAGCCCCAAAATGGCGTTCATGGGTGTGCGCAATTCGTGACCCACCGAGGCAATGAACTCGTCTTTATGGCTTTGCGCGCGCAGCAATTCCTGGTGGGTGCGCTTCAATTCATCGCTTTGCATTTGCAACACCCTGAGTTGGTTGCGTTGCACATGGTCCAGATAGACCAAAATGGCCAACAAGGTCACTGCGGCCAGCACTTTGTTGGCCCAGGCCCAAACCACCATGTCAGGTGCATCGGCCTCACCCATGGCCCAGCCGGCAAAACCCAAGGACAAAACAACACCCAGGCCCAAAGTTTGGATGGCAAACCAAACCAAAGCCGGCCTGATCGGCAGCAACAAAAAAGGAATCAGGGCCAGGCCCGACAACCACACGGTCATGGAGGACACCACACCACCCGTGTGAACCACCAAAAAAAGCAGCAAGCTGACCGACAAACCCAGCATCGCGTGGATGCACCACACAGGGTTTGGTCTGAGATGCATGCACATGGCCATGCCCAGAAACAAAGCCGCAGCCAAAGCCAACACCCACGACGGGTATTGCGCCATGGGCACCAAGGCCACCAATGCGCAATTGACAAATCCCACCCATGCAAACAATTCCGCCATGCGGCGGTTTTGCCCCTCAGCCGAGGTGCTGATCAATTTAGGTTCAAGAATGAACTGGAAAAGCTTTTGCATGGGAGAAAAAAATGAGGTGATTCCCAAATATGGCTGTTGGATGGTAAGGCAGGTGCTGATGCCCTCAACCATTGTCCTTTGCGCAACAGATATACCTTGAAAAAAACATTTAACCATTCTTGATCTGTCATGGCTGGCACACCGAACGCCACCTGCTCTATGCGGCCTGCACCCGTGCCCAGGACAGGCTGCTGCTGAGTAGCGTGTCGCCGGCTTCTGAGTTTGTGGCGGATATGCTGGCTTGACTGGCCGCCGAGGTCTGTGCGTTTTCAGCGGCTGCCCGCGCCAGACCTGTGCCATTGGGCCAGCGACTGAGCTTTGATCGCGCTGGCCGCAGCAAGACAGCTCGTTATCCAAGATAATCCACCGCCCATGTCACAGCCCCAGCCCCAGCCACCCATCAGTTTGCAAGACCAAGTTTGGTTTGCGGCTGTGCTGGTGCTGTACGCCTTGGTGGAGTTGTCGTTCAACCACCGGATGCTGGAATTGACCGATGTGGTGTTGTCGGACAAAGATTTGGATGGCGTGCAGTTTTGGGGCCGCATCATTGCCGGTTTTGGTTTGAGCATGCTGCTGCTGCGCTGGCTAGACCTGCGCATGGCCCAACGCTGGCAGGCGGTGCTGCTCAGTTTTGCATTGGGCATGACCATGATGTGGCATTTTCAAAAAATGGTGATTGACCATTTGGTGGAATCTGCGCCTTTGGAGGAAAAACAGCTCAGTGTTTACCTGCTCAACATCGCTGACTTGGGCGCCCAGGGGCAATTGCGCATCGGCGGCGCGGCATTGGGCAGTGTGAACATGCCTCAAAGTGTTCGTGAGGCGGTCAAAACTTTGTTTCCAGCAGCGGCTTTGGGTACACCGCTGTCCGACTTTCAAGCCCCAGCCTCGGGTTGGGTGGCCCAGCCGCCAGCCCTGCCGATATCAACCTCCACCGACATGCTGGACAACGCTTACCGCAACACCATCACCCCGCCGATTGCACTGGGTTTGTCCTCTTTTTTTGGCTTGCTCAACCTGGCCCAAGGGGTGGGCTTGGCGCTGTTGATTGGCTTGCGCCGCCAAGGCCACCCGCGCTGGGCGGGTTGGTTGCGCAGGCATTTGCTGGCGCTGACGGCGGCTTTGTGCCTGGGCCTGACAGCCATGCACCAAAACGACTTCATTGACTCGCCCGGCTAGGCCAACCACCTCAGCCCGGCCATATGGAAACACAACACCGTGTTGGCGGTTTTCATTGCTTGGAACTTGCGCGCCGAGCCCGCTTGGTACGCTTTGTCCGAATGGGCCCATCACCAATTGCTGCGTGGCTTCATGTTCTCCAAGCTGTGAAACGCAGGCGTTTTTTCAGGTGTCTTTGGACACCGTGATGGTGGGGAATTTGGCCGAAAAGTCTTTGGCCTTGGCCGCAACGCCCACCGCCACTTGGCGCGCAATGGCTTTGTAAATGGCAGCCACCGAACCATCGGGGTCGGAGACCACCGTGGGCTTGCCGCTGTCGGCTTGCAGGCGGATGCTCAAATCCAGGGGCAAGGCGCCCAGGTAGGGCATGCCAAATTCTTCGGCCATGCGCTTGCCCCCTTCGTGGCCAAAAATGTGCTCGCTGTGGCCGCATTGGCTGCAAATGTGCACCGCCATGTTTTCCACAATGCCCAGGATGGGAACGCCCACCTTCTCGAACATTTTGATGCCTTTTTTGGCGTCCAACAAGGCAATGTCTTGCGGCGTGGTGACGATCACGGCGCCGGTCATGGGCACGCGCTGGCTCAAGGTGAGTTGAATGTCGCCAGTGCCCGGGGGCATGTCAACGATCAAATAGTCCAAGTCGCGCCAGTTGGTTTGGCGCAGCAACTGTTCGAGCGCTTGGGTGGCCATGGGGCCGCGCCAAATCATGGCCTCGTCTTTGGCCACCAAAAAACCAATCGACATCACTTGCACACCGTGGTTCTCCAGCGGGTCCATGGTTTTGCCGTCGCTGCTCTCGGGCCGACCTTCAATGCCCATCATCATGGGTTGGCTGGGGCCGTAAATATCGGCGTCGAGCAAGCCCACGCTGGCCCCTTCGGAAGCCAAAGCCAAGGCCAGGTTGACGGCGGTGGTGCTTTTGCCCACACCGCCCTTGCCTGACGCCACCGCGATGATGTTTTTCACTTGGGGCAGCAGCTGCACGCCGCGCTGCGCCGCATGGGCCACGATGCGGCTGCTCAATTGCACGTTGACCTGGCCCACGCCCGGCACTTGCTTGATGGCCGTGACCAATTGCTGGCGCCAAGTGGGAAACAGGCTTTTGGCGGGATAAGCCAATTCCACCTCGACCGACACGTCTGCGCCGGTGATGCGCAAGGCTTTCAAGGCCTTGCTGGCGACAAAGTCTTGTCCGGTGTGGGGGTCCACCACGGTGCTGATTGCTTGGCGCAAGGTGGCATCGTTCAAGGACATGGTTCTCTCCTGGCAAAGCGGCAGAGTCTACCCAAGCGCCCTGGGCTGGCGCTGGTGCGAGGCACATTCCCCCACAATCTTTGGGCCAGCGCCTAAAATCGCGCCCTTCGCAACGAGTGAACTCCCATGACCCAGCGCCGCTTATTTGTCACCACCGCCCTGCCCTATGCCAACGGCAACTTCCACATTGGGCACATGATGGAGTACATCCAGGCCGATATTTGGGTGCGCTACCAGCGGATGCAGGGCCATGCGGTCAACTTTGTTTGCGCTGACGACACCCACGGTGCGCCCATCATGATCGCAGCTGAAAAAGCCGGCCTCACGCCCCAACAATTTGTCGACAACATCGCAGCGGGCCGTCAACAGTACCTCGATGGCTTTCACATTGGCTTTGACAACTGGCACAGCACCGATGCGCCTGAGAACCACGCCTTGGCGCAGCAGATTTACCGCGACCTGCGGGACCTGCCCGAGACCCAAGGCGGCACGCTGATCGAGCGCAAAACCATCGAGCAGTTTTTCGACCCGGAGAAAAACATGTTTTTGCCGGACCGCTTCATCAAGGGCGAGTGCCCCAAGTGTGGCGCGAAAGACCAGTACGGCGACAACTGCGAAAGCTGCGGCGCGGTCTACGCACCCACCGATTTGAAAAACCCATATTCCGCCTTATCGGGCGCCACACCGGTGTTGAAGCACGCCGAGCATTTTTTCTTCAAGCTCTCCGACCCACGCTGCGTGGCGTTTTTGCAAGACTGGACGCAAAACGGCCAACACCTGCAACCCGAAGTGGCCAACAAGGTGAAAGAGTGGTTCAGCGTTCGCACCAACCCCGATGGCTCCACCAGCGAGGGCTTGGGCGACTGGGACATCAGCCGCGATGCGCCCTACTTTGGCATCGAAATTCCCGACGCACCGGGCA
>JBEDFU010000216.1:0-4259 GCA_041174965.1 Pseudomonadota bacterium | reverse complement strand
CGGTTCACGCCCAACAAGCTGGCCACCACACCCAACACCAACATCACCGCGAGATTGGTCACGATGAACAAGAAAATGCGTTTCATGTCGTCCTCTGTCAGCCCCGCACCGGGGGGCCGTGGGGCGAATCTTAGGGCGATGTCGGCCAATTCAAGCCGATGCCATGACGGCTTGTCAGGGTATTGGGGACATTGGCCGTGGGTGATGGGCTTGCACAGGCCACGTTGTCAACTGAACTTGTCAGATGCTGCTGTGGTGGCCAGGCGAAATACCTGGGTTTGCCCGTAAAAGGTGGGGGCTTCATTGGCCGACCACCAGCCCGGCACGCCCAACACCGGCAAAGGCGCAAAGGCCTTGCGCCGTAAAAGGTCTTCTTGCAGGCTGTGGCACAACATGGCGTCGAGTTGCGCATCGGCTTTGGCGACGCCTTGCGTTTGCGTTTGCGTTTGCGTTTGCATTTGCGAGTGCGAGTGCGTTGGCTTGGCATGCGCGTTGGGACCTGCGATGGGTGCGGTCTGCGCGGGGGCTGGCATCACGAGCCACGCATGACCGGTGATGGCCACATAAGGCTGCACCAACTTTTCCAACAATGCATGGCCAAAGACCTCGATGCGCACTTGGGCCCATTGATGGCGCTCATGCACAAACAGGTGTTGCCAATCGCGCGCACACAAGGCCTGCCACAAGCCGTCGGGGGCTTGCAGCAGCAGCGCGTTTTCGTCGAACACGGTGAGCGCGTCGCGCAAGGCGCCGCGCGCTTGGCCCACGCCTTGGCGGGCGATTTCTTGCGCTTGCAATTGGTTCAAGCGGCGTTTGCTGCGACCAAAGCGCAACCAGCACAGGCCATTGAAAAAGTCATGCAGGTTGTCTCGGGTGGGGATGCGCTGCTGGGCATGGATGAACGCCTCATAGGCCTGTCCTTTGGGCAACTCACTTTGTGGCACAAAACACAGGTCGGTGCGCCCGCACGGGTGGGCGGCTTGGTTCAGCGCATCGGCCACGCTGTGCCCCGCCATCACCGCCGCATGCACGGGCTGGCCCAGCGGCGCCCATGCTTGAAACCACGGGGCCTGCCAATCGATGGCTGGCCAGGCGGGTGTCTCGCTCAGGCTTGCATGCGCCATGCCAGCGTCTCGCCGCCGCACAAGGGCTTGATGGCAGCGTCGCCAAAGGGCAAGGTCTCGGGCAAGGTCCAAGCTTGGCGCGCCAAGGTGATGCGCCCGGTGTTGCGAGGCAAGCCATAAAAGTCCGGGCCATGAAAGCTGGCAAAGCCCTCTAGTTTGTCCAGCGCACCCGCGTCATCGAAGGCCTGGGCGTACATCTCCATGGCGCTCAGGGCCGTGTAGCAACCGGCGCAACCGCTGGCATGCTCTTTCAAGTGTGCCGGGTGCGGGGCGCTGTCGGTGCCCAAGAAAAACCGCGCACTGCCCGAGGTGGCCGCTTTCAACAAGGCCAAGCGGTGGGTTTCGCGCTTGAGCACCGGCAAGCAGTAGTAATGCGGGCGCATGCCCCCCAAAAACAGGGCGTTGCGGTTGAACAGCAAATGGTGGGCGGTGATGGTGGCGGCGGTGGGGCCATCGGCTTGGGCGACGAACTGCGCGGCCTCTTGGGTGGTGATGTGTTCCATCACGATTTTGAGTTCAGGGAAGTCGCGGCGCAAAGGGATGAGATGGCGCTCGATGAACACCGCTTCGCGGTCAAACAAGTCCACCGTTGGATCGGTGACTTCGCCATGCACCAACAGCAGCAAGCCGTGGCGTTGCATGGCCTCCAAGGTGGCGCTGATTTTGCGCAAGTCGGTCACACCGGCGTCGCTGTGGGTGGTGGCACCGGCGGGATAGAGTTTGCAGGCGATCACACCAGCGTCTTTGGCGCGGGCGATCTCATCGGCGGGCAAGCTGTCGGTGAGGTACAGGCTCATCAGCGGGTCAAAGGTCGCGCCTTCGGGCAACGCGGCCATGATGCGATCGCGATAAGCCAGCGCCAGCGCCGTGTTGGTGATGGGGGGCTTCAAGTTGGGCATGACCAGTGCGCGGGCAAACTGCGCCGCGGTGTGGCCCACCACCGCTTGCAAGGCCGCGCCGTCGCGCAAATGCACATGCCAATCGTCGGGCTGGGTGAGGGTCAGGGTGTCGGAGGTAGAAGGTTTGGCGTTCATGCCCGCATTGTCCCATCGGCGCGGGCCAGCCCAAGCCAAGGGCACTTATTCAGCAGGAGGGGTCTGCGCGGCCAAATTGGCCTTGTGCTGCAAAAACGCCCACAGCGCATGGGCGGCGGTTTTGGGGCTGGTGGCATTGGCGCGGGCCGGTTTGACCCGGTAGGCGCGCAACAGCATGGCTTGGTCCGGGTGCGGCCACAGGTGCGAGGTGGCGCGCACCAACAACTGCTCGCGCAACTCTTTGGCGACTGCGCTGTGCGGCAAAAACGCCAGCCCATGACCGGCCAAAGCCATGGCCTTCAAACCCTCGGCCATGTCGGTTTCGTACACCCGGTCCAGGTGGATGGGCACCGGAGCGCTTTTGAGGATCAGGTCCACGATGCGGCCCAAATATGCCCCCGGCGCATAACCCAAATAAGGCACATGGGCGGAGGCCGTGCCTGGCAGCTGAAACATCGGCTGACCGTCGGCACGCGGTTTGGCATAAGGGCCCATCACCTCTTGGCCCAGCTCGACCATTTCATACCGGTCGGCGTCCAACTCGATGGGCTGAGAGGGGTGGTAGTAAGAGATCAGCACATCGCAACTGCCCTCGATGAGGTGCAACACCGCGTCGTGCACATTGAGCGCGATCAAGCGGCTCTTGATCGGGCCAAACTCTTCGCGCAGGCTCGACACCCAGGCCGGAAAAAACGTGAAGGCCAGGGTGTGTGGCACGGCAAAGGCAATCACATCTTGCCCGGCCGAGGCCTGGGCGCGCAGCATGGCGCGGGTGCTGTTCAAAAACTGCAGCATGTCCAGCGCCTGCGCATACAAGGTCTCGCCGGCAGCGGTGAGGCGCGTGGGGTAGGAAGATCGGTCCACCAGGTCAGAGCCAGCCCAGGCCTCGAGCGACTGGATGCGGCGCGAAAACGCCGGCTGGGTGACGTGGCGCAACTGCGCCGAACGGCTGAAGCTGCGCGTCTCGGCCAGGCTGACAAAGTCTTCCAACCACTTGGTTTCCATCAGGGCTCCAAGGGCTTCAAAGCGGGCGACCCTCTTGCACCGCATGACAGGCCACTTGCACGCCGTCGATGGTTTGCAGCACCGGGCGCTCGCTGCGGCAGCGCGCATCGGCCCAGGGGCAACGTGGGTGAAAAGTGCAACCCGTGGGCGGCTGCAAAGGGTTGGGCACCTCGCCTTGCACCGGGGTGCGCTCGCGCCCGTGGTCGCGCATGCGCGGAATCGCATCGATCAGCATGCGGGTGTAGGGGTGGCGCGGTTGCGCGAACAAGCGCCGGGTGGGTGCCACCTCGACCAAGCGGCCCAGGTACATCACCCCCACTTGGTCGCTCACATGGCGCACCACGGCCAGGTTGTGCGAGATGAACAAATAGGTCAGCCCCCGCGCACGCTGCAAGTCACCCATGAGGTTGAGCACCTGGGCTTGCACGCTCACGTCCAGCGCCGAGGTGGGCTCGTCGCAGACCAAAAATTCGGGCGCGGTGGCCAGGGCACGGGCAATCGAGATGCGCTGGCGCTGCCCGCCCGAAAACTGGTGCGGGTACTTGCCCAAATCGGCTGCGCCCAAACCCACCGATTGCAGCAAGCCCACCACCGCGTCTTGCGCAGCGGCGCGGCTGGGGGCGAGACCGTGCTCGAGCAGCGGCTCAGCGACCACATCGCCCACCGTCCAGCGCGGGTTGAGGCTGGCATACGGGTCTTGAAAAATCATTTGGATGCGCCGGCGCAAAGCCAAGGCATCGCGCCCGGCAAACGCGGCGTGCGCGTCTTGGCCATCAAATACCACTTGGCCCCGACTGGGCTGGTACAGGCCCACCAACAAGCGCGCCACCGTGCTTTTGCCGCAGCCCGACTCGCCCACCAAGGCAATGGTTTGGCCGCGTGGGATGGCAAAGTCCACCCCGTCCACCGCGTGCAGCCATTGGCGGGGTTGGCGCTCGAGCACCCGGTTGAGCCACGGCGCCGACACATCAAAGTGCCGCGCCAGGTCGCGCACCTGGACCAAGTGTGTTGGGGGCTGTGGACCTGCGGTGGTGTCAGGGTGGTCAGGGTAACCGGTGAACTGAACAGTGCCGTTGGCTGGGGCGACCCGTGCAGC
>JBEDFU010000215.1:0-6137 GCA_041174965.1 Pseudomonadota bacterium | reverse complement strand
GAGGCCCAACAAGCCTGGGTGGCGGCCAATGTGCCGGCCGGATACATCGGCGAGCCACAAGACCTGGCCGCTTTGGTGTGCTTTTTGGTGTCGCCGCTGGCGCGCTACATCACCGGCCAGGTGATCCATGTCGATGGTGGTGCCAGGCGTGCTGCATCTTGAACCCACTGACACGCTGAAGCTGTCTGGCCTTGTCGCGGCCAGACAAGCGCGGCCATTTTTTGATGGCGCAGGTGTGTAGCCCTGACGCAGGCTAAAACTTGCCGTACTTTAAATAAGCTTCCACCGGGTCCATGCCGCCGCGGATGGCCTCGCGCACTTGGTTTTCGGTCAGGGCCACGGCCTCGGTTTTCTCCACCACCTCGGCCACCAGGGCCTGGGGGATGACCACCACCCCATCGCGGTCGCCCAGCACATGGTCGCCGCTGTGGATGGTCACGCTGCCAATGGTCACCGGCTCGCCATAGCGGTCGGGTTGCCAGCGCGCCACGATGTCTGAGGGCGTGAAAAACGTGTGCACCACCGGAAAGCCCAGCTCCAAAATAAAGTCGGTGTCGCGGCAACCCCCATCGACCACATAACCCAGCACGCCTTTGTTCTTCAAGGTTTCTGCCGACAACTCGCCCATCAAAGCGATCTCTTGGTTGTGCGGTTGGCACACCACCACATGGCCGCTGGGCGCTTTGGACAGCAAGGTGGTCCAACCCAGCAAGCTGTCATGTCGGCTGATGCTGTGGTCGATGTGGCCTGACACCGTCCAAGCCGGCCCGGCAACTTTGATCGCCGGGTCGAGCGGGCGCAGGTGCGAGGGCAGCACGCAATTGGCATGGCCCATGCCGCGCAGCACATCGTGCACTGCGCCGGTGTAGAGTTTTGACAGACGTTCAACCAAGGTGGGTGTGTTCATAGCGGGGGTTCCTTTCAGCCACTGTAGAAGAAGCCACCCCGTGTACCCATGCTGGAAAACCCCTGCTACAGCGCAGCTGCCCAGTCTTGTGGAAACACCCACAGCAATAAACTGGTGAACACCAAGTAGCGAAAAAACTTACCGATGGCCATGTAGAAAAAGCAGGGCCAAAAAGGCATGCGCAAGTAGCCAGCCACGGCACACAAAGGGTCGCCAATCACCGGCAGCCAACTGAGCAAACAGGCTTTGGGTCCCAAGGCTTGCAGCCAGGCCAAGGCACGTAAGCGCACGGCACTGTCGCCACGCACCTTGTCCACCACCTTTTGTGTGCCCCAGCCCATCCACCAATCGAGCGCCCCACCCAAGGTGTTGCCCGCCGTGGCGACCAAAATGGTTGGCCAAAACAAATCGGGGTTGAGCTTGATCAAACCAAACACCACCGGCTCTGAGCCCATGGGCAACAAGGTGGCCGATATGAACGACACCACAAACACCGTGCTCAGGCCAAAGCGCGGCAGCGCCAAAGTGGTCAACAGCAGGTGCATCCAATCCATCGTGGCTTGAGTATAGAAACATGTGAGGGATCACTGCGGTTTTTTCGTCATCGATTCATTGTGCGCATGTTCAGGCATGTGCGATGTCAAGCCCTATGCACCCATTCGGTGAATAAAAATGGGTGTTTACACGAATGAAAAATCAGCGTTAAACGCTTGTGGCGGCAGAAAACACGCCGCTACAATCGTGCCTCCTTTTTAAGCACCCCCTCTTTCGCACGCTTTGCTTTTTTCAAATGCACATTGGACCGTATGCTTTGACCAACCGCTTGATGGTCGCCCCCATGGCGGGGGTGACCGACAGGCCGTTTCGGCAGCTGTGCAAGCAATGGGGTGCGGGCTATGCGGTGAGCGAGATGATCACGTCAAAGCGCGATTTGTGGCACACCGCCAAAACCATGCGCCGTGCTGACCACCGTGGCGAGAGCGGGCCGATCGCGGTGCAAATTGCCGGTACCGACCCGCAAATGATGGCCGATGCCGCGCGCCACAACATCGACCATGGCGCGCAAATCATCGACATCAACATGGGCTGCCCAGCCAAAAAAGTCTGCAATGTGTGGGCGGGATCGGCGTTGATGCAAAACCCACCCTTGGCGCTGGCCATTGTGGAAGCGGTGGTCCAGGCCTGTGCGCCCATGGGCGTGCCGATCACCTTGAAGATGCGCACCGGTTGGAGCGCTGAGCACAAAAATGCCTTGGCGTTGGCCTTGGCCGCAGAACAAGCGGGGGTGCAAATGCTCACCATCCATGGCCGCACCCGCGATCAAGGCTACAAAGGCCAGGCCGAGTACCTCACCGTGGCCGAGGTCAAATCGCGCCTGCGCATCCCGGTGGTGGTGAATGGCGACATCGACTCACCGCAAAAAGCCCGGGCTGTGCTGGACCTCACTGGCGCTGACGCCTTGATGGTGGGGCGTGCGGCACAAGGGCGGCCGTGGATTTTTCGCGAAATCGCCCACCACCTGGCCACCGGTGACACCTTGGCCCCTCCCTTGGTGGCCGAGGTGCGCCGATCGCTGCTGGCGCATTTGCACGAGCACTGCGCTTTGTATGGCGAGTACACCGGTGTGCGCACGGCACGCAAACACCTGGGCTGGTATGTGCGCCACATGCCCGGTGGCGAGGCGTTTCGCCAGCACATCAACACCCTGGAAGATCCGCAGGCCCAGGCCGATGCCTTGGGTCTGTTTTTAGATCAATGGGCCCAAACCTCAGACCGCATGCCCCTGGCTGAAGCGGCCAACGCCCCAACCACAGAGACACAGTTCGCATGAGCAAAAAAAACATAGAAGACGTGGTTCGATCCAGTCTGGAGACCTACTTTCGCGATTTGCGCGGCACCGAACCTGGCAATTTGCACGACATGGTGGTGCGCACGGTCGAAAAGCCCTTGCTTGAAATCGTCATGAAGCACGCCGAAGACAACCAGTCGCGTGCCGCGCAGTGGTTGGGCCTGAACCGCAACACCTTGCGCAAAAAACTCACCGAGCACAATCTGCTTTGATTCACCCCTCGCACGGTAGCTCTCCAAGCCTTGCCGTGCCAACCCTGGACCCCCATGAACGCATTGATTTCTGTCTCTGACAAGAGCGGCATTGTTGAGCTGGCCCAGGCCTTGAACGCGCTGGGCGTGGGCCTGATCTCCACTGGCGGCACGGCGCAATTGCTGCGCGACCAAGGCCTGCCTGTGCGCGAGGTGGCCGATGTGACCGGCTTTCCTGAGATGCTCGATGGCCGCGTCAAAACCCTGCACCCCATGGTGCACGGGGGCTTGCTGGCCCGCCGCGATCTTCCCGCGCACATGCAGGCTTTGCAGTCGCATGGCATTGACACCATCGATATGTTGGTCGTCAACCTCTACCCCTTTGAAGCCACCGTGGCCAAGCCCGGTTGCACCTTGGAAGACGCGATCGAGAACATCGACATTGGCGGCCCCGCCATGGTGCGAAGTGCCGCCAAAAATTGGAAGCACGTGGCGGTGCTCACCGACGCCGCGCAATACGGCCCCGTGGTGGACGAGTTGCGCCAAAACGGAAACTGGAGCGACACCACCCGCTTTGCACTGGCCGTGGCCGCGTTCAACCGCATCAGCCAGTACGACGGCGCCATCAGCGATCACTTGTCGCGCATCCAAGTCGATGGAAAGCTCACCGTGTTCCCTTGGCAAGCGAATGGCCGCTTTGTCAAACTGCAAGACCTGCGCTACGGCGAAAACCCTCACCAACTCGCGGCGTTTTACCGCGACGTGAACCCCGCCCCCGGCTCTTTGGTGATGGGCGTGCAGTTGCAAGGCAAAGAGCTGTCTTACAACAACATCGCCGACGCTGACGCGGCCTGGGAGTGTGTGAAAAGCTTTGCCACCCCCGCGTGCGTGATCGTCAAACACGCCAACCCCTGCGGCGTGGCCTTGGGCGCAGATGCTTTGCAGGCTTACCGCAAAGCGTTTCAAACCGACCCTACCTCGGCCTTTGGCGGCATCATTGCCTTCAACTGTGCGGTCGACTTGGCCACCGCCGAAGCGGTGCACAAACAATTTGTGGAAGTGCTGATCGCGCCCTCTTACAGCGCCGAAGCACTGGCCTTGTTGCAGTCCAAGGCCAATGTGCGGGTCATGCAAATCGATCTGCCCCCGGGTGGCGACACCGATTGGGCGCGCGGTCAAAACACGGTGGACATCAAACGCATTGGCTCAGGCGTGCTGATGCAAACCGCCGACAACCATGTGTTGCAAGCCAGCGACTTGAGGGTGGTGACCCACAAGCAGCCCACGCCACAACAAATCGAAGACCTGTTGTTCGCCTGGAAGGTGGCGAAGTTTGTGAAGAGCAACGCGATTGTGTTTTGCCGCGACGGCATGACCATGGGCGTGGGCGCCGGTCAAATGAGCCGCCTGGACTCGGCCCGCATCGCCGCCATCAAAGCCGGTCACGCCAGCTTGAGCCTGCAAGGCACGGCGGTGGCCAGCGACGCCTTCTTTCCCTTCCGCGACGGCCTGGACGTGGTGGTCGACGAGGGCGCGACCTGCGTCATTCAACCCGGTGGTTCAATGCGCGACCCAGAAGTGATTGACGCCGCCAACGCGCGCGGCGTGGCCATGGTGTTCACGGGGGTCAGGCACTTCAGGCATTGAGCCGTTTGGTTCGTGGCTTTGACCTTGCGTCGGCCGGGCCAAATGTTGGATCACTTCCCAGAAGCCCCGATCTCGCGTTCTGTCAGGCGACCTGTCACATATTTGTGCAAAACACTCGCGATCAGCGTTTGATACGGCAGCCCCTCTGCAAGCGCCTTGGCCTGTATGTCTTGCAGGTCGCCAGTTGACAGCCGGATATTGACCCGGCGGTCTTTGATGGCTGTGGCCCGAGCTGCAGACTTGAACTTGGTAAGTTCTGCCCTTGTCGCCACAGACTTCAGCCTGCCATCCTGATATGCGGAAAGAATATCTGTTTCGTATGCATCGGTTTTAGGCATCTGTTTCACCTTGGTTCAAATAGTCACGCGTTGCCTTGCGGCTGGGTATGACTGTCTTTAGAAAAAAATGGTCATCTTCCTCGACAAATGGGACCAAGTACGCGTAGCCGTCACTGGCAACGACAAGCATCTTTTGGTTGGGGTACTTGGCCAAATTCGGGTGAGCCAGGATGTCCAACAAGCCCCCCGACTCCATGGCAACCACCATGTTCTCGAATGAAATGCCCCGATCAAGCTGGAGTTGCTCGTTTTTTTCAGGGCTCCATCGAAATGGCTTCATACATTGAGTTTAACGCAGTGTGTGCCTTTTGGCTTCAAATGGCAAATATTCGCCCAACCGGCGCCGATGGAGGTATGCGCTCATTCGGAGTGTGACCACATCCGCAGCAGCGCAGGGCTGTACATTCCGTTCCAAAGCCATCCTCCCCACCTGACCCACTTGGACCCCCCTTTTGAACTTCTCTGAACTGGGCCTGAGCCCTGCGCTGATGCGCGCCGTGGACAGCATGGGTTTGCACCTGCCCACGCCGATACAAGGCCAAGCCATTCCCGCCGTGTTGCAAGGCCGCGATGTGTGGGCCAGTGCGCCCACCGGGTCGGGCAAAACCTTGGCCTATGTCTTGCCCCTGGTGCAAAAAATATTGCAAGCGCCCAAGCAAACCAATTTCCGCCGTCCCATCCGCTGCCTGGTGCTGGTCCCCACCCGCGAGTTGGCACTGCAAGTGGGGCAAGTGCTGCGCCAAGTGACGGACAGCTTGGGGCTCAAAGCCGTGGTGGCCCATGGCGGGGTGTCGATCAACCCGCAAATGATGGCCTTGCGCGGTGGTGCCGATGTGGTGGTGGCCACCACTGGGCGCTTGCTCGACTTGGTGGCGCAGAACGCCCTGCGTTTGTCGGAGGTGCAGCACCTGGTGCTCGATGAGGCCGACCGCTTGCTCGAGTTGGGCTTTGCCGACGAGCTGCAAGCGGTATTGGCCTTGCTGACACAAGCGCACCAAACCCTGTGTTGGTCAGCCACCGCCACACCCGAGTTGGCCGCCTGGGCCCAGCATGGCTTGCGTGAGCCGCTGCGCATCGAAAGCGGTGCCGCCGAGGTGTTTGAAGCACCGCAGATCGAGCAACGTGCCATCGCGGTGGATGACAAAAAACGCACCGCTTTGTTGCGCCACTTGATCACCACCCAGGGTTGGCAGCGGGTGCTGGTG
>JBEDFU010000214.1:0-13316 GCA_041174965.1 Pseudomonadota bacterium | reverse complement strand
GCCACCTGCTTGATCTTCGAGCGCAGGCTGTCGCCGTCCTTCATTTCGTAATCGGTTTCGATCACGCCCTTGCCCACCACGTCCGACACCTTGGTGCCCGCAGTGATCTTGATGCCCTTGAGCTCGTTGCGGTAGCGCGCCGGATCCTCGCCTCCCTCGCCGGTGTTGCTCTTGCCGCCGATCCGGTTCATGGCCACGGCCAGGGTGGCATGCGCCTCGGTGGAAATCGAGCCCAAGGACATGGCGCCGGTGGCAAAACGTTTGACGATCTCGGCCGCAGATTCGACTTGGTCCAAGGGGATGGCTTTGGCGGGGTCGATCTTGAACTCGAACAAACCGCGCAGCGTCATGTGGCGGCGGCTTTGGTCGTTGATGAGTTGGGCGTACTCTTTGTAGGTGCTGAAGTTGTTGGCACGGGTACTGTGCTGCAACTTGGCAATCGCGTCAGGCGACCACATGTGGTCTTCGCCACGGGTGCGCCAGGCGTATTCACCGCCAGCGTCGAGCATGGTGGCCAGCACCGGGTCGTTGCTGAAGGCACTGGTGTGCATGCGGATGGCTTCTTCGGCGATCTCGAAAATACCGATGCCTTCAACACGGCTGGGTGTGCCCGTGAAGTACTTGGCCACCGTGGGTGTGTTCAAGCCAATGGCTTCAAACAACTGCGCACCGCAGTACGACATGTAGGTGGACACGCCCATCTTGGACATGATTTTCGACAGGCCTTTGCCAATCGCTTTCACATAGTTGTAAATGGCTTTGTCGGCGGACAAATCGCCAGGCAACTCGGCGTGCATGGCGGCCAAGGATTCCATCGCCAAATACGGGTGCACGGCTTCGGCGCCATAACCGGCAAGCACCGCGAAGTGGTGCACCTCACGGGCAGAGCCGGTTTCCACCACCAAACCGGCGCTGGTGCGCAAGCCCTCAGTCACCAAATGTTGGTGAATGGCCGACAAAGCCAGCAAGGCCGGAATGGCCACTTGGGTGGCGCTGATGGCGCGGTCGCTGATGATCAAAATATTGTGGCCACTCTTGATGTGGTCCACGGCTTCAGCGCACAGGGAAGCCAACTTGGCTTCCACGCCTTCGTGGCCCCAGCTGAGCGGGTAGGTGATGTCCAAGGTGGCGCTTTTGAACTTGCCTTGGGTCATGCTTTCGATGTGGCGCAACTTGGCCATGTCTTGGAAGTCCAGCACTGGCTGGCTCACCTCCAAGCGCATGGGCGGGTTGACTTGGTTGATGTCGAGCAAATTGGGCTTGGGACCCACAAACGACACCAAGGACATGACGATGGCCTCGCGGATCGGGTCGATGGGGGGGTTGGTCACTTGCGCAAACAGCTGCTTGAAGTAGTTGTAGAGCGATTTGTTTTTGTTGGACAAGACGGCCAAGGGGCTGTCGTTGCCCATGGAGCCCAAGGCTTCTTCGCCATTGGCCGCCATGGGGGCCATGAGGAATTTGAAGTCTTCTTGGCTGTAGCCAAAAGCTTGCTGGCGGTCCAGCAAGGCGATGCCACTTTGCTCGGGTGTGCCCACGGGATGCTCGGCCACATCGTCCAAGCGGATGCGCAGGTTTTCAATCCATTGTTTGTAGGGCTTGCTGTTGGCCAAGCCAGATTTCAACTCTTCGTCGTTGATCATGCGGCCTTGCTCGAGGTCGATCAAGAACATCTTGCCGGGCTGCAAACGCCATTTGCGCACAATCTTGCTCTCGGGCACAGGCAGCACGCCAGACTCGGAGCCCATGATCACCAAATCGTCGTCGGTGATGCAGTAACGCGAGGGGCGCAAACCGTTGCGGTCCAAGGTGGCGCCAATTTGGCGGCCATCGGTGAACACGATGGAGGCCGGGCCGTCCCAGGGCTCGAGCATCGCGGCGTGGTATTCATAAAACGCACGGCGACGTGGGTCCATGGTGCTGTGGTTTTCCCATGGCTCGGGAATCATCATCATCACCGCTTGGCTCAAGGGGTAGCCGGCCATGGTCAGCAGCTCGAGGCAGTTGTCAAAGGTGGCGGTGTCGGACTGATCGGCAAAGCTGATGGGGTAGAGCTTCTTCAGGTCTGCGCCCAACACGGCGGAGGACATCACGCCTTCACGCGCCTTCATCCAGTTGTAGTTGCCCTTGACGGTGTTGATCTCGCCGTTGTGCGCCACATAGCGGTAAGGGTGGGCCAGCGGCCACTCGGGGAAAGTGTTGGTGGAAAAGCGCTGATGCACCAAGCCCAGCGCCGAGACACAGCGCTCGTCTTGCAGGTCTTTGAAATAGGTGCCCACTTGGTCGGCCAGCAGCAAGCCTTTGTAGATGATGGTGCGGCTCGACATGCTGGGCACGTAATACTCTTTGCCGTGCTTCAAGTTCAGGTGCGAGATCGCCGCGCTGGCGGTTTTGCGAATGACATACAGCTTGCGCTCCAAAGCGTCTTGCACGATGACGTCGTTGCCGCGGCCGATGAACACTTGGCGAATGACTGGCTCTTTGGCCCGCACCGTGGGCGACATGGGCATGTCCAGATTGACCGGCACATCGCGCCAGCCCAGCAGCACTTGGCCTTCGGAGCGGATGGCACGCTCCAACTCTTGCTCACAAGCCAAACGCGAGGCATGTTCTTTGGGCAAAAACACCATGCCCACGCCGTATTCGCCTTGGGCAGGTAAGGTCACGCCCACGGACCCGTCAGGGGCCGTTCCAACCCGCGCCATGTCTTCGCGGTACAGCGCATCGGGCAATTGGATCAAGATGCCAGCGCCGTCACCCATCAATTTGTCTGCACCCACGGCACCACGGTGGTCCAAGTTCTCCAAAATTTTGAGCGCTTGGCTGACGATGGCATGGGTTTTCGCCCCCTTGATGTGCGCCACAAAACCCACGCCACAGGCGTCGTGTTCTTGCGAGGGCTGGTACAAACCCTTGGTGAAAGAGCGGGGATCAAACGGGTGCGAGGCCTGTGACATGGCGCATTCCTTGGCGGTTCAGCTTCAAAAGGACGTGAATCTTAGTCCAGCGCAACATCAATGCCAAGCAATTTAATTGGGGTCAGATTCTAATTTATTTGCTATTTTTATCCCCTTAAATAAATTGGGGACAGGTTGTTAATTCTATATCCACTTGATTTAAGTGGAGTTTTTTCAATATTCAAACCAAGCTTGCGGGAGCTGCAAGTGTTCGCGGTCTTCCAACCTTGGTTTTTTGGGGTCGACGGTCTGTCTTTGTTTGCAACTCAGCCATGAATTCCCCTTCCCCCAATGCCCAACCTTTGAGCGCAGCGTCGGTCAATGCGCCTTGTTGGTTCGCATCCAAGCCCGCTTGCACCAATTCGGCGTATGCCGCCTCCCGATCAAAGGGTGTGTTGCCCAGCTCCCAAAATAAAGGGTGAGGCGTGATCAAACTGTCCACACGCTGGCCCAGGTAATGGGCATGGCTGGACCAGGCGTGATCGACAGCTTGCGCCACCATGCCGGCGCGGACCGGGTTGAGGTCTATGTAGACCATGCAAGCCAACAAATAGCGTTCACTTTGGATGACCGCCGATCGGTAGCGACCCTCCCACAAGGTACCTGTGCGACCATGCAAAGCATTGAATGCTCTGACATAACTGCGCCCCACACCCTGCATCATGGCGGGCAGGCCACCGTCCTTTTGTGGCGTGACCAATAGGTGCATGTGGTTGTCCATCAACACGTAAGCGTGCACTTGAACTGTGTTTTCTGCGCTGTGGTGGGCGAGCAAATCCAACATGTGCAGTCGATCGGCAGGGGTGTGAAAAATGGCCTGACGGTTGTTTCCCCGCAAGATCACATGATGGGGGTAACCGGTGACGGTCAAACGAGGTAATCGGGCCATGACGCCATATTAATTGGGATCTGACCCCATTTAAATCTTGGTGTTGGGTGGAGATATGCTTTATTCGGTCTTTATACAACTTTTAGCGGATATTTTCTTGAATTTGTTGACTTAAATTAACTTAGGTACTATATTTATGCCATGGATTACCGCTTTTTTGTTCAAAAAACACAATCGCCTGTCACCGAGCTGGATGAAGGCTGGGAGGTGTTGACCGATCCGCGTTGGCCAGGGGGCCTTTATCGGCAGCGCTCAGACGCCGATGATTCGTCGACATCCACACGTCCTGCTGCCCATAAGCGTCTTGCACTGGCCGCTTTCAGCCACCCAGCCACACTGGTCAAAGGGCTGGCCGTTGACCTGATGGTCTGAACTTCGGGTTTTGGCCGTTCCGCCATCTCACTTGACCCAGCTTCAAAATAGGCTCGCGGGAAAGCGCATCTCACCCCAGGCTTGTAGGCCCAACTGAGTCAGCAAAGCCTGCAAACGCTCACCGGCGCTGTGTTTTTTTTGCCCCGTGTGGTGCGCCAAGATCAGCTCGTTTTTCATGCTGTGCTCCCAACCCACCAACTCGGTGACGGTGACTTGGTAGCCCTGCGACTCCAAGTACAGGCATCGCATGACATTGGTGATCTGGCTGCCCATCTCGCGGGTGTGCAAGGGGTGGCGCCACAACTCGGCCAAGGGTGTGCGCGCCAATTGCAGGGCTTTGTCTTGGCGCAGGCACGCCGCCACCTCGGCTTGGCAGCAGGGCACCAAGGCCATGAACTTGGCTCGCTTGGTCAGGCCAAAAGCAATGGCGTCGTCAGTGGCGGTATCGCAAGCATGCAGTGCGGTGACCATGTCAATTTGCTCGGGCAAGCTTTCATCTGTAGCGGCTTGGCTCACACTGGCATTGACAAACTGCATGCCCTCTGCAAAGCCCAGTTGCTGGGCCAATTGCTCAGATGCCGCCACCAACTCGGGGCGGGTTTCAATGCCAATCACCTGACCCACCGATCGCCCATGAGCAAGTTGTTGCGGCTTGAAAAACAAATCGTGGATCATGAAACCCAAATACGACTTGCCTGCGCCATGGTCGGCCAAGGTAATGGGTGCGGTGTTGCCTTGGGCCAAGCGCTGCGTCAGCATCTCCATCAAAGGCTTCTCGATGAACTGAAACAGGTGCTTCACCTGCTTCAACTTGCGCCGTGAATCTTGGTTGAGCTTGCCCTCACGGGTGAGGATGTGCAGCGCCTTGAGCAGCTGTATGGACTGGCCTGGGCGCAGGTCGAGTTGATCGCTGGGGGATGTAGGTTGGGTGGGGGATGAGTTTTTTGCTTTAACCATGGTTGTCCTCTTGTTCGGTGACCCAGCGAATGGCCGTCATCACATCCACCACCTCAATGCCGTCTTTCAAAGGAAAGGGTTGCGCGACAGGGGCGACCAACAGTTTTCGCACGGCGTCTAAGTCTGTGGCTGCTTGATAAAAGCCTCTTGATACGGTGGGCGCACTGGAACGCTTGACCTCAATGACCCAGGTTTGTTGGTTGCGAAATGTCAGCACCAAGTCCACCTCGGCGCCATTGCTGGTTCGGTAAAAACAGGCCTGGGCTTGTGGCGCTGCGTTGATCAGCTGCTCCATGACGAAACCCTCCCAGCTTGAACCCGCTATGGGGTGGCCCAGCACCGCGTCCAAGTTAGGCAAGCCCAACAAGGCATGCACCAAACCACTGTCGCGCACATACATCTTGGGCGAGCGAATCAAACGTTTGCCCACATTGCCATGCCATGCGGGCAAGCGGCGCACCAGCATCAAATCACACAACAAATCAATGTACCGGCTGACGGTTTGGCCGCTGATGGCCAAAGCTGCCGCGAGTTTGGACAGGTCCAACAACTCGCCTTGGTGGTGCGCCAACATGGTCCACAAACGCCTCAGGGTGGTGGCGGGGATGCGAGGCCCCAGTGCTGGAATGTCTTTTTCCAAATAAGTGACCATAAACACCTCACGCCATGTCATGCTGTCTGCATCGCTTGGGGCCAACCAAGACAGGGGGAAACCGCCTCGCACCCACAAAGCATTGAGGTCTGCAACGCTGGGCTGCTCCGTGAAAATTTCGGGTGCCAGAAGTGGCGGCAACTCCACATAAGCCACCCGCCCCGCCAAACTTTCGCTGGACTGTTGCATCAACACGCCTGTGGCCGAGCCCAGCAACAAGAACTGCCCACTGGCTTGGCCCATGCGGCGACGCTGATCAATCACGCCACGCAAAACGCCAAACAACTCGGGCATGCGCTGCACCTCGTCCAAGATGACCAACTGCTGCGCATGTGCCATCAAAAAGGCTTCGGGGTCATCCATTTGCCTTTGCGCGGAAGGCAGTTCAAGGTCTAAATAAAGTGCATCGGGGTACAGCGCTTTTTGGGCAAAAGCCAAGGTGGTTTTGCCCACCTGACGCGGCCCGAGCAGGCCTACAGCCGGAAACTGCTGCAAACGCTGGATGAGCTTTTGCTGGGATTGGCGCTGGTACATCCATGCATTTTATCCAATTCATGAAAAAAATACATGGTTAATTTAATTGAAAAGCGGTGTGAACTTCTTTCACCCAGAGTTTTTCAACAAAATGATGGTGAACTCTTTGCGCTTTTTCAAAAGCGCTGTTTTCATGACCCAGATGGATATGAAAAATGAAGCCACCCAAACCAAGGGTCCGAAAAATGTAAGCACCAGCTCTGGACGCCCAAGCAGATAAGCAATGCCACCCATCAAGGCCCCAAGGACAAGTGCCGCCAAAATGGTCCAAGCCATTGAGCGCCAAGCCATTGACCACCAAATAGACAGCAGTCTTTTAAAAGTCAAATCAAGCAATACTTTCTCATGTCTACCCACTTGTACTCCTTCAAAAGCCAGAACATGCTTTATTGGACAATAAGCAGATATTTAATGATTACTAAACATTAAAAATTAACAATAAATGGCATTTAATTAAACAATTTGCACTATTTATGCAACATTGACCATTTGGTTTGATGCGTCAAGCCACATCAATAGAGCCTGGAATTGATTTCCAAAGCCTGCCACCCCGCAACACCCATCTCTCGCAGCAAAGCCGTGTTGCGCTCATAAATCAAGGCGGCATCGGGGAAGGCCCGAACCGCGCGGGTCACGCTGTCTTCGCGCAGCAAATGCAGCGTGGGGTAAGGCGATTGATTGGTGCGGTTTTCCACATCATCGGGCGCAGTGCCCGCAAATTGGTAGTTTGGGTGGAAGTCAGCAATTTGCAGCACGCCCTCCAATTCCATGGCCTGCAACACCGCTTCGCAGTCGAACAAAAATTCGTTGAAATCCAAAAAGTCGGGCAGCAGGTAGGGCGCAATCAACAAGGTGGTGTCCAGCGTGTCGGGGTCAGCGTCCACCAAGGTTTGCATCTCGCTTTGCAACAGCTTCAACACCTGCTCGGGTTCGGTAAATTCGGTCACCACATAGCGCACCTGCCCTTTGGCCATCACCGCTTTGGCAAAGGGGCACAGGTTCAAGCCCACCACGGCGCGGGTCAGCCAAGCCTGTGTGTCTTCGATCGCAATGCGTTCGGTGTGGGCCGGGTCAGCCATCGGATGTTGTGGCCAAGGTTTTGCGCTCCAGCGCTTGTTGGATGCGCAGCGCCAGTACCAGGCCCAAAGTGGCCATGCTGAGCGTGACCACCCAGGTCCATTGCCAGCCGCCCACCGCACCGGCCAGCCAGGCCACCACCAAGGGGCCGATGAATTGGCCGGTGGCCGACCATTGCTGCATCCAACCCACGGTGGTGGAGACGGTGTCTTCACTGGGGGCCAAGCGCACGGCACAGGCGAACAAGGTGCCGGGTATCAGGCCACCCACCGCCGAGAACAGCACCACACAGGCGTAGCGGGCAGCAAAGGGCAATTGCAATCCACCCCAATCCCAAAACGCCCCCACTGCGCCCAAGCCCATTACCACATAACCGGTGGCCATGGTTTGGCGCGCGCTCCAGCCCCGCTGCAACAAGCGACCCGACATCCAATTGCCCGAAAAATTGACCAGCGCCACCCATGCGGTGAGCACGCCGGTCATGCCCCAAGAGATTTGGTTTTGGGTGTACACCGTGGGCAAAAAGCCAATCACCGACATCCACTGCCCGGTGTAAACCGCAAACGCAAACGCAATCAGCCACGGCCCCGGGGTGGTGAGGGTGCGCACCAAGCGGTCACGCCAACCGGCCACTGCCACCAGCGTTTCTTTGGGAGCCATGGGGGCGGGTCGCGACAAGGGCCGAGGCACCACCGTCCACACTGCCAACCAGGCCAAAAAAGACACACCACCAGCAAACATCCACCAAGTGGCCCAACCCCACAAACCCATGACGATGGGGCCAAGCAGCAAACCCAAAGCACTGCCAAATGACATGTAGGTGCCCCAACCGCCCATGCGCGCGCTCAACTCAGCAGGCGCCACGTTTTGTCGGATCAAGCCGGGTGCGGGCGTGACCACCAGCAAGAAACCGAGGCCTTCGACACCGCGGAGCACGAGCAAAGTGATAGCGTCGGGCGCCAAACCACCTAAGCAACTGGAGAAAAACATCAGGCTCAATCCCATGAGCATGCATTTGCGCAGGCCCCAATGGTCGGCGCTCAGGCCCACCACCAAGCCCAACAACATGCCGGCAAACTGCACCATGGACAGCATCAGGCCCGATTGCATCAGGCTCAATCCCAGTTCAAGGTGCAGCAGCGGAATGGCCGGCGGGATCTTGCCCACATGCAAAGCCGCACTGATGCCGGCCCAGATCACCACCGTGGCGGGGCTCAATCCCTTGGCTGGGGCTGTGCCGCTCATGGCCATGGCCTCGCCAACGGATGGTTCAAGGCCGTGGGTGAATCGGGACACAAGCGCGCATGCTCGCGGGTGGCAAAACGATCGGTCATACCGGCAATGTAATCGGCCACTGCCCGATGGCGATTCACCCGCTCACGGTGTTCAGGAGGCATTTCTTGCGGCCGATCCAGGTAGTTGTGAAACAACTCCTCCACCACGCTGCGCGCCCAATCGGTGGTGGCCATCACCTGTGGGTGGCGATAGAGGTTGTGAAACAAAAAATGCTTCAACGCCAAGGAGCGCTCGCGCATGTCGGCACCAAAGCCCACCACCGGGGGCGACAGGCGCACGCCATCAACGCTGCGCTGCACCACCGTTTGCATCGCGGCACGGGTGTGTGCCATCACGTCATACACCTGATCACTGAGCATGCGCCGGATGGACTCATAGAGCAGACGCCTGGGTGATAAAGCCGGGTATTCACGCTGCACCGCTTGCCGATAAGCATCGAACAAAGGCACATCTTGCAACTGCTCCAGAGTGATCAGGCCCGAGCGCACACCGTCGTCGATGTCGTGCGCGTTATAGGCCATCTCGTCGGCCAAATTGCACAACTGCGCCTCCAAGCTGGGTTGGGTGCGGTTCACAAAACGGGCACCCACACCATCAGGCTCCTCGCGCTCGATGGTTTGGGCGTTGTGCAGCGAACAATGCTTGAGGATGCCCTCGCGTGTTTCGAAGCACAGGTTGAGGCCGTCAAAGTCGGGGTAGCGCGCCTCCAAGCGGTCGACCACCCTCAGGCTTTGCAAGTTGTGCTCAAAGCCGCCGTGTTCGGCCATGCAATCGTGCAATGCGTCCTGGCCCGCATGGCCAAACGGGGTGTGACCCAGGTCATGCGCCAGCGCTATTGCCTCCACCAAGTCCTCGTGCAGCCCCAAGGCCCGCGCCAGGGATCGCGCCAGTTGCGCCACCTCGAGCGAGTGGGTCATGCGGGTGCGAAACAAGTCGCCTTCGTGGTTCAAAAAAACCTGGGTTTTATAGACCAGGCGACGAAAGGCGGTGGAGTGCACGATACGGTCGCGGTCACGCTGAAAGGCGTTGCGGGTGGGGGCGTCTGGCTGGGGGTGAAGCCGACCCCGGCTCAACGCCGGATTACAGGCCAAGTCGCTGAGTGCGGGGGCCAGGTGTTCGCCCTTTTCCAATGGGACCACGCCATGCGTTGCCTCCTGCAAGGGCACAGCCAACCAACTCATTCGGCGCAACAGGCCTGCAACACGTCAGCCACCATGGCGTCGGGTGCACCCCGCACCACAGCGCGCCCTGGCCCGTCGATGAGCACAAAGCGGATGTCACCGGCCTGGGCCTTCTTGTCCACCCGCATGTGGTGCAAATAGGTTTCCACGCCCAAGGCAGGGCCCACGATGGGCAAGCCCGCGCGTTCGATCAGCTGGGTCAAGCGCTGCACAAAGGCCACATCCACCAGGCCCAGACGCTGAGACAAATGGGCGGCCATCACCATGCCACAGCCCACGGCCTCGCCATGCAACCACTCGCCAAAACCCAAGCCGGCTTCGATGGCATGGCCAAAGGTGTGGCCAAAGTTGAGGATGGCGCGCAAGCCCCCTTCACGCTCGTCTTGGCCCACCACCTCGGCCTTGATTTGGCAACTGCGCTGAACCGCCCAGGCCAAAGCGGCTGGGTCGCGGGCCAACAAAGCGTCCAAGTGGGTTTCGATCCAATCCAGGAAAGCCATGTCAGCAATCGGCCCGTATTTGATGACTTCGGCCAAACCCGCGCTGAGTTCGCGCGTCGGCAAGGTCTGCAAGGTATCCAGGTCGCACACCACCCGCACAGGTTGGTAGAAAGCGCCGATCATGTTCTTGCCCAAGGGGTGGTTGATGGCGGTTTTACCGCCCACCGATGAGTCCACCTGGGCCAACAAGGTGGTGGGTACTTGGACAAAGGGCACGCCCCGCATGTAACAAGCGGCGGCAAAACCGGTCATGTCCCCCACCACACCGCCGCCCAAGGCCACCAACACGGTGCGTCGGTCACAGGCCATGCCCAGCAACAGATCGAAAATTTGGTTCAACGCCTCCCAACCCTTGTGCGCCTCGCCATCGGGCAAGGCCAGCACATGCACCTGGGCAAAGTGGGGGGCCAATGCCGCCTGCACTGCCGCCGCATACAGCGGGGCCACGGTGGTGTTGGTGACGATGAGCGCGCTGCTGCCGCGGGGCAAGTCGGCCCAAGTGTCGGGGTCCGACAGCAAGCCCGCGCCAATGAGGATGGGGTAGCTGCGGTCACCCAAATGGATGTGAACCGTCTCGATCGGGGTATGGGCCATGGCAGTTGCTCAGTGAGAGGGTGACGCAGGAGGCGCCATCGTTGGGGCGGGAGAGGCCCCAGGGGCAGGGTCAGTTTCGGGAGAGCGCTCCAAATGTTGCAACACGCCTTGCACCATGGCACCCACCGAAGGCCGAGGGCTTTCAATCACATGATGGGCCGCGGCTCGGTACAAAGGGTCGCGCAAGGTGAACAGGTCTTGCAAACGCTTCAGCGGGTCGGCCACCTGCAGCAATGGGCGATGTCGGTCATGGCGCAAACGGCGAAATACCTCTTGCGGCGTGGTGTGGAGGTAAAAGACCTGGCCGTTTTGGCGCAAGAGATCTCGGTTTTGTTCTCGCAAGACCGAGCCCCCACCCGTGGACAACACGCCTTGGCCTTGGAGCACCAACTGGGCCAAGACCTCGGTTTCGATGTCGCGAAAGCGCTCCTCCCCCTGGCGCTCGAAATATTCGCGGATGGAGCAGCCCAAGCGCTGCTCGATCGCATGATCCGAGTCCAAAAAAGGGATGTCGAGACGGCGAGCGAGTTGACGGCCCACCGTGGATTTGCCAGAACCTGGCAGACCAACCAAAACCAACAAAAGATACTTTCTTAGCGTGCAGGTGCACTGGAATGAATCATTTTAGGGCTTATGAACACCATCAACTCCTGCTTTTTGGTGGCGCGCAAACTGTTTTGGAACAACCAGCCCAGGCCCGGGATATCGGCCAAAAAAGGCACTTTATTGCGGCCATTGGTCTCATTGAGTTCATAAATCCCGCCAATCACCACCGTGCCGCCATCTTCGACCAACACTTGGGTGTTGATGTGCTTCGTGTCGATGGCAAAACCAGCGGTGGTGGACTGACCCACACTGTCTTTGCTGATGTCGAGGTCCAAGATGATGCCGCCATTGGGGGCGATGTGCGGAGTGACTTCGAGCTTCAAGTTGGCCTTGCGAAAGGCAATCGATGTCGCCCCGCTGCTGGTGGCGGTTTGGTAGGGCAGCTCGGTACCTTGCTCGATGATGGCCTTGGTTTGATTGGCCGTCACCACCCGGGGGCTGGAGACCACTTTGCCCTGGCCATCGGACTCCAATGCGGAAATTTCCAGGCCCAATAAGCGGGTCTTGGATGCGTCGTAAATCGATACCGCCATCGTCGCCGCTGCCACACCGCCAATGGACGCTGCTGGCAAATTGACCAAACTGCCACTGACATCGGTGGCCGCAGTGGCCACGCCGGGGATCCGTGCATTGTTGACCACCGCGCCCAAGTTGTTGCCCACCCCTGTCGTTGCACCTGCAGCGTCGATGGCGCTCAAACGCACACCCAAGGACTTGCTGAAGGTGTCCGTGGCCTCCACGATGCGTGCCTCGATCAAAATTTGGCGCAGGGGCACATCGATGCGCGCCAACATTTGGGCCACTTGCTGCAAACGCTCTGACACATCGGTCACAAACAACTGGTTGGTGCGCGGCTCGGCCAAGGCGCTGCCCCGGGCGCTCAAGATGCGCGGGTTACCGCCTTGACTGGCCAATGCGCCCCCAGGGTTGTTCTGGGAAAAGCCAAACGGTCCCCAAGGCATCGCGGCACCCACTGTCGCGCTGGTGTTGCCCAGCAGCTGGGCCAACACCTTGGTGGCTCGGGCGTAGCTGAGCTCAAAGGCGCGGGTTTGCAGCGGCTCTATGGCTTGCATGGCCTGGCGTGCTTCGAGATTTCTCTTTTCGCGGGCGCTGATTTCGGTTTGGGTGGCCACCCACAGCACCGAGCCTTGGCGCTGGTAAGCCAAACCCTTGGCCTGCAACAAGCTGTCCAAGGCCAATTCCCAGGGCACGTCTTTAAAACGCACCGTGACCTGCCCAGTGACTGAGTCCGACACCACCACATTCAAACCGGTGAAATCGGCCATCACCTGCAAGGCAGTGCGCAAGTCAATGTTTTGAAAGTTCATGGACAAGGGCAAACTTTTGTCCGCGAGACTGGGGGTTGGGGTGCTGTTGGGCGTGGCTGCCGTGATGGGTATTGCGGCTTGCGCAGGTGTGGTTGTTTCGGCCTGCGCGTTGCCCCAAAGGCCTGTCACCAGCGCCCAAGGCCACAGCACCTGGCTTGCCAAGCGCGGCCCCCAGCGCTCGCACCGTAAAACGTCAGTCAGCATCAATGGGGCAGCGTGAAGCAGGCTTGGTTCACAGATGTTCATGACGGGTCCTTTGATTTTGTCGATGGCGCCGCTCCCTTGGAAACCATGGGTCCCAGCGCGGGCCAACGGGTGATGACGGGAGCCCAAACGCCCTCTGGGCTGCGCACGACTTCACGCAAGACCAAGT
>JBEDFU010000213.1:0-8117 GCA_041174965.1 Pseudomonadota bacterium | reverse complement strand
AAATTTTTTCGGATTTGATTTTGGCTTTGGAATCCGAGGCGGCATCGCCCATCAAAGGCCTGTACCAACTGTCGCCGGACGATTTTGATTTGGCCATCCAACTGCTGAAAGATTGGCGCCTAGATCGCTTTTATGAAGGCAAGGCCAAAGCCTTCGATTTGGCTTATCAAGCCCACGATTTGCAGCACCCAGCTGCCTGAGCCTTGCCTTGCCGCGCACCGCACCCAACCTGTCCATGAGCACTCCTCAGCCACCATCCATCCCCAGCGATTCAGGCCTGCACAAAGGCCTCACGTCTTACGGCGACAAAGGCTTTTCATTGTTCTTGCGCAAAGCCTTCATCAAGGGGGCGGGATACACCGACAGCGCATTGGATCGGCCGGTGATTGGGATTGCCAACACCGGCAGCGCTTACAACCCCTGCCATGGCAATGCCCCGCAATTGATTGAGGCGGTCAAACGCGGCGTGATGCTCGCTGGGGGTTTGCCGATGGATTTCCCCACCATGTCCATCCACGAGAGTTTTGCCGCCCCCACCAGCATGTATTTGCGCAACATGATGGCCATGGAAACCGAAGAACTGATCCGCGCCCAACCGATGGACGCGGTGGTGCTGATTGGTGGTTGCGACAAAACCGTGCCCGCGCAATTGATGGGCGCAGCCTCTGCGGGCCTGCCCGCCATCCAACTCATCACCGGCTCCATGCTTACCGGATCGCACCGGGGCACGCGCGTGGGTGCCTGCACCGATTGCCGCCGCTACTGGGCGCAATTTCGCGCCAACACCATCGACAGCGCCGAAAAGGACGAAGTCAACCAAGAGCTGGTACCCAGTGTGGGCACCTGCTCGGTGATGGGCACCGCCAGCACCATGGCTTGCATTGCCGAGGCGCTGGGCATGACCGTCCCTGGTGGAGCCTCACCACCCGCCGTGACCGCTGAGCGCATGCGCATTGCCGAAGAAACCGGCGCGCGTGCAGTGCAAATGGCCATCGATGGCCTGACCATTGACCGCATCTTGACGCCCGATGCCTTTGAAAATGCTTGGCGGGTGTTGCTGGCGATTGGCGGGTCGACCAATGGCATCGTGCATCTGGCCGCTTTGGCCGGTCGCGTGGGCCTGGACCTGGACCTGGCCGCCTTGGACCGCATGGGGCGCGACACCCCGGTGTTGCTCGACCTCAAACCCTCGGGGCAGCACTACATGGAGGACTTCCACCACGCGGGTGGCATGGCCACCTTGTTGCACCAACTCAAGCCCTTGCTCAAGCTGAATGCGCTCACGGTGAATGGCCGCACCCTGGGTGAGAACATTGAAACCGCTGGCCCGCCACATGCGCAAAACGTGGTGCGCCCCATGGATCAACCCATTTACCCACAGGGGGGGATTGCCGTGCTGCAAGGCAATTTGGCCCCGGGCGGCGCGATCATCAAACAATCGGCCGCCGACCCCGGTTTGATGGAGCACGAAGGCCGTGCCGTGGTGTTTGACAACAGCGAAGATCTGGCCTTGCGCATCGACCGCGACGATTTGGATGTGCACGCCGACGACATCTTGGTGCTGAAAAACATCGGCCCCAAAGGTGCACCCGGCATGCCCGAGGCCGGCTACATGCCCATCCCGCAAAAACTCGCCCGCGCCGGTGTCAAGGACATGGTGCGCATCTCCGATGGGCGCATGAGCGGCACCGCCTTTGGCACCATCGTGCTGCATGTCACGCCCGAGTCGGCAATGGACGGCCCCTTGGCCCATGTGCGCACCGGCGACCGCATCCGCCTGAGCGTGGCGCAGCGCCGCTTGGATTGGTTGGTGTCCGATGAAGAGTTGCAGCGGCGTCGCCAAGCCCAACCGGTCACCCCGCCCAGCGCCGCACGCGGCTACCGGCAGCTGTTTTTAAAGCACGTGACCCAAGCCGACCAAGGCGTGGATTTTGATTTTTTGCGCCACCCCGAGCACAAAGGCAAAACACCCGCAGGCTGAGGATGGGTGCTGCCTACCAATGCGCCTGGCGGGGCTGGCAAAACCAAGGGTTTCACCCAGCACCGTTGGCCCTTGCCGGGGGGGTTTGCACCATCGCTGGCCCTGATAATTCGCGGCTAGTCTTAACCACCATCGGAACTCCCCATGACACGCATTCACCGTCGCTATGGCTTGTTGGCATTGGCTGGCCTGTGCGCCACATCGCTGTTCGCCCAAACACCCGATTGGCCCAAAGCCAAGCCGGTGACCATGGTGGTGGCCTTCGCAGCAGGCTCGTCCACCGACACCGTGGCCAGGGCCCTGGCCCAAAAGCTGGGCGAGCTCACCGGTGGCAACTTCATCATTGAGAACAAAGGCGGCGCGGGCGGCAACATCGCCTCAACCCAAGTCAAACGCGCGGCCCCCGATGGCTACACGGTGTTGGTGCACAGCGTGGCCTTTGCCGTCAACCCGTCGCTGTACGCCGATGCCGGCTACGACGCCTTGAAAGATTTTGTCCCCTTGGCCCTGGGGCCCAAAACACCCAACATCATCACCGTCAACCCCAGTGTGGCGGCCAAAACCCTGCCCGAGTTGGTCGAAGCGGCCAAGAAAACCCCCATGAGCTACGCCTCATCGGGCATTGGCACCACCACGCATTTATCGATGGAGCGGTTGAAAACCGCAGCCAAAGTGGACATCACCCACGTGCCCTACCAACCGGCTGCGGCCATCAATGCCGTGGTGGCAGGGCACACCCCCATGGCCTCCACCTCCATGCCGCCAGCTGTGCCGCAAATCAAGGCGGGCAAACTCAAAGCCCTGGCCGTGACCAGCGCCACCCGCTCACCCTTGCTGCCCGATGTGCCCTCGATCACCGAGTTTGGCTACAAAGAGTTTGACGACTACACCTGGTTTGGCTTCATGGCCCCCATGGGCACGCCGCCCGCCGTGATCGAGCGCTTCAATGCCGCGTTGAACCGGGCCATGGAGTCACCCGAGGTCACCGAAAAATTCACCCAATTGGGGCTGGCATCCACCCGCAACACCAGCGCTGAATTTGGCACCTTTTTGCGCGCCGAGGTGCCCAAATGGGCGGCCGTGGTGAAAAGCTCTGGCGCCCAAGCCAATTGACCCATCCTCCCACCGAAACGTTGCAGGCTTGCGCTGCGTGAGCCCCGTATTTCTCCTTGACTTCAATTTTTTACAAGACATGAAACCTCTTCTCTACCGCGGCTTCGCTGCCACTGCTGCCCTGGCCCTGGGCCTGTTGATGGGCTGTGCCACACCCCAAGGCGCTGACTACCAACCCCAGCGCGGGCAGAGCGGCAAAGATGTGATTTGGATTCCCACCTCGCCCGAGTTGGTCAAGCGCATGCTCACCATGGCCAAGGTCTCGAGCCAAGACATCGTGTACGACTTGGGCGCGGGCGACGGCATCATTGCCATCACCGCCGCCAAACAGTTTGGTGCCCGTGCCTATGGCATCGAATACAACCCCCAAATGGCCGCGCATGCGCAAAACAATGTGCGCGCCGCCGGTGTGGCCGACAAGGTCAGCATCCGCCAAGGCGACATTTTTGTGGAAAAGTTTGATGAGGCGACCGTGGTCACCATGTACTTGTTGCCACACTTGAATTTGAAGCTGCGCCCGACTTTGCTGAAAATGAAGCCAGGTACGCGCATCGTCTCACATGCCTTCGACATGAATGAATGGGAAGCCGACGAAAAAGTCAGCCATGAATACGCCCATGCCTTCATGTGGGTGGTGCCCAGCGATGTCCAAGGCACGTGGACGCTGCAAGAAGTCGACAGCAAAGCCCAGGTGCAGTTGGACATCGAGCAAAGCTTTCAACGCATTGGCGGCAGCATCACCGAGCGCGGACGCAAAACCCCTTTGTTGGGCGCGCAATTGCGCGGCGACAAGATTGCCTTCCAGTACATGGGGGCCGACCAGCAGTTGCGCAGTGTGAGCGCCCAAGTCAATGGCAACCAGTTCAATGGCGTGAGCAGCCTGCAAGGCGGTCAACTGGCCATTGAAGCTGTTCGCCGCTAAAAGCCCACTGGTGCGCGTGCGCCGCACCCCAGCGAGACCCCGATGAGCCAAACCACCGATACCCACGCCCAGCCCCAACAATTGCTCAACCCTTTGGGCGCAGTGGCCCTGATCGTGGGCATTGTCATTGGTGCTGGCATCTTCAAAACCCCGTCTATGGTGGCCGGCATCGCTGGCGATGTGGGTTGGGTGATTGCCATTTGGCTGGTCGGCGCGCTGGTCTCTTTGATGGGGGCACTGTGCTATGCCGAACTGTGCACCGCCTACCCGCATGCGGGCGGCGACTATCACTTTTTGCACCGTGCTTTTGGCCGCCATGTGTCGTTTTTGTACGCATGGGCCCGCGCCACCGTGATCAACACCGGCTCCATCGCATTGCTGGCCTTTGTGTTTGGCGACTATTTCAGCCAGGTATGGTCGTGGGGAGAAAACGGCAATGCCTATTGGGCTTTCACCATTGTGTTGGCCCTGACCGCCATCAATATTTTGGGGGTGAATGCATCGGCCCGGGTGCAAATGGTGCTGACGGCTTTTGAGGTGCTGGGCTTGATCGCCGTCGTGGTGGCAGGTTTTGCTGTGGATTCCGCCACCCCCAGCGCGCCAGCGGCCTTTTCCAGCACCCCGCCCATGGCCATGATGGGGCTGTGCCTGGTGTTTGTCCTGCTCACCTTTGGCGGTTGGAACGAAGCCGCCTATGTGTCCGCAGAGCTCAAAGGCGGCAGCCGCACCATGGTGCGCGTGATTGTCATCAGCATGTTGTTGCTGACGCTGATATATCTGTTGGTCAACCTCGCCTTGCTGCATGGCCTGGGCCTGAAGGGACTGGCCGATAGCAAGACCGCTGCCGCTGATTTGTTGGGGCTGGCATTTGGCCCCTGGGCGCAAAAAGCCTTGGGCCTGTTTGTGGCCATTGCCGCCTTGACCAGCATCAACGCCACCATGGTGGTGGGGGCACGCACCAGTTTTGCGCTGGGGCGCGATTGGCGCAGCTTGGGTGCACTGGGCCAATGGCAAAGTCAAACCGGCAGCCCGACCCGGGCCTATTTGTTCCAAGCGGTGATCAGCACGGCCTTGATCGCTTTGGGCACCCAAGAGGCTGACGGCTTTTCAGCCATGGTGGAATTCACCGCACCGGTGTTTTGGGGCTTTTTGTGCCTGGTGGGTTTGTCCCTGTTTTGGCTGCGCTGGCGCGACCCGCAAACGCCACGTCCGTTCAAGGTGCCCTTGTACCCCCTGACCCCGGCTGTTTTTTGCCTGGCCTGCGCCTACCTGACCTATTCCAGCATTGGTTATGCCATCAGCCAAAACGCCATCCATGTGGCGCTGTTTTTATTGCTCAGTGGGGTGCTGGCTTTGGGCTTGCTGCACTGGCGCGAAAAACAAATCAAAGCCGATTGAGCAGTCCCGGGCGCGTGCCCGGGCCGCGATGCTTCACTGTTTTTGCGCTGTCAAAGGCACAGATGCGCTGAGCACTTGTTGCTGGGCTTGCAAACGGCCCGCATCCACCGTGCCGGTGACCTTGGCCACGCTGCCGTCGCCGCGTTGGTATTCAAAGCTGAACTCCGTGCCACGCAAACGCCCTTTTTCCACTTTGTAGTTGGTGCCCTGTACATTCAGGCTGCCGTTGAACATTTGGTCTTTTTGCTCCAAACGCAATTGCCCGGTTTGACCGCCCAATTGCACCGACCACTGGCCTTCGATGCGCGCCGGAATGATCCAAAAATAGCCACGTCCCCGATCACTGTCGATGTTTTCGTCAGGGGTCCAATCGTCCATGTTGAAGGAATTCGACACCACCCGGGTGCCTGGCTTCATTTTTTGCAAAATGGGCTTGAGGCGCAAATTGAGTTGCGGCAGCAGGTACAAGGTGACGACGGTGGCCGATGAAAAGTCTTCCACAAAAATATCGCCACGGATGATGCGCACCTTGTCTTTGAGACCCGCGCGTTCCACATTGCGCTGGGCCAAGGCCGCCATATCGGGGTTGTATTCAATGCCCACCGCACGCGCACCGTGGTTGAGGGCGGCGGCGATGGCAATCTTTCCGTCTCCAGCGCCCAAGTCATAGACCAAATCTTTGTCGGTCACTTGCGCGGTGCGCAGCATTTTGTCGATCAATTGGTCGGGGCTGGGCACCCAGACCACATCTTTTCCCGATTGGCCCACGGAGGGCTTGTATTGATCGTCGCCCATGGTTTGGGCCGATGCGTTGAAGGCCAGGCTCAAGCCCAGCAGGGCCGTCGCCCAAAAGTGTTTTCCAACCTGACGCATGTGTTCGCTCCTTGTTGTGGGGGTTTTTGTTTGATCCGAGGGCGCAGTTTAATGAAAGACCATACCTGTCGCACAGGCAAGGGATTCGCCATGTGCAGGCCCACAGCCACAGGAAAAGGGCTCACAAATGGGTGCGCAGGCTCCAAATTTCGGGAAACAACACCACGTCGAGCATGCGCCGCAAGTACGACACCCCACCCGTGCCGCCGGTGCCACGTTTAAACCCAATCACCCGCTCCACCGTGGTCAGGTGGCGAAAGCGCCACAACCGAAACGCGTCTTCCAAGTCGGTCAGCTCTTCGCCCAGTTGGTACAAATCCCAGTGCTTTTCCGGGTCGCGGTACACCTGCAACCAAGCTGCCTCCACCACTTCGCTGGCCACATAGGCCTGGGACCAGTCACGCGCTAAGTGGCTGGCCGGTATGGTCAAGCCGCGCCGCGCCAGTAAGCGCAAAGCTTGGTCGTACACCGAGGGGGCGTTCAAGGCCAATTGCACTGTGTTGAGCACCTCGGGCCGGTGGGCATGGGGCTGCACCATCGCTGCTTGCTTATTGCCCATGGCAAATTCAATGCAACGATATTGGTGGCTTTGAAAGCCGCTGGATGCCGCCAAATAGGGGCGTATGGCCGTGTACTCTGGTGGGGTCATGGTGGCCAGCACGTCCCAGGCGTGGACCAACTGGGCCATGATGGTGCTCACCCGCGCCATCATTTTGAAGGCCATGCTCAGACGGTCGCTCTCAATGCACTGAATGGCCGCTGCCAATTCGTGCAGCATCAATTTCATCCACAACTCGCTGGTTTGGTGCTGAACGATGAACAGCATCTCGTCGTGTGCGGGCGACAAGGGGTGCTGGGCCCCCAGAATGGAGCCCAGATGCAGGTAATCGCCATAGGCCATGGCTTGGCTGAAGTCCATGTGCGCATGGTCCGCCGCCGCCAAGGCAAGCGTTGGCTCGGAATGGGGGCCGATGGGGGCAGAAGAAAATGGGCAATTCACAAACACCTCCTGGGGTCGTTCAGGCCTGGGACATGGGGCACCACTCAGGTCACTGGGTTGGGGATGGCAAAGCGCGGATCGCGCCAACTGCCCGAGTCCAGCACATCCTTGAGCGCGGCGACGGCGCGCCACACATCTTCAAAGCCCACATACAAGGGCGTGAAGCCAAAGCGCATGATGTCGGGCTCGCCCCAAGACGGGTTGCCTGCGCGAAAGTCGCCGATCACTTGGCGCTCGATCAAGGCTTGCACCACCGCATAGGCGCCCTCTGGGCAACTGAAGCTCACCTGCGAGCCGCGCTGGGCGTGGTCCAGCGGGGTTTCCAACACCAAGCCGTGGCCAGCGCAATGGGTTTGCACCAAGCCCATGAAGGCATCGGTCAAGGCCAAAGACTTTTGGCGCAAGGCCGCCATGCCGCCCAAGGGCAGGCTGTGCTCGAATGCGGCCAATCCACAGCCCAGGGCTGCCATGGCCAACACGGATTGCGAGCCACACAAAAACCGCCCCATGCCCGGGGCAGGCTCATAGCCTGGCACAAACGCAAAGGGTTGGGCGTGTCCCCACCAACCCGACAAGGGTTGCTGAGCGCGCTCTGAGTGCTGGGGGTGGGCCCATACAAACGCCGGTGCACCCGGCCCGCCATTCAAGTACTTGTAGCCACAACCCACGGCGAAATCGGCATGGTCGGCTTTCAAGGCCAGTGGCACCGCGCCCGCACTGTGTGCCAAATCCCAAACGGCCAATGCACCCACATCGTGGGCCCGCTGGCTCCACAAGGCCATGTCCCACATCGCCCCGGTGCGGTAATGGACATGGGTGAGCATCAGCAC
>JBEDFU010000212.1:0-2822 GCA_041174965.1 Pseudomonadota bacterium | reverse complement strand
GCCAAGCGTTGCAGCAGTTTGAACACGTCTTGCACCACCAGCGGCGACAAACCAATGGAGGGCTCGTCGATCAGCAACACCTGGGGGCGCAGCAGCAAGGCGCGGCCAATTTCCAACTGCTTTTGCTCGCCACCCGACAATGACGCGGCGCGCGAATGCAAGCGTTCTTTCACGCGCGGGAAAAAGTCCAGCACCTCAGGGATGCGCGCATGGGTGGTCTTGAGCCCCAAGGTGATGCCGCCCAACTCCAGGTTTTCAAACACGCTGAGTTGCCCAAACAGGTTGCGCCCCTGTGGCACAAAGGCGATGCCTTGGGCCAGCAGGTCTTTTTGGCGCGCGCCGCTGATGTCTTGGCCGTTGAGCAGCACCCGCCCTTGGCGCGGTTTGAGCAAGCCAAACAAGGTTTTGAGCACCGTGGATTTGCCCGCCCCGTTGGGGCCCATCAGCAAGGTGATGGCACCCCGGCGCGCCTTGAACGACAGGTTGTTGAGGATCATGAAATCCTTGTAGCCCGAGACCACATCGTCAAACTCGATGCAGGTGTTGTGGGGGTCGCTCATCTCAATTCCCCAGATAGGCGTCGAGCACCTGTTTGTTGGCGCGGATTTCATCCGGCGTGCCGATGGCCAGCACTTGTCCTTCGACCATCACCATGATGCGGTGGCACAGGCCCATGACGAACTCCATGTTGTGCTCGATCACCACGAACGAGCCTTGGCGCTCTTGGTTGAGTTGCTTGAGCAACCTAGAGATACCGCCCACCAAGGCCGGATTCACGCCCGCACAAGGTTCGTCGAGCAAGACCAAAGCGGGCTCGCTCATGAAGGCCATGGCGATGTCCGCCAGTTTTTGTTGGCCGTAACTGAGTTCACCGGCTTTTTGGTGGGCCACATGGGTCAGCCGAAACTGCGCCAGCAAGGCGTCTGCCTTGTCACCCAAATCGGAGTCGCTGGGCGCGAACAAGCGGCTGGCCATGGAACCCCGGTGCTCTTGGGCGGCCACGATCAGGTTGTCGCGCACGCTCATCTTGCCAAACACCTGCAAGGTTTGGAAGGTGCGACCCACCCCCAGCCGGCTCAAGGCCAAGGGGCCCAAGCCAGTGACGTCTTGGCCACGCAGTTCGATGCGCCCTTCATCGGGACTGATTTGCCCCAGCATGCTGTTGAACAAGGTGGTTTTGCCCGAGCCATTGGGGCCAATGACGCCAAATATTTCACCCGGCTGCACCTCAAACGACACGCCCCCCACGGCCTGGATGGCGCCGTAGGCTTTTTTCAGCTGGGTCACTTTCAATACCGGCTGGTTCATGCCACACCCCCGTTGTGTGCCGCTTGGCGGCGTTGTTCTGAGGCCAAGCGCGACTGCTTGCGCGCGCGCCAACGGTCGGGGATGCTGAGCAAACCATCGGGCAGCCAAATCATCAGCAGCACCACGGCCGAGCCAAACACCATCAGGTACCAGCCCTGGGCAAAGCGCAGCCATTCGGGCAAGATGACGCCGACCGCCGAGCCCAAAATCGGACCGAAAAAGTAACCGGGGCCACCGACCACCACCATCAGGTACATCATGATGGACGCGCCCACAGTGAACAAGGCCGGGTCAATGAACTGCACCTGGGACGCGTACAAACCACCGGCCATGCCCGCGTAAGCCGCGCCAATGGCAAAGCTCATCAGGGTGTAGGCGCGGGTGTCCACGCCCAAACTTTCCGCGCGGATGGGGTTGTCGCGCAGCGCGGTGAAGGCCTTGCCCCAGGGCGAGCGCAGCAGGCCCCACAACAACAAGCCCAGCAGCAGCGCCATGACCAACACAAACCGGTAATAGGCCAAATTGCCGTCCAAGCTCCAGCCGAACACACTCGGGCGGGCGATGTTGTTGATGCCAAACGTGCCCCCCGTCAGCCACTCTTCATTGCGCATGACCAACCACAGCGCGGTGTTGAACCCCAAGGTGGCAAACGCCAGGTAAATGGTTTGCACCCGCAACGCCGGAAAACCCACGATGAGGCCCACGACAAAGCACAACAGCGCACCGGTGGGCAAGGCCCACCAAAAGCCCAGGCCCGCCTTGAGAAATATCGCCACCGTGTATGCCCCAATGCCAAAAAAAGCCGCATGCCCCAACGACTTTTGACCGGCATAGCCCACCGTCAGGTTCAAGCCCATGGTGGCGATGATGAACACCAACCAGGTGGTGAACAAATGAATGCCGTAGTTTTTGAAGAAGGCGGGGGCCACCACCAGCGCTGCCAAGATGGCCAAGCCCAGCCCCACATGGATTTTTTTCATACCTTGCGCTCCTCTTTGCGCCCGAGCAAGCCTTGGGGTTTGAACAAAATCACCACCATGAAAATCACCAAAGCCACCGCGTCCTTGTAGGCCGATGAGATATAGGCCGCAGCCAGGTTCTCGCTCACCCCCACCAACAAGCCGCCCAGCAGTGCGCCACGCGAATTGTTGAAGCCCCCAATGATGGCGGCGAAAAATGCCTTGGTGCCCAGGCTCTCGCCCATGTCGAATTTGGCCAAATAGGTGGGCGTGACCAACAAGGCCGCAGCCGCCGCCAACACCGCGTTGATGGCAAAGGTGTAGAAAATCATGCGCGGCACATCGATGCCCAAGACTGCCGCGCTTTCGGTGTTTTGCGCCACCGCCTGCATGGCGCGCCCGGTCACCGTGCGGTTGAGAAAGGCTTGGGTCAGCAACACCAAACACAGCGCGAAGACAAAGGTGCCCATGTCCGAGCCCGACACATTCACCCCCGCCACATTCAGCACCACATCAGGAAACACCTGGGGAAAGGGTTGCGGCTCTGAGCTGTAA
>JBEDFU010000211.1:0-13867 GCA_041174965.1 Pseudomonadota bacterium | reverse complement strand
GGCCTTGCAACCCAACCAAATACATCGTGCACTTCCCCAAGTCGCGTGAAATTTGGTCTTACGGCTCGGGCTATGGCGGCAATGCCTTGTTGGGCAAAAAGTGTTTCGCGCTGCGCATCGCTTCCAACATGGGCCGCGCCGCCGCCGAAGGCCCAGCGGGCAGCCCCGGCTGGCTGGCCGAGCATATGCTGATATTGGGCGTGACCAACCCCCAAGGCAAAAAATACCACGTGGCCGCGGCCTTCCCCAGCGCTTGCGGCAAAACCAATTTCGCCATGCTGATCCCGCCAGCTGGCTTTGAGGGCTGGAAAGTGACCACCATTGGCGACGACATCGCCTGGATCAAACCCAGTGCCGACGGCAAGCTGCGCGCCATCAACCCCGAGGCCGGCTACTTTGGTGTGGCCCCCGGCACCAACACCCTGACCAACCCCAACTGCATGGCCAGCTTGGACAAGGACGTGATCTTCACCAACGTGGCGCTGACCGACGACGGCGACGTGTGGTGGGAGGGCATGGGCGAGGCGCCAGCGCACTGCATCGACTGGCAAGGCAAAGACTGGACCCCCGCCATCGCCAAGGAAACCGGCGCCAAAGCCGCCCACCCCAATGCCCGCTTCACCGTGGCCGCGACCAACAACCCCGCGCTCGACAGCGCCTGGGACGACCCCGCTGGTGTGGTGATTGACGCTTTTATTTTCGGTGGCCGCCGCTCGACCACCGTGCCTTTGGTGACCGAAGCGCGCAACTGGACCGAGGGCGTGTACATGGCCGCTACCATGGGCTCAGAAACCACTGCCGCTGCCGCTGGCCAACAAGGCGTGGTGCGCCGCGACCCGTTTGCCATGTTGCCCTTCACGGGTTACAACATGAGTGAGTACTTCCAACATTGGCTGGACATGGGCAGCAAACTGGCGGCCTCGGGCGCCAAGTTGCCGGCCATTTACTGCGTCAACTGGTTCCGCAAAGGGGCCGATGGCAAGTTTGTCTGGCCCGGTTATGGCGAGAACATGCGCGTGCTGAAGTGGATGATCGACCGCATCGAGGGCAGCGCCAAAGGCCAGGACCACGTGTTCGGCGTCAGCCCGGCGTTTGACGAAATCACCTGGACCGGCCTGAACTTCACCCAAGAGCAATTCAAAACCGTCACCCACATCGACAAAGCCGCTTGGGTGGAAGAGCTCAAGTTGCACGATGAGTTGTTCAGCCAACTGGCCCACAAGCTGCCCGCTGCGCTGCCGCAAACCAAGGCCGCGATCGAAAAGCGTTTGCACGCTTGATCGTTGCCCTTGACAAGGGAAAACAAAAAAGCCGTTGCATGCAACGGCTTTTTCTTTGGCTTTTAGCGAAAGCAGGCGCCCACATGGCGCCCGTGCTTTAACCTCGACCGCGCATCAGCGCACCTTGCAATTCGGCCATGATTCGGGGGTCGACTTGGGCCAAGGCCCACAAACGGCGATCCGCCTCGGCCTGTTTGCGGCGCAGGTTCCAAGCCGCCAGGCGCTGGCCCAAATGCAGGTGGTGCAGAGGACGGGCAAAAAAGGCCAGGGCAGACAAAGCCACCAACCACATGGCCAGCCAAGCCAGCATCAAGTGGTCTTCGCTCAAGCTGTCAATGGCCTGGAAGGCGCCGACCAACACGGCCGCAACGACCGACCATTGCAACAAGGCGGCCAGGCCGCGCTCTTGGCTCAAACGTGCGCCAAAGCCATGGAATTTGCGGGCCACGCGCAAAGCGCGTTCAACGCCGGGGTGGGTTGTGGGGTAGTCGATGTGGACAAAGGTGGTCATGATGAACTCCGTATTTAAAGCAGTGAAAACGTTGCTTATGGGTGGATATTAGGGTATTCCCCCACATCAAACAAGTGATGATTGTGCATGTGATACATTCACCAAAATTATGAATCAAGTCAACTTCCGCACCCTGGACTTGAACCTGCTGCGCATCTTTGACGAGGTGATGGCCGAGCGCAGCCTGACGCGGGCGGCGCACAAATTGGCCCTGACCCAACCGGCGGTGAGCAACGCCATGCGCCGCTTGCGCGAACGCTTGGGCGAAGATTTGATGCGCCGCGACGGCCAAGGCCTGACACCCACGCCACGCGCGCTGGCTTTGTGGCCGCAGGTGCGCACCGCCTTGGCGCAGTTGGAACAAAGCCTCAACCCGGGCGAGTTCGAGCCCGCACACGCCGATGCCACCTTTGTACTGGCCATGGCCGACGCCACCGCCGCCGAGCTGATGCCCGGCTTGGTCGATATTTTGGAGCGCGAAGCGCCGGGCGTTTCCATGCGCGTTTTGCCGCTGAGCACGCGCAACCCCAGCGCCATGCTCGAGCAGGAGCTGATCGATATGGCGGTGGGCTACTTCCCGGCCCTGCTCGCCGAACTCAACGCCCCGACGCCGGTCGAAGGCGGCCATGCCTTGCAGCACCAGCGCTTGTTTGACGGTCAGTATGTGTGCGTGATGCGCCACGACCACCCCTTGGCGACACAAGCATTGGACTTGGACACCTTTTGCCAAGCACGCCATTTGTTGGTGAGCTTTTCCGGCCGGCCCTTTGGGTTTGTCGACGAGGCCCTGGCCAGCCTGGGGCGCGAGCGCCATGTGGTGCTCACCGTGAACCAGTTTTTCACCGCCGGTCAGGTGGTGGCGCACTCCAATTTGCTCACCGTGCTGCCGCAGCATTTTTTGAGCGTGACCGGTGTGTTTGAGCGGCTGGTGGTCAAGCCATTGCCATTTCAAGTGCCCACCGTGCATGTGGACATGGTGTGGCGCAAACGCTTGCGTCAGCCCCATGCCCACCAGTGGTTGCGCCAAGCGGTGGCGCGTGCCAGCCTGCAGACGCAGGCCAAAATCAAAGTTTGACCGGGCCCGCCCGACCGCGCTCGACTTGGAAGCGCGCTTGCACGCCCAAGTCGGCGCGGGTGCCCGCCGGAAAAGGCGTGGTGCGAAATTCACAGATGGCCGACTCGGGCTCGATGTGGATGAGCGCATAACCGCGCTCATCAGAACGGGCGTAAACAATATCGGGGTTGGCTGAGCGCGCCGCATTGAGCACACTTTCACCCAAACCGCGTGAGGTGATGGAGGTGGCGACAAACTCGCTGGCCAACACCGGCGAGTTGTCATCATTGGGCTGCAATCGCAACTTGGCGGCCACGTTCATGTGCACATCGCCGCCCAAGGTCAACACGTTGCTGACCGGCCCATCGGCCAGCGCTTGCAGCAAACGCCGCCGCGCTTGCGGGTAGCCGTCCCAGGCATCGGTGTAAGTGGCCCGGCCCAAGGGTGTGCCGACCGAGGTGGGGCTGATTTGGGTGGCCTGCGCCAGCAGCTTCCAAGTGGCGCTGGATTGGCGCAAGCCCTGGTACAGCCAATCTTCTTGGGCGGCACCCAGCATGGTGCGCCCAGGCTCATCGAGTTCGGCGCACTGGGTCACCACCCGGCCGCCGCCGCGGTTGGGGTCTGGGCAGGCTTGGGGGCTGCGGTACTGGCGGCAATCCAACGTCCACAGGTCGGCCAAGCGGCCCCATGACAGTTTGTCGTGCAGCCGCATGCTGGCACCCCATGGGCTGCTCGGGTCCGGTCCCAAGGCCAGGGGCTGGTGTTCAAAATAGGCTTGATAGGCCGCCGCGCGGCGTTGCATGAACACCTCCAGCGGGGTGTTGCGCGGGTCGCGGTCAGCCGCATAGTCATTGACCACCTCGTGGTCGTCCCACATCAGCAACCACGGGTGGGCAGCGTGGGCCGCTTGCAGGTGGGGGTCTGATTTGTACAGCGCATAGCGCTGGCGGTATTCGTCCAGGGTTTTGGGCTCGCCGCCGGTGTGCTTGCGGATGGCCAGGCGCGGATTGGTGCTCTCGTAGATGTAGTCGCCGACAAACACCACCAGGTCCAGGTCTTGGCGCGCGATGTCCGCATGGGCCACATATTCGCCTTGTTCATAGTGCTGGCACGAGGCCAGGGCCAGGCGCAGTCGGCGCACATCGTCGGTGGGGCGTGGCGCGGTGCGGGTGCGGCCCACCGGGCTGATCGCATCACCACAGCGAAAACGGTACCAATAAGGGCGCCCGGGTGCCAAGCCAGTGGCCTGGGCATGCACGCTGTGGCCGCGCTGCGCATCGGTGGTGATGTCGCTGTGCCACACGCGTTGGCGCAAGGCCTCGTCGGCAAACAGTTCACACACCACCCGCGCTGGGTCGGAGGCGCTGTCGGCACGGTCTTGCGGGCCGACCACCAAGCGGGTCCACAACACCACGGTGTCGGGTCGGGGTTGGCCGCTGGCCACACCCAAGGTGAACGGGTTGTCGCGCCAGCGCCGTGGGTCTGGCCCGGCTTGGCCCACCGCCTGCTGCCATGGCGCCAAGGCCAAAGCCATGGCGTGGGCCTGGGCCCAACGGTGAAAGTCACGCCGCTGCATGGCTGGCCATCAGGTGGGCTGTGGGGTGGGGGCCGCTCAAGCGTTGAGCAAGGTCCACAAGCGGTACGGCGTGATGGGCATTTGCAATTGACTGGCCTGGGCCGCGTGGCCATTGCGCGCCAAGGCGTCGGCCACCGCATTGACCACTGCAGGTGTGGCCCCAATGGTGCCCAACTCGCCCACGCCTTTCACGCCCATGGGGTTGTTTTTACAGGGCACGGACTCGTCCATTTCGGTGACAAAGTTGGCGTGCATGATGTCGGCGTGGGGCACGGCGTAATCCATCAAACTGCCGGTGAGCAACTGGCCGGTTTCAGCGTCGTAGGTCATTTGCTCGCACAGGGCTTGGCCGATGCCTTGCACCGCGCCGCCGTCGAGTTGACCGCGCACGATGGTCGGGTTGACCACCCGGCCCACGTCATTGACCGAGCTGTAGGCCACCAACTCCACATTACCGGTGGCCGGGTCGACCTCGACTTCGCACACATGGCAGCCATTCGGCCAGGTGGGCCCGCTGACCTTGGTGGTCGAGGCCAAATGCATGCGGCCATCAGGCTGGCGTTGCGCCAGCTCACCCAGGCCCAGGCCGATGTCGGTGCCCTTGACCTGAAAGCGCCCAGCCTCGTAGGCCAAGTCGGCACCCGCCACTTCGAGTGTTTTGGCGGCCAACTCACGCGCTTGCGCCAAGCTGCGCTCAGAGCCCTCTTTGACCGCCGAGCCACCGGTGAATAAGGAGCGCGAACCCGCGCTGCCAAAGCCGTCGCCGCGGTCGGTGTCGCCCAACACAATGCGCACCTGCGACATCGGCACCCCAAACACATCGACCACCAGTTGCGCCAGCGAGGTGGCGATGCCCTGGCCCATGGGGGCCACGGCGCTGAATACCTCGATCACCCCATCGGCGGCGATGGTGACGGTGACGTTTTCTTCCAAGGCGTTGCCGCCTGTCCACTCCAAAAATGTGGCCAGCCCCAAACCGCGCCATTTGCCGCGCGCCTTAGAAGCTGCTTCTCGCTGGGCAAAGCCATCCCACTGCGCCAGCGCCAGGCCTTTGTCCATGATGTGCTCAAACGCACCCACGTCGTAGGTTTGGCCCATGGCATTTTTGTAGGGCATTTGGCTGGGCGCAATCATGTTGCGCCGGCGCAGGGCCACGCGGTCCATGCCGATTTGGCGCGCCGCCTCGTCCATCAAGCGCTCCATGTTGAAGATCGCTTCGGGCCGGCCCGCACCGCGGTAAGCGCCCATGGTGGCGGTGTTGGTCAACACGGCGGTGAAATGAAAGTCAATGGTCTGGATGTCGTACACGCTGGTTTGCACCCAGGGGCCGATCATCACCTGAATGGCCACGCCCGTGGGCGCAGGGTAGGCGCCCACATTGGCCAAGGTTTCGATGCGCAGGGCCAAAATTTTGCCGTCGGCGGCCAAGGCCATTTCGGCCTGGGTTTCGATGTCGCGGCCATGGGTGGAGCTGAGAAAGTCTTCTGCGCGCTCGGCCATCCATTTGACCGGGCGTTGCAGCACATGGCAGCAATACGCCACCACGCCATCCTCGGGGTACATGCCGGTTTTCATGCCAAAGCCACCGCCCACGTCACCCACCAAGACCCGCACTTTTTCTTTGGGCAGGCCGAGCAAATCGCTCACCAGTGTGCGCACACCGCTGGGCATTTGGCTGCTCATGCGCATGGTCAAGCGGCCTTGGTCGATGTAGGCCAACACGCTGCGCGGCTCCAGGGTCAGGGCGGCCAAGCGTTGGTTGTCAATGTGCAGTTTGACCACATGCGCGGCACTGGCAAAAGCTTGCTGGGCGGCCTGTGCGTCGCCATAACGCGTCTCGGCCACGATGTTGTCGGGCACGTCGTCACACAGCCGGGGGGCATCTGCGGCCAAAGCTGCGTGCACGCCGGTGGCGTTGGGCAGCTCGTCGTAGTCAACCATCACCGCCTCGGCGGCATTGCGCGCGTTTTCCACGCTGTCGGCCACCACCACCGCGACCACTTCGCCGACAAAGCGCACCCGCTCATGGGCCATCAGGTAGCGCGGTGGGCTGGCCGCCGGCGAACCATCGGCACGTTTGAAGCCGGCGGGCTTGGGCAAGGGCTTGATGCCCGCTTGGGCCAAATCTGCGCCGGTGACCACCAAAGACACGCCGGGCATGGCGCGCGCAGCGGCCACATCGACGCTTTTCAACACCGCATGGGGGTAGACCGAGCGCACAAACCAGATGTGCTGCAGGCCCTCGACCTGGGCGTCATCGGTGAACAAGCCTTGTCCTTTGAGCAACAAGTCGTCTTCCAAACGCTTGACCGCATGACCGCTTCCAAATCGCATGTTTTCCGTATTCACATCAGCCCTTTTGCTTGTCGATTCACAGGGGCACCAGTGTAGTCGCAGCCCCATCGGGGTGGGTGAAATGCCCACCAAAGGGAGAACCCACAAATATGAATACTTAGGTTTAATAAAAGATCAAATATGCCGATTACTGTTAACTTTTGTGTAGTTATAAAAAGTTTTCGTTTCTTTTACACTTCATAGCACTTTTGACGGACATTTATTTGATTAATTCATGAAAAATAGCCCCTTTGAGCGCATCCCACGCCGGCATTGGTTGGCTGCTGGTGCGGGTGCTGTGTCAACGCTGGCCTGGTCAGCGGCAGCTGCACAGCCCAACAAGGCGCCCGAAACCCGCTTGCGCTTGGCGGCTGCTTGGCCCGACAAAATGCCGGGGCTGAGCGATGCGGTGCGGCGCTGGTCCCAGCGGGTGAACACCTTGTCGGGCGGGCAGCTGCACATCGATGTGCGCTTTTCGGGCGAGTCGGGCATCCCACCCTTGCAGCTGCTCGAAGCCGTGGCCTCGGGGCAAGTGGACATGGCCCATGGCACCGCCTATTACTGGTCCACACACTCGCCGGGTTTTCCGTTTTTTGCCACCGTGCCCTTTGGCATGAACGCCAACGAGCACACCGCATGGCTGCGCTTTGGGGGCGGCATGGCGCTGTGGACACGCTTGGCCCGGGCGCATGGCGTGGTGCCTTTGGCCTGTGGCAACACCGGGGTGCAAACCGCCGGTTGGATGCGCGAAAAAATCACCTCTTTGGCTTCGCTCAAAGGCTTGCGCTTGCGCTACCCGGGCTTGGGCGGCGAGGTGTTGCGCCGTTTGGGCGCGGTGACGGTGAATTTACCCGCCAGCGAAATCGTGCCCGCGCTGGCCAGCGGCAAGATCGATGGGGCGGAGTGGGTGTCGCCTTGGTGTGACATGCAGCTGGGCCTGCACGAGGTGTGCAACCACTGCTATGTGCCCGGCATCCACGAGCCCGGCCACACCACCGAGTTGATCGTCAACCCCAAGGTGTGGGAGAGGCTGTCGCCCCTGCACCAAGAAATCATGCGCGCCGCCGGCTGGCAAGAGTGCACCGACATGCTGGCGCAGTTCAACCACGAAAACGCGCGCAGCTTGCAAACCCTGCGCCAATTCAAAAACGTCGAGTTGCTGCGCCTGCCCAACGATGTGACGCGTGCCTTTCGGCAAATCACGCCACAGGTGTTGCGCGATGCGGTACAGGGCGACACGCTGGCGCAAGAGATCCACCGCAGTTACACCGCTTATTTGCAAAACCAATTGCGCTGGGCCGAAGTGGCCGACCGCGCTTACTGGCAAGCGCGCTACGCATGAAACTGCTGCAAGGTTTGGCCCGCCACACATCGGGCAATCCAGGACAAGCCGGTGACGCCCATGGCGTGGAGCGCCAACTCGAGCGCATCCGCTGGGGGGTGTGGTTGGTGCTGGGCCTGCTGGCGGTGGTCTGGCTGGTCTACGCCAGCCGCAGCCATGACTTCGCCCAAGAGGAGCAACGCACCAAAGCCAAAATTGCTGCCGCTTCGGTGCAGGCGCGGCTGGACAACGCCTTGCGCCACATCGACGACATCCTGGCCTACACCTTGGCCGCCTTCAACCGAAGTGGGCCAGGCTTGATTGACAGCGACACCCTGGCCCAAGTGCGCGGTCGCGACACCCGCACCCCTTATCGCCAGGTGCTGGTGACCACCGCAGCGGGCGACCCTTTGTTGTCCATTCCCGCTTTGCCCCTGGAGGCGTCCTTGCAAGACATTGCCCAAGCGCAAAGCAACAACAGCGACACCAGCATCCTCAGCCATGTGGTGAACGAACAAGGCCAAGCCGTGCTGGCACGCAGCATGCGCTTGACCTACAGCGACGGCACCTTCGCCGGCATGGCGGTGGCCTTGCTCGACCCCGGCTTGGTGCGCGAAGCGCTCAACACCCATGCCACTGAAACATCCCCGGCCCTGCAAGTGCTGTTGGGCGCCGCCGTGTTGGGCTCGGGCTGGGTTGACGGCGCCGCACCCAGCCGCGCACCGGTGTTGACCCTGGCCACCGAAGCCCCCGATTTGATGGTGCAAGCCTGGATCAACCCCGCAGCGGTGCAACAAGCCTGGTTGGCGCAACTGTGGTGGCCGAGCTTTTTCTTGTGTTGTGTGATGGGCTTGTTTTTATGGGGCTCGCGCAACCTCAGCCGCTCGCTGCGCCAAGAGCTGCACAACCAGCGCTTGGCCGATCAAAGCGCGATTGAGGCGCGCATCCATGCCATGTTCATCGCCAACATCAGCCACGAAATCCGCACCCCCATGAATGGCATCTTGGGCGCTTGCGACCTGTTGGCCGCTTCGCGCTTGACAGAACAACAAACCGAATGGACAGGCTTGATGCGCCGCTCGGGCGAAAACCTGATGGGCATCATCAACAACATCTTGGACTTCAGCAAGCTCGAGGCCGGCCAATTTCAGCTCGATCAAAAGACCTTTCCCCTGCTGCACACCTTGGAAGACAGTTGCGCCTTGTTGGCCAAATCGGCCCAAGACAAGGGCTTGCATTTGCACTGCGACTTGGATGTGAGCGAAGCCGATGGCGTGCGATCTGACCCGCTGCGCCTGCGCCAAATCGTGCTCAACCTGTTGGGCAACGCCATCAAATTCACCGAGCAAGGCCATGTTCTGCTGTGGGCCCAATGGCGCCCCGGCGATGGCCGCAGCGAGCTGCACCTGCGGGTGCAAGACAGTGGCATTGGCATGGACGCGCAACAAATCGAGCGCTTGTACAGCCCGTTCCAACAAGCCGACAACTCGCATGCGCGCCGCTATGGCGGCACCGGCCTGGGCTTGAACATCACCCAACACCTGGTGGGCTTGCTGGGCGGGCGCTTGTCGGTGCACAGCCACCCTGGCCAAGGCACGGTGTTTGACGTGTGGCTGCCCCTGGAGACCGCACCAGCGCACGACCTCGCGGCCCCAGCCGCACCGGCTTTGCCCACCACCACACCGGTTTATGTCGAAGCCGTCCACCCCAACTGGCGCGAGAGTTGGCACACCCACATGCGCCATTTGCGCCAGCCCATCAGCCGCGATGTCAGCGAACCCGCTTGGGTGGTGATTGACAGCGCCAGCCCCCCACCCGCGCGCGAACAACTGCCCCAAGCGGTGTTGGCCTATGTGGTGCTGACGCGCCCCCAGCAGGTGTTTCTGCCCCCAGCTGAATGGCCGATGGCGCCGTTGTGGCGATTGGAAACACCCCTCAAGCGCGAGGCCGTGCGCGCGCTGTGGGCGCGCTTGCACCAACGCCAAAGCCCCGAGTTGATGCCCCCTGAGCCCTTGCCCCCAAACGACACCCCCGCGGTCCACGAAAGCAACTGGACAGAACCAAACGCCACGGCACCCGCCCTCAAAGTGCTGGTGGTGGAAGACCACCCGGTCAACCAAACCATCATCCGCGCCATGCTCACCCGCATGGGTTGCGACATTGACATGGCCGACAACGGCGTGCAAGCCCTCAGCGCCTTTGAAACCAACACCTACGACCTGGTGCTGATGGACTGCCAAATGCCCGAGATGGACGGCTTTGACACCACCCGTGCCATTCGCCAGCGCGAAGCCCTCAACCCCACCATGGGGCGCGTGCCCGTGATCGCGCTGACCGCTTTGGCCATGTTGGGCGACGCCGAGCGTTGTCTGGATGCGGGCATGGACGACTACCTGACCAAACCCATCCAACTCGAACAACTCAGCACCAAAATGCAACGCTGGCGCACCTGCGCATTGGGCACGCCCGGCCCGCGCATGTGAGCCGGGCACAATCGGGTCCACCACCGCGCCAGGGTTTTGCCCGCTGACCGAACAGGCATGGTGGACACACCGAACACCCACTCGCCCCATGCCCTTGCGCCGCTCACACCTGGATGCCACCGCCATCGGCTTGTTGCTGACGTGCTGCTTTGTCTGGGGCTTTCAGCAGGTGTTGATCAAACTCACCTTGCCCCACATCGCCCCGGTGTTTCAAGCGGCGCTGCGCATGGCTGGGGCTTCCTTGTGCTTGCTGCTGTGGTGCCGTTGGCGCGGCATCGTGCTGTGGCAGCGCGATGGCAGCCTGTGGTCGGGCTTGTTGGCGGGCAGCTTGTTTTCGCTGGAGTTTGCGTGCATTTATTTGGGGCTGCTCGACACCAGTGCATCGCGCTTGACCATCTTTTTGTACACCGCGCCGTTTTGGGTCGCGGTCTGCGTGCCACTGCGGGTGCGCGCCGAGCATTTAAGGCCCTGGCAATGGGTGGGCTTGTTCCTGGCCTTTGGCTCGGTGGGCCTGGCGCTGCAAGAAGGCTGGCACGGGCAAGGCGACTACCCCCTGCAATGGCGCGGCGACTTGCTCGGCGTCATGGCCGGCGCGCTGTGGGGCTTGACCACCGTGACCCTGCGCACCACCCGCGTGGGCCAAGTGGGTGCCGAAAAAATGCTCATCTACCAATTGGGCGGCGGTGCCCTGGTGTTGCCCCTCATCTCCCTGGCCCTGGGCGAACCATGGAACTGGGCCGCCCCCAGCTTGGCCTGGGTGTCGGTGGCCATCCAATGCACCTTGGGCGCGTTTGTCACCATCTTGATTTGGATGTGGGTCATCGCCCGCTACCCCGCCACGCAAGTCACCTCGTTTTCGTTTTTATCGCCGATGTTCACCCTGGTGATCGCCATCCTGTGGCTGGGCGAACCATGGACCTGGCGCCTGGCCATCGCCATGGCCGGCGTGGCCGCGGGCATCGTGATGGTCAACCGACCGGCGACACCGGCAAAGGCTGAGGCTGCGCAGAGCCAGTGAGGGCGACCCATCGCCCATCGCCTGACAGACACAGTATTCGCCCGCCTTTGCCTTCCCAGAGCCTCACCAAACTTTGAAGTATGGGGTCTGCGCCTTGAAACAACGCCAATTAGCGGCTTTCACGACCCAAGTCTGTATGGGGCCCAATTTGCACCTGGCCTTTGGCTTTTTCAACATCCCCGATGGCAGACAACAGCAATTCGCTGTCGCCGCTGGCCAAGGCCAGACGGAGGTACTCAGCGATGACCTCCGGGTTGTCGAGGTGGTTGGCGGGGTCAAATTGAGTGGTTTTGCGCATATGAAACTCCCTTGGCAAGCACTTTGGCTTTGACAATCACTTTAACTGAGGTGAACTGATCGCCCCATACCCTCGGTGTTCAGCATGGATGTGGTTGAAATTCATCCACGCAGTGGGCGATTTTCAACCACCAACCCGCCCAAGCCCATGAAAAAAGGGCGCCGAAGCGCCCTTTTTGATGCCCACTGGGCCCATGACCTCAGCTTGGCACGGGTGGGTCGCCACGTCGCTGTGGGACGGGCGACACCCGTTTATCAGTTGGCAAACGCCGCAATGCCGGTGATGGCGCGGCCCAAGATCAGGGCGTGGATGTCATGCGTGCCCTCGTAGGTGTTGACCACCTCCAAATTCACCAAATGGCGGGCCACACCAAACTCGTCGCTGATGCCGTTGCCGCCCATCATGTCGCGGGCCATGCGGGCAATGTCCAGCGCCTTGCCGCAGGAATTGCGCTTCAAGATGGAGGTGATTTCCACGCTGGCCGTGCCTTCGTCTTTCATGCGGCCCAAGCGCAAACAGCCTTGCAGGCCGAGTGAAATCTCGGTTTGCATGTCGGCCAGTTTCTTTTGGATGAGCTGGTTGGCAGCCAGGGGGCGACCAAACTGCTGACGGTCCAAGGTGTATTGGCGGGCGCGGTGAAAACAGTCTTCTGCCGCACCCAAGGCACCCCAAGCGATGCCGTAGCGGGCGCTGTTCAAACAGGTGAACGGGCCTTTCAAGCCCTGTACCTCGGGGAAAGCGTTTTCTTCGGGCACAAACACGCCGTCCATGACGATCTCGCCAGTGATGGATGCGCGCAAACCCACTTTGCTGTGGATGGCGGGGGCGCTCAAACCTTGCATGCCTTTTTCCAGCACAAAGCCGCGGATGGGGCCGACCGCGCCGGATTCGCTGACCTCTTTGGCCCAGACCACAAAGACGTCCGCGATGGGCGAGTTGGAGATCCACATTTTGTTGCCCTTGAGCTGGTAGCCGCCCTTGACCTTTTGCGCACGGCTGGCCATGCTGGCCGGGTCCGAGCCGTGGTCGGGCTCGGTCAGGCCAAAACAGCCAATCCATTCGCCGGTGGCGAGTTTGGGCAGGTATTTTTGGCGCTGGCCTTCGGTGCCGAACTCAAAAATAGGCAACATCACCAAGGACGATTGCACACTCATCATGGAGCGGTAGCCCGAGTCGACGCGCTCAACCTCACGGGCGATCAGGCCATAGGCCACATAGCTCAGACCTGGGCCGCCATATTCAGCGGGGATGGTGGGGCCGAGCAAGCCGAGCTCGCCCATTTCACGAAAGATGGCGGGGTCGGTTTTTTCGTGGCGAAAGGCTTCGGTGACGCGGGTCAGCAATTTGTCTTGGCAGTAGGCGCGGGCGGCCTCTTCGATCATGCGCTCGTCTTCGGAGAGCTGCTGCTGCAATAAAAAGGGGTCGTCCCAGTGAAAGGAGGCCTTGGCCATGAAAACTCCTGGTGAATATGTGGCTGAGAAAAGAGGGTGGATGATAAGGCCTGGCTTGCCCGCCATGAATGTCCCTTGTCGCACCCGATGAATCGTTTGTGCAGCTCGGCAGACACTGCCCATGAGGCCCGTGGAGGCCACCAGGAGTGCGCACGGCCGTGCGCAAGTTGTGGGGCTTAGTGGGCCGCGCCAGGCGCGGATGACATGGCCCGCACCCGCGCCACCGCTGCCTCCAAGTTTTCCCAAGGCGCTTGACTGGGGGCGTAACGCTGCCGCATATAGCGCGCCAGCTCGGCGATTTGTGTGTCGTTGAGGGCATGGCGAAAGCCGGGCATGAAGCCCACTTGCGGGCCGGGCACGTCTTGCACGCCGTCCAAAATCACCCGAATCAGGTTGTCGGGCTGCTGGCTGTGCAAGTTGGTGTTGAGCGCCAAGGGCTGGTTCACGCCCAGCAGCTTGGGGCCGTCGCCGTCGTGGTGGCAGGCGCTGCAAGCGCCATCAAACATGCGCTGACCGGGGCTGCCCACCAAGGCGCTGCGCT
>JBEDFU010000210.1:0-6365 GCA_041174965.1 Pseudomonadota bacterium | reverse complement strand
GGCCCCAGTTGTGCGATCCACCCAGCCTGAACGTCCCTTGTTTTGGCGTGCTGGGCCGCACCGCGCTGTGCAGTCGCAAGGTTGGAAGTTGATCAGCGTCCACCGACCGGCCAAAGACTGGTTGTTCGATTTGAATACCGACCCGACCGAGCGCAAAGATTTGGCACTGCTGCGTCCGGATAAATTGGCCGAGCTCAAGGCTTTGATGACCGCACACCATGCCAACATGCCCGCGCCCATGTGGCCGTCCTTTTTGGAAGGCCCCATCTTCATCGATAAGACCTTGGACCAACCTCACCAAGAGGGTGATGTGTTCACCTATTGGGTCAATTGATGGCTTGAGCCGACCTTCCCACCGATTCAAACCATGGCATCTTTTTTTGTGTTTGCGAAACGTGCTTTGCTGATGCGGCGCAGATTGAGTTGGATGTTGGCTGTCTTGGCGCTGACGGGCACAGGCGCCTGGTGGTGGCTTGACCACCGCGCGCAGGCAATACCTGCTGCCCGTTCTGACACCTTGAGTTGCCCTTTGCCCCTCGAGCAGGCCCAGGCCCCTGCACCCGGCATGGTGTGGGTGCCGCCCGGGCGTTTGCGCCTGGGCGATGGCGTGTACCCCGAGGAAGGCCGCTCTCAACCCGTGGACGTGGGTGGTTTTTGGATCGACCGCACCGAGGTCAGCAACGATCAATTTGCGGCATTTGTCAAAGCCACTGGGCACGTCACCGTGGCCGAGCGGCCCTTGGACCCTCGTCACTACCCGGGCCTGCCCCCGGCTTTGCTGCAAGCTGGAGCGGTGGTGTTCACGCCACCTCAGCGGCCCGGTGACGGTGGCACACCCAGCGACTGGTGGCGTTTCGTGGCGGGCGCCCAGTGGCGTCACCCAGGCGGGCCTGGCACCGACATCGCCGGTAAGGGGGCATTCCCCGTGGTGGCCGTGGCGTTTGAAGATGCACAAGCCTATGCCCGCTGGGCCGGTCGCCAGTTGCCCAGCGAAGCCCAGTGGGAGTGGGCGGCTCGCGCGGCCCAAGCCCCCAACGAGGCCGCCATGGTAGGGCACGAGGCACCGCGCCATGCCAACACCTGGCAGGGCGTGTTTCCTGGGGTCAACTCGGGCGACGATGGCTTCATTGGTTTGGCCCCGGTTGCTTGCTACCCCCCCAATGCCTTGGGCGTGTTTGACATGCTGGGCAATGTGTGGGAGCTCACCACCGATGCCTATGCACCCCGCGCGCCGGATGCTGCGGTATCGCTGATGCCTGTGGGGATGAAGGGTCAAGTGCCCATGCGCGTGATCAAAGGCGGGTCGTATTTGTGCGCACCCAATTACTGCATGCGTTACCGGCCCGGCTCGCGCCAGCCGCAAGAAGAAAACCTGGCTGCCAGCCATTTGGGCTTTCGCGCGGTGTTGATGGCACCCGCGCCTAACCAAACTGGGGGGGCGGTGCGGCCCTGAGCACGCACACCCCTTAACGCACCATGGGCACACCTTCCTTTGTTTGGCATCAACGGCCTTGGGCGCGCCTTGCCTTCATGGGCTTGATGGCGGTGTTGTTGGTGGGCATGGTTGTGGTGACACAAGCCGCAAACTTGCGACAGGCTGTGAAAGCTTATTTGTTTGGCTTCCCCTTGGTCATCATGGACCTCACTCGCGAGCACCACCTGGCGCGCACCGGCAAGCCAAACGCCTTGAGTTTGGCGCGTCAATTTCCCACACCCCAATTCAAAGAGGTGGTGCGGCCCAACTTAGACACTTTGTACGCCACGGCTTTTTTGGACACGCGGTTGGGGCCTTGGCAATTGGATCTGCCGCCCAACGCAAAGCGCTATGAATTGGTTACTTTTTTGGACGCTTGGAGCGATGTGTTTGCCACAGCCGGTACGCGAACACATGGCCACCTCGGGCAACGGTTGTGGTTGGTCGACTCGAACTGGCAAGGCAGCGTACCGCAGGGGGTGCAATTGCTGCGTGCGCCCAGTCGCATGGTGTGGGTGATTGGGCGCATCCAAACATTGGGGATTGACGATTTGCCCACGGTGCACGCTTTGCAAGACCAATGGGTGCTTGCATCCTTGGGCGCGGGTGCTTCCAATGTGGCGTCGAGTTCTGCCACCGAAACAGCAAGTCCAGTCCAGGTCGATGTGTCGCCATTGGCGCAAATGGAGGCCATGGGAACGCAGGATTTTTATCGGCGTTTGGCCGCTCTCATGGCCGATAACCCACCCCGACCTGATGATGCCGACATGGTGCGTCAGTTAAAAAATTTTGGTGTTGAGGCCGGCAAGACAACTTCGATGGGGCTTTGGGATGGGGCATTGTTGTCCTTGGGACGCTGGTTGACCATGCGGTTGCTTTACCAAGAGCTGGGCAAACCTTCAAACCTTGTCAACGGTTGGCGTGTCTCGCCCTTGGGTTTGGGTCAACTGGGGGTTGATTACCCCACACGTGCTGCTGTGGCCCTGGTCGGTTTGGGGGCCAATTTGGCGCAAGACACCTTGTATGCCCAAGCCCAACTGGACGGCAACGGCCAAGCATTGCAAGGTAGCCAGCGCTATCGCATCCGCTTTGAAGCGGGTCAATGGCCGCCTGTGAATGCGTTTTGGTCGGTCACGGCCTATGACGGCCATGGCTTTTTGCTGGACCACCCGAGCCAGCGCCATCTGGTGCGCAACACAGACCCGTTGCAGACCCATGCCGATGGGTCTTTGGAGTTGTGGGTGCAGCCCGACCCTCCACCGCACCCCTACACTGCCAATTGGGTGCCTGTGGTGTCGGGCCAGGCTTTCACCCTGAACATGCGCCTGTACGGTCCCCAAGCGGCAGCCTTGTCTAAAGCTTGGTCACCCCCGCCCATTCAACCCAGAAGTGGAACCCGATGAGTATTTTGGACAGCCAAGCCCTGCACCTCGCTCAGGCGGAGCCTGGCTTGGCCGATGACCCGCCATCGCACCAGTTGCAAGCACTGTTTCAGGCCCAGCGCACCGCTTTCGAGCGCGACAGCCTGCCCAGCCTGAAAGTGCGCCGCGACCGATTGGACCGCCTGATGCAGATGACGCGCCAGCATGCCCAAGGTATTTGCGATGCCATTTCAAAAGACTTTGGTCAACGTGCTTGGCAAGAAACCTTTATGGCCGAGCTGATGGTGTTTGAGCAGCGCTTGAATTACACGCGTCGCCATTTGCCACGCTGGATGCGCATGCGCCGCGTGGGCACGCAACTGCAATATGGGCTGGCACGCAACCGTTTGTTGCCCCAGCCGCTGGGGGTTGTGGGCATTTTGAGCCCCTGGAATTACCCCTTTGATTTGAGCCTGAGCCCGGCCATTGATGCCCTGGCTGCCGGCAACCGGGTGATGATCAAACCCTCGGAGCTCAACCCCCACTTTGGCCCCTATCTGGCAGAAATGGTGGCGCAATTCTTTGACCCCAGCGAACTCACCGTGGTGTTGGGCGATGTGCCGTTGGCTGCCGCTTTCAGCCGATTGCCGTTTGATCATTTGTTATTCACCGGCTCCACTGCGGTGGGGCGGGTGGTGGCCGCTGCGGCAGCTGCCAATTTGACCCCCGTGACCCTGGAGTTGGGCGGTAAGTCCCCCGTGATCATTGACGACGATTGCGACCTGCCCGCTGCAGCCCAGCGCATTGCGTGGGGCAAGTTGCTCAATGCGGGACAGACCTGTATTGCGCCAGATTACGTGTTGGTCGCTGATGCCCAAGTCGACCCTCTGGTCCAAGCCATTTTGAGTGCCATGCAAAGCCAATACCCCCGCTTGGCCCAGAACCCGGACTACACCAGCATCATCAGCCCGCGCCACTGGCAGCGCTTGCAAGACATGTTGGCCGATGCCCAGGCCCAGGGCGCGCAATTGCATGTGCACCATCCGGCAGGTGAGGTATTTGACCCAGCGGCGCGAAAAATGGCCCCCGTGATCATCACCGGCGTGCGGCCCAGCATGCGCATTGCCCAAGAGGAAATCTTTGGCCCCATCCTGCCGATCATGGCTTGTGGCGACTTGGACCAGGTCTTGGCCCATGTTCGCCAGCGCGACAGGCCTTTGGCCCTGTACTGGTTTGGGCGCAACACCCAGCGCCGAGACCGCGTGCTGCGTGAGACCATATCGGGCGGCGTGAGCATCAACGATTGTTTGCTCCATGTCAGTCAATTGAGTCAGCCCTTTGGTGGTGTCGGCCCCAGCGGGCAAGGGGCGCATCATGGTCAATGGGGCTTTGAGTCGTGCAGCAAACTCAAACCCATCTTTATCCAGTCGCGCTGGCATGGCATGGGCTTGGTCAGTGCGCCTTATGGCCGTTTGATCCATTGGGCTTTTCGTTTCTTTACCCGCTGAAACAGCGCACTGATATGCAAGCCAATCAACAGATGGTTCAAGTGCTGGCCGTGGTCTTGATCATGGGTTGCTTCGCACTGGCCGAATGGCGCAAAGGGCTGTTTTTTCCCAGCGCCGCCAACCCGCAAGACCATCGCCTGGATGTGGCCGCCACCTTGATGCTTCCTTGGGTATCGGGTGTGGTTTTGATCACTGCGCAGGCTTTGAGCGCGTGGGCCATGCCCGAGCATCGCAATGCCTGGGCTGATTGGGCTTGGTGGCAAATGGTGGCCGTGTTGTTGGTGGCCGATGACTTCACCCAATATCTGTGGCACAGACTGAGCCACACGTCAGTGCTGTGGCCCTTGCACCGCGCTCACCATTCGCCCGCATACATGAGTGTGCGCATTGTTTACCGCAACAATGTTTTTTATTACGCCATGATGCCGGGCATTTGGATGTCTGGCGTCTTGTTATACCTGGGATTTGGTTGGGTATATGTGGCCTATTCGGTGGTCAAGTTGTCTGTCATCATGGGCGCACACAGCACAGTGCGTTGGGACCGTTTTTTGTATGCAACACCAGCCTTGGCGCCGCTGGCCTGGCTGGTCGAGCGCACCATCTCCACGCCTGCCACCCACTTTGCGCACCATGCCTTGGTGCAAGACGATGGCATTGGCCACTACAGCGGCAATTACGGTAACTTGTTGTTTGTGTGGGATGTGCTGTTGGGTACCGCTCGATTTTCCAGGCGCTATCCACCAGCGTTTGGATTGATGGACGATCGCCGCCACGGCCCAGAGTCTTGGGTGCCGCAAATGATTTACCCCTTGAAGAAGTCGCAGCGCAGCGAAACTGTGATGGGCTCTGGTGCCCACCAACCCCCACATTGAGTGCAAGCGGCGTTGACAGACGCAATGGCCTTGCCAAAACTCAGGCCTGTTTGGCGTTGGGGGTCACTTGGTGCGGTTCCACCAAATAAACAGAAATCAAACGCTTCAAATGCTGTTCTGAATCGGGCGGGCTGTTGGGGCGGCTCAGCGCTTGGTAGCAGCCGACCAAGGCCAGGTAGAACAGGCCCGCCAAATCGGCGGCGGTCTTGGGGTTGGCGGTCAAGCGCAAGAACTTTTCTTCAAACAGGGACAAACGCAGTTGGTCGACTTGCGCCAGTTGCTGCGCCACTTTGGCGTCGTGCCGGCCCAGATCACGCAAGGCCAATTCAAAGCGCATGTTTTGCAAGTCTTCACCAGCGTGTGCCAGGGCCACTTGCACCAGGTGCATCAAATCGTCTTTGGGGCGGTCGGTGGTGTGGGACCGCAGTTGTTGTGCGACCGCCAACTCCCGCGCGTACCAACGCGCCCACAAGGCCTCGATCAAATCCGCGTGGGAGGCAAAGTGCCAATAAAAGCTGCCCCGGGTGACGCCCAACCGTTTGGACAAACTCAACACCCGCGCTTGGTCAAAGCCGCCTTCCACCACTGCCGCAAAGGCGGCGTCCAACCAATCGCCTTGTCCAAGGCGATTGGTTGTGGGTGTGGGTGGTGGTGGGGGGGTGCGCGGCATGAAAAAAACTGAACCTGCAAGCCGCACGATCAGCGGTCAACTCATTTTAAAGCCCAGTGATGGACCAACCGTGCGGGTGCCATGGCGATGTCATGCGGGGGTGGTGGGTGTGCCCGTTTGGCATCTGCTCCCCGCATCCTCGCTAAGCCGTACACTTGTGTATGGCGTGTATGGTCAAACCCATGTCGGAACTCTCGCCACGGGTGTGGAAACAGGCAGCGCGGCCTGCAGGGCCGCTGTGACAAGGAGGCAGAGATGGAAATTGCCGTGGTGCTCGGGGCTGCCCTGGCATGGCTGTTGTTCGTTTATTGGTATGGCGGTGCTGGCAAGCCGATGTCGGCATCTGAAAAAGAACGCATTTTGTCCGCTTTGACCGATCGCTTGCAAGGCGGCCCGCACGCCGATTTCATCACCCAAGCCAAAGTTTTGCTCGACAGCGATGACGGCAAAGAATTTGTCATGCACAACAGTGTGCGTTAC
>JBEDFU010000209.1:0-11829 GCA_041174965.1 Pseudomonadota bacterium | reverse complement strand
CACACCCACACCCGCCAGCGCCGCCCAGGCCCAGTGCCAGCCCCAGCCCATCCAGTGTGGGCCGGCGGTGGACAACGCCCAGGTGACCATGCCTGCCAACATGAACAGCGCGGGAATGGTGAAGTTCAAAAAGTTGAGCATGCCAATGGTGAGGGTGAAGGCCACGGCCACAAAGGCCAGGACCCCACCGAGCATCAAGCCATTGATGATTTGTTGTAAGAGTTGCAAGGTATTGGATTCAAATGAATACATTGCATCATGCCAGAAATTTCGCCGCGCCATGCTCGGAAAAGCCCTTAACATGCCACTGCTTTGTGACCGTTTTTGGTGCTGGCGCAGCCCATGCTGGTGCGCGCGAGCTGCCCACACCCCTTGCCTGGAGTACACCGATGTCTGAATTGAAAACCAACCCCCTGGCCCAAACTGGGCAGCGCTTGCTGCTGGTGGGCGGCTGTGGCGGCATAGGCCGTGCCGTGGCGCAAGCGGCCGTGCATGCCGGCGCGCAAGTGGCGGTGCTGGATTTGCCGGTCTCTATTGAACGCCACCCCTTGCCCGGTGTGCACCTGTTTCCGATCGACGCCAAAGACGCCGCCAGCGTGGACCAGGCTGTGGCCCAAGCGGCGGCAAAACTCGGCGGCGTGGATGGCTGTGTGAATTTGGTGGGTTATATGTCTGCCCCACTGGCCTTGGCGGACACCCCCAACGAGGTGTGGCATGAGGTCATGCAAGGCAACCTGGACTCGGCGTTTTACATTTCTCGCGCAGTGATGCCCCATTTGCGCGCCAGCGCCAACGGCAGCATGGTGCATATTTCTTCAGGTTTGGGCGCTTGGGCCAGGCCGATGTATGGTGCCTATGGACCAGCCAAGGCAGGGCTGCTGTTGCTGATGCGCCAACTGGCTTTGGAAAACGCGCCCCATGTGCGCGTCAACGCCGTGGCACCTGGGCCAGTGGACACCGCCTTTTTGCGCGGTGGCACCGGGCGCTCTGACGAGCAAGGCGCACCGCCCTTGCCCACCGAGGTTTTGGCCAAGCTCGCGCCGATGGGACGCATGGCCACACCCGAGGACATCGTGGGCCCGGTTTTGTTTTTGCTCTCAAGCGCTTCGGCCTACATGACGGGCCAAACCCTGTTCGTCAACGGCGGCGCTTACATGCCCTGAGGCGCATCATCTTTTCACGGAGATACACCATGGCTTTCACTTCCCATTTCAACCGCCGTCGTTTCGCAGGGGCATTGGCCCTGGGTGCCAGCTTGTGGGCATCTGGCGCCATCGCCGCCGACGACAATTTCCCCAGCAAACCCATTCGCATCATCGTGCCCTTCACCCCCGGCGGCGTGACCGACACCAGTGCGCGTTTGGTGGCCGAGCACCTGGGGCGGCGGCTAAACCAGCAAATCGTGATCGACAACAAACCTGGTGCTTCCGGCAACATCGGCATGGCCATGGCCAAGGCCGCGCCGCCGGATGGCTACACCTGGGTGATGGGCTTTGACGGCACCATGGTCATCAACCCCCACGTGTTTGCCAAAGTGGGTTTCGACCCCATCAATGATTACGCGCCGATTGGCAAGATTGGAGACGCCACGTTGATCTTGGTCGCCAACCCCAACGTGCCAGCCAAAAACCTGCAAGAGCTGATTGCGTTGTCGAAAAAAACACCGGGCGGTTTGTCCTATGGCACCTCGGGCACTGGCAGCACACCGCACATCGCCGGTGAGTTGTTAAAAATTCGTTCTGGCGCTCAACTCACCCATGTGCCCTACAAAGGCGGTGGCCAGGCCATGATCGATGTGATGGGTGGCAGCATCCCGCTGGTCTACACTGCAGTTGCTGGCGCTTACAACCATGTGAAGTCGGGCAAGCTCAAACCCATGGCGGTATCGAGCCCCCAGCGCGCCAGTTCATTGCCCGACGTGCCCACCTTTGCCGAGAGCGGCGTGAGCGATTTCAACGCCTACTCTTGGGTGGGTTTTTTGGCGCCGGCGCAAACACCGGCGGCCATCATCCAAAAACTCAACACCGAACTCAACGCCACCTTGAACGACCCAGTGGTGCGCGACAAACTGCGCGTGCTCGGCATCGAGGCCACGCCGGGCAGCCCCGAAGCGTTTCGCGACGAAATTCGCCGCGACTTGGGCCGCTATGGGCCGGTGGTCAAAGCCGCTGGCATCCAGGTCGAATAAGCCACATCGCTGACGCCCATCACGGGGCGCGCAAAAACAGCACGCTGCGGGTGTGCGCGTCCACATCGGGCGCGTCCAACCATTGGCCTCGGCTGCGGCCTTGGGCATGCATCAGCGCTTGGTCGCTGTAGTGCGGATCGCCCCACACGCCGCTTTGCCCCACCGACAACACACCTTGTGCGGCTTGCGGTCGGTCAAAGTCAATCACGCGCCGGGTTGAAGGCCCATAAGTGACCAACCAGGGTGCAGGGCCCAATGAATAACTTTGGTTGTTGGGCACTTCGCGCCCACCGGCCATGGCAAACGGCCCCACATTGAAGACCCGGTCCAACGGGCCGACTCGGCCCAAGGGATGGACATGGGTCAAGGTGTGCACCTGGCCCCACGCCCAGTTTTGCACCACAGGACCCAAAGTGGTTTTCAAGTGTTTGACGCTGGCGCGCCAGGCATCGGCCACCACCTGGGCACGGGTTTCCACGCCAGGGGTATCGCGCCGATCCCACCACGGCGACTGGGCATGGGCGGCCAAGCGGGGCAAAGCCATATCGGCCAAGCGGGTGCGCAAGAACAACGCCATCCATTCCGGCCCCATCTCATCGGCCATGGCTTGTTGCAACACATCAAAGGCCAACTGGTTGGACAAGGTGGGGGCAATTTTGTCGGCGCCGTGCTGGCCATCCCAAGCCAACAGCAACTCAACCCACATGCGCTCCTCATCATTGGCGGCAGCGGCGCGCAAGTCGTCGGCCAAAGGCCGCCATGTGCGCACAAAGTAATCGGTTTGGTTGTCCAGTTGCAAGGCCTGGGTGTTGCTGGTGTCCCAACGCACCGAGTCTTGACCGAGTTGCTGGAACAAACGCCGCGCCCGGTCGCCGGGGTTGTAGTAACCAGGCACCACGGTGGTCCCCGCAGGCTGGTGGTTGGCTGACACGATGTAACCACGCGCCGGGTTTTCTTCTTGGGGGTTGCGCTCAAAGGGCAAAAACCCCAGTTTGACCGCCTCGCCACGCGCATCGTCCAAGATGCGCGATGGGTCCACGCCATCGGGGCGAATGGCCAAGCGGGCTGCGGCCCACCAGCCGATGTCGCCTTGCGCATTGGCCCAGACCACATTCAAACCCGGCGCGTGAACCAGGCTGGCCGCTTGGCGCGCTTTGTCCAAGGTGTTGGCACGGTTGAGTTGGTGAAAGGCCTCGACGATGGGGTTTTCGGTTTGGTACAGCGTCCACCACAGGGCCAAGGGCTGGCCGCTGGAAGGTGAAGGCAAAGCGTCATTGATCACCGGCCCGTGCGGCGAGGTGCGCACTTGCAGCACCACGCTGTCGGCGCCTTTGACCGCAATGGTTTCGTCGCGCACGCTCAAATCCACCCAGGCACCTTGGTGCCAAATGCGGTTGGGGTTTTTCGGGTCCACGGTGAGCGCCACCAAATCGGTGTCGTCGTTTTGGAACATGGTCAGGCTCCAACCAAAGTCGCGGTTGTGGCCCAGCAAGGCCATGGGGTTGAGGGCCAAAAAGTGGCCATACAGCTCAAACCCTGGGCTGCTCAAGTGGGCCTCGTACCAAACCGCTGGCACGGCATAGGAAATGTGCGGGTCGCCCGCCAACAAGGGCCGGCCACTGGCCGTGCGTTGCCCCGACACCACCCAAGCGTTGCTGCCCTCGAGCACCGGCATGCCCGCCACATCCATCGCCGCTTGCGACCAGCGCACCCATTGGCGCGCATCGCTCGCGGCTTGGGTGTGCGCAGGTGCTGCTACGGCCCCACGCTGCGGGCTCGACGCAAGGCTTTGGGCCAGGGCCACAGGGGGTGCCGTCGCCGGTGCAGGGGCCGGTTGGCGCCACACCCCTTCCGTTTGCCAAGGTCGGTCCAACAAGGCGCTGTATTGGGGGCCGAGTTGGTTGTGGATGTGGGTCAACACCGGCTCGGTGCGAAACCCAGCGGCAAAACTGTAGGCCAAATAAGCGGCCACGCTGAAGGTGTCAGCCAGGGTGAAGGGCTGGGGTTGGATGCGCAAAAGATGAAATTCCAAGGGCAAGGGTCGGCTGCTTTGAAACTGGTTCACCCCGTCCAAATAAGCCAGCATGGCTTGCCCGGCTTCACCCTGGGTGTCAAAACGCGCAGCGGCTTGCTCGGCATATTGCCTCAGACCCAAGGTGCGAAACACCCGGTCGGTGTCCAGCAGTTTGGGCCCCAGGACGGCGGCCAACTCGCCTTTGGCCAAGCGTCGCATCATCTCCATTTGGAACAAACGGTCTTGCGCATGCACAAAGCCCAATGCGCGGTACAAGTCGGCCTCGTTTTGCGCCTGCAAATGCGGCACACCAAAGTCGTCGTAGTGCACTTGCACCGCAGCGCTCAAACCCTTCAGGGGCAAGTTGCCATCGCGCTGGGGCAGGCTGTGGCGCCACAGGCCCAGCGCCAGCAAGGCCGCACCCACAACCAAGGCCAGCACCCATAACGCTATTTTTTTCATTCCCTGCCTCTGTGATGGGGGCTCGCTGCCACGCAACGGTGCCCATGCCCGATTTCATCACACCCGCCACCCCGGTGGCATCCACCGTGCGCTACCATGACACCATGAAACAAACCCTGGACAATGCGAGCCTCACGCTGCGCCGCTGGACGGCCAAACTGGTGCGCACGCTGCTGTGGTTGGGGGTGGCGGCCTTGGTGCTGGTGGTGGCTTATTTTTATGCCGCCTACCACTATGCCTATTCGCGCGGCGAGAGCGTGGGCCATGTGCAAAAAATCTCGCTCAAAGGCTGGGTCTGCAAAACCTGGGAGGGTGAGCAGGTGCGCGCCCTGGCGACGGTCCCGGCGGTGCCAGAGAAATTCACCTTCACGGTGCGCGATGCGGCGGTGGTCGATCAGATCAACACCCACATCGGGCAAAAGGTGGTGCTCGAGTACGCGCAACACAAAGGTTTGCCCACCTGTTTTGGCGATACAGAGCATTTTGTGACCGCCGTGCGCCCCGCCCCCACAGCGGGCGAGCCCGATCAAGCCGCCAAGTGACGAAAGTGGCGCACGCCACTTGAGACCTGCTGCCACCAAGCGGTGAAGGACAGGCAAGGCTCGTCCAGGCTTTTGAACAAGCGCGCTGGCGACCTGCGCTGCACCGCCAAGCCCGTCCATGCGGGCAAGCGTGGGTGGTCCCAACACGCGACAGTGCTGGCCTGGGACAAAGCGGTCTGCCAATCGGTGGCCGAACCAAACGCACACACCGGCGCCAAGGCACCCATGCGCTGGGCCACAAACATCCAGCGCTTGAAACTCCATGGCATGGCCTGCATCCACTCCTCGCACCACAAGCCCACGGCGACCACGCCGCTGGGCAAATCGCTGGGCAAGGCGGCCAACGACCACGGATGCACCAGCCACACATCGCGTCCGGCCCATGCCTGCGGATCAGGGCTTTGCCAATCCAGCAAAGCGGGGGGACGGTGCAACAATTCGGGCTCGCTCATGGCCCAAGGGATGCGTTTGAGCTCTTCAGAAATGGTGAACGAGGCCGCGTTGTGCGCCATGATCTCCATCATCTCGATGGGCTTGTCGATCATGGAGCCACGGCTGTGCCAATCTGCGGGGGCATGGCGGGCCACGGTTTCGGCGTTGAACACCCAAGGCGGGTCACCGGCCAGTCCCGCCACGCGCTGCCAATTGAGCCAATTGCTCGCCACATCGCCATCGAGCAAATGGGCTTGCATCCACAGCGCACCCACCCGCCAATCGATTTTGCGCACATGCACGATGTAACTGGCCAACCACATCCTGGCCTGGTGGTGCAAATAACCGCAGCTGTACAACATGCTCACCGCCAAGTCGATGGCGGCAATCCCGGTGGCGGCATGGCGCACGTCCAGCGGCAACTCAGGCTTGAAGTCGCTCTCCATCAAGGGGCCCGGGTACAAGGCCTGTTGACCCAAACCATCGCCCAGGTGGGCATACAGGTGCTGCGCATATTCACGCCAGCCCAGCTCATGGATCAAGCGGTGTTGAACACCGATGCGAAACCGCGCCACCATGGCCCGCGCCACCTCGGGCACGCTCAAGTAACCGTGAGTGATGTAGGGCGAGAGCTGGGTCACCGCGCCGTGCAGTGATTGGCGTGTGCGCGCGTAGTCGTGCACCAGCACCGCAGCCAGGCGGGCGTGTGCAGCTTCCAGAGTGGGGGGGAATTCAGGGTGTATCAGCATGGCGCAAAAAGGGAGCAGATTGTGCACGCTCACACTGGCCGCGCGGTCCCAAGGACTTGGGAGTCGCGGAATTCTAACCAGACCACCCCCAGGCCCGGGGGTGGGTGCAGGCCTGCGTTGCAAACCTTGTGGGCGTAAGCCACAGCCCCATGCGACAAGCGCAGGCCAAAGGCCCGCATGGTCAGGCCAGGGCTTGCTCCAAGGCGTCGACGAACATGGCCGCCACATCAAAACCGGTTTGGTCCATGATTTCGCGAAAGCACGTGGGGCTGGTGACATTGACCTCGGTGAGGCAGTCGCCAATCACATCCAAGCCCACCAACAACAGGCCGCGAGCGGCCAACTGGGGACCCAGGTCGGCGGCGATGGCTTGGTCGCGCGCGCTCAGCGGCTGCGCCACGCCCTTACCACCAGCGGCCAGGTTGCCACGCACCTCACCGCCTTGGGGGATGCGTGCCAGCGCAAACGGCACGGCCTTGCCGCCAATCACCAGCACGCGTTTGTCACCCTTTTCAATGGCAGGGATGTACTTTTGCACCATCAAGCTTTGGGCGCCATCGCGGTTGAGGGTTTCGATGATGCCCCCCAGGTTCAGGCCATCGGCGCGCACCCGAAAAATGCCCATGCCCCCCATGCCATCCAGCGGCTTCAAGATGATGTCGTGGTGCTCGGCGTGAAAGTCGCGCACGTCTTGCGCACTGCGCGTGACCAGCGTGGGGCTGGCGTACTGGGCGAATTCCATCAGGGCGAGTTTTTCGGGGTGGTCGCGCAAGGCCGCCGGTTTGTTGAACACCCGCGCGCCCTCCACCTCGGCACGCTCGAGCAAATGCGTGGCGTAAAAAAATTCGCTGTCGAAGGGGGGGTCTTTGCGCATCACCACCGCGCCCAGGCTGTGCAAAGCGCGCACAGCGCTGTCTTGCACGCGAAACCACGGGTCGGCACCTTCTTGCAGCACGATGTGCTGCATGGGCGCTTGCACCTGGCCACCGCTGCGCCACGACAAGTCTTGGGTTTCGCAGGCCCAAATGGCGTGGCCCCGGCGCTGGGCCTCGCGCATCATCACAAAGGTGCTGTCTTTGTAGATTTTGAAAGACGCCAGCGGGTCGGCAACAAATAGGATGTCCATGGCCGCCAAGCTTAGCAGTGAAAGCGACTCGGGCGCAGCGCGCTCAAATTTCGATTTTGCTGCCCAGCTCCACCACCGAGTTGCTGGGCAACTTCAAGAAGTCGGCCGCCGCACTGGCGTTGAGGTGCATTTGCGCAAACAGTTTTTCGCGCCATTGCGCCATTTCGCCATGCACCGTGGGCACGATGCTGTCGCGCGACAAAAAGTAGCTGGTGTTCATCGGTTCGAGGTCGCAACCACGCCCGTGCAACAAGCTCAGCGCCAAGGGCACATCGGGGTCGTTTTTAAAACCGTAATGGATGGTCACTTGCCAGCAATCATGGCCCAGCGACTCGGTTTCGATGCGCTTATCCAGCCCAATCCAGGGCACCTCGTGGTTGCGCACCGTGACAAACAGGTTTTGCGCATGCAGCACCTTGTTGTGTTTGAGGTTGTGCAACAAGGCATTGGGCACGGCGCCCGGGTCGGCGGTCAAAAACACCGCCGTGCCCGACACCCGGGTGGGCGGCACGGTGAACACCGAATCCAAAAACGAGCGCAGGTCAATGGCGTCGTCACGCAACTTGCTGCTGAGCAGCTCGCGGCCATCGCGCCAGGTGAGCATCAACAACAAAATCAGCCCACCAATGGCCAGGGGGAACCAGCCACCATCGAAAAACTTCAGCAAGTTGGAGGCCCAAAACGCCAAGTCCACCACAAAGAAAAAGCTGGTCGCGGCCAGGCACAACCACAGCGGGTACTTCCAGCTGTAGCGGATGACAAAAAACGTCAGCACCGTGGTGATCAACATGTCGGTGCACACCGCAATGCCATAGGCCGCCGCCAAATTGCTCGACGACTTGAACAGCGCCACCGCCAACACGATGGCCACAAACAGACCCCAGTTGACGAAAGGAATGTAGATCTGCCCGGTGTCGCGCACGCTGGTGTGCAGCACCTGCAAGCGCGGCAAAAAGCCCAGCTGAATGACCTGCTTGGTCACGCTGAATGCGCCCGAGATCAAGGCCTGCGACGCAATCACCGTGGCGGCAGTGGCCAAGATGACCAAGGGCAACAGCATCCAATCGGGTGCCATGTTGTAGAAGGGGTTTTTCACCGCATCGGGGTTGTTGAGCAGCAAGGCACCTTGGCCAAAGTAGTTCAGGGTGAGCGCGGGCATGACCACCGAAAACCAAGCCAGGCGAATGGGTTTTTTGCCAAAGTGGCCCATGTCGGCGTACAAGGCCTCACCACCGGTCACGCACAACACCACCGCGCCCAAAATGATGAAGGTGGTGCCTGGGTCGTTCCACATGAAGCGGATGGCATGGTGCGGGCTGATGGCCCACAAAATCATCGGCTCTGTGGCGATGTGATACACACCCAGCAGTGCAATGGTGATGAACCACACCACGGTGATCGGGCCAAACAACTTGCCAATGCCGCTGGTGCCATGCTTTTGCACCGCAAACAAACAAAACAAAATCACCAAGGTCAGGGGCACCACATATTTGGAGAGCCCTGGAGAAATCACCTCCAAGCCCTCCACCGCCGACAGCACCGAGATGGCCGGGGTGATCACCCCGTCGCCGTAAAACAAACAGGTGCCAAAAATACCCACCACCAGCAACACGCGGCGCAGCTTGGGCTTGTCTTTGACCGATTGCGAAGCCAGCGCCAACATGGCCACCAAACCGCCCTCGCCGTTGTTGTCGGCCCGCAGCACCAAGCTCACATATTTGAGCGAAACAATGACGGTCAAGGTCCAAAAGAAAATGGACAAAATGCCGTAGATGTTGTCGGGGGTGAAGGCCACATGGCCCGAACCAAACACCTCTTTGACCGCATACAAGACACTGGTGCCAATGTCGCCGTAGACCACACCGATGGCCCCCAAGGTGAGGGCGGCCAAGGAAGATTTTTGATGTTGCATGAAATTCGCACGAAGCCGGGAAAGAGCGGCATTATGCGAGTTTCCGGGCGTTTGGAAACCCTTTTCGATCGGCTGGCGACTCTAAATTTCGCGCCTGAGGCCTTTAATCGTAAATTTCCGCGTCCGGGTCGGTCGACTCCAGCTCGTAGCTCGCCGCCAACATGGCCAAACGGCCAATCACGCCGTACATGTAAAAGCGGTTGGGCACGCTGGCCCCCGCTTTGACGCCGGGTTGGGGGGTGTGGGCGCTTTGCTCGAACGCCAAGGGTACAAAGCTCGACCCTGGGGCGTTGAGGTTTTCGTCCACGCCGCGCTCGGCATGCACCCGGTAAAAGCCGCCCACCACATAGCGGTCCATCATGTAGACCACCGGCTCAGCCACCGCGTCGTTGATGCGCTCGTTGGTCAGCACACCCTCTTGGATGATGACCTCGCTCACCTCTTGACCGTCTTTGATGACGCTCATTTTGTTGCGGGTTTTGCGGTTGATCACCTCCAGGTCTTTGACATCGCGCACCGTCATGATGCCCATGCCATAGGTGCCGTTGTCGGCCTTGACCACCACAAACGGCTTTTCATTGATGCCGTACTCTTTGTATTTGCGCCGGGTTTTGGTCAGCAAAGCGTCCACATGGCTGCGCAACGACTCCATGCCAGCGCTTTCGCTGAAATCCACCTCGCCGCATTGGCTGAACATGGGGTTGATCAACCACGGGTCGATGCCCAGCAACTTGCCAAAGCGCTTGGACACCTCTTCATAACAGGCAAAGTGCTGGCTCTTGCGCCGCACGCACCAACCCGCGTGCAGCGGGGGCAGCAAAAACTGCTCGTGCAGGTCTTCCAAGATGCCGGGGATGCCCGCGCTCAAGTCGTTGTTGAGCAAGATGGTGCAGGGGTCAAAGTCCTTCAGCCCCAAGCGCGATTTGTTGCGGATCACCGGCTCCAGGGTCACCGCATCGCCATTGGGCAGATCGATGGTGGTGTTCTCTTTGATCTCGGGGTTGATCGAGCCAATGCGCACATTCAGGCCCGCCATGTTGAAGATGCGCGCCAGCTGCGCCACATTGCTCAAATAAAAGGTGTTGCGGGTGTGGTTCTCGGGGATCAGCAGCAGGTTGCGCGCCTCGGGGCAAATTTTCTCAATCGCGGCCATCGCCGCTTGCACCGCCAAGGGCAGCATTTCGGGCGTGAGGTTGTTCCAGCCGCCGGGGTAGAGATTGGTGTCCACGGGGGCCAACTTGAAACCCGCATTGCGCACGTCTACCGAGGTGTAGAACGGCGGCGTGTGCTCCATCCACTCCATGCGAAACCAGCGCTCGATGGCGGGCATGGAGTCGAGGATGCGCTGCTCGAGCTCGTTGATGGGGCCAGTGAGCGCGGTGATGAGGTGAGGAACCATGGGGATGCTTGCTAAGAGTAAGGTTTGTAGTTGGGGGTGATTTTGACAGCTTCAAGCAAAGGGGTTGAGACAGGCTCGATGATGTCCGGGAACGCTTGCGTGGCGTTTCTGATTTTGGGGGAGAGGAAATTGGGTGATTGAGATTGCTGCGCTAACGCTCGCTATGACAACCCTAACCCCGCACTTCCCCCGCCCCCAACACCACGTATTTCAACGAGGTGAGGCCCTCAATGCCCACCGGCCCACGGGCGTGGAATTTGTCGGTTGAGATGCCAATCTCGGCACCCAAGCCGTACTCAAAACCATCGGCAAAACGGGTGCTGGCGTTCACGATGACGCTGGCCGAATCGACCTCGCGCATGAAGCGCTGGCTGTGCACATGGTTCAGCGTGAGGATGGCGTCGGTGTGGTGGCTGCTGTAGTGGTTGATGTGGGCAATGGCCTCGTCCACCCCACTCACCACCTTGATGCTGATGATGGGTGCCAAATACTCCTCGAACCAATCTTGCTCGGTGGCGTCTTTCAGCACCGCGCCTTTCACACTGCCCAGCAGGGCTTTGCTCTCGGGGCAACAGCGCATCTCCACCCCCTTGTCGGCCAACACCTGGCCGATGCGCGGCAAAAACGCCGCCGCCACGCCACGGGCCACCAGCAAACTTTCTGTGGCGTTGCAAGGGCTGTACTTTTGGGTTTTGGCGTTATCAACGACGGTGAGCGCCATGTCGAGGTCACAGGGGTCGTCCACATAAGTGTGGCAGTTGCCGTCCAAATGTTTGATGACCGGCACCTTGGCGTCTTGGCTGATGCGCTCGATCAAGCCCTTGCCGCCGCGCGGGATGACCACGTCCACATAGGCGGGCATGGTGATGAGTTCTCCCACGGCCGCGCGGTCGGTGGTGGGCACGAGTTGCACCGCATCGGTGGGCAAACCGGCCTCGGCCAAGGCTTGCTGCACCATCGCGGCCAAGGCTTTGTTGGAGTCAATCGCCTCGGAGCCGCCGCGCA
>JBEDFU010000208.1:0-4663 GCA_041174965.1 Pseudomonadota bacterium | reverse complement strand
GACCCCGTGCTGGCCTTGGGCCACATTTTGTTGGCGGTGCCTGACGATGCCAGTGAGGCGCAGCGCCAAGAGACCCGACTGCGCGCCCAGGCCCTGGTGGAAAAACTCAAAGGCGGGGCTGACTTTGAGACCTTGGCACGTGAAAACTCCGATGCAGCCGACAAAGCCAGTGGCGGCATGATGGGTTTGCGGCCGGCCCAGCGCTACCCCAGCCTATTTGTAGATGCCGTCAAGACCTTGGCCGTGGGCCAACTGGCGGGGCCGGTGCCCTCTGGGGCGGGCTTTCACATTCTCAAATTGATCGAGCGCCGTCAACCACAAGCCACCACCTTGACCGTGCCGCAAACCCTGGCGCGCCATATTTTGTTGCGACCGGGCGAGCAACTCAGCCCCAATGCAGCGCGCGCACGCATGCTCGAGATCAAAGCGCAAATCGACAGCGGACGGGCCGAATTTGCCACCATGGCGCGCCTGCATTCGCAAGACGGCAGCGCCGCCACGGGGGGCGATTTGGGTTGGGCCGGCCCGGGCATGTTTGTGCCCGAGTTTGAAGAAGCCATGAACAAGTTGGCCCCTGGGCAAACCTCGCCCCCGGTGGTGACGCGTTTTGGCGTGCACCTCATCCAGGTCATGGAGCGGCGCCAGGCCGAGCTGAGTGTCAAAGAGCAGCGTGACTTGGCGCGCAACATCTTGCGTGAGCAAAAGTTGGAAGACAGCTACCGCGCCTGGGCCCAAGAGACCCGAGGCCGCTCTTACGTCGAATACCGCGACGACCCGCTTTGAGCATGGCCCACCCGAACGCGCCGCGCAAGCGCTTTGGCCAACACTTTTTGACCGACCGTGCGGTCATTGACGACATCGTCAGCGCCATTGCCCCCCAGGCCGGGCAGGCCATGGTGGAAATTGGTCCTGGCTGGGCCGCACTGACCCAGCCTTTGGTGGAGCGACTCGGGCGCCTTCAAGTGATTGAAATCGACCGCGATTTGGCGCGAGAACTGCGTGGCCACGCCCAGCTGAGCGTGACCGAAGCGGATGTGTTGCAGGTCAACTTCACCGAACTGGCCCAAAGCCTCAACGTGCCCAAGTTGCGCGTGGTGGGCAACTTGCCATACAACATCTCCACGCCCATCTTGTTTCACTTGCTCGACCATGTGGACGTGGTGCAAGACCAGCACTTCATGCTGCAAAAAGAGGTGGTCGATCGCATGGTGGCCACCCCGAACAGCGCCGACTATGGCCGCCTGAGCGTCATGTTGCAAGCGCGTTTTCAGATGGAAAAGGTGCTCGACGTGGCGCCCGACGCTTTTCACCCCCCACCCAAAGTGGACAGTGCGGTGGTGCGCATGGTGCCGCTGGCCGATGTGGTCGACGTGCCCTGGCCCTTGCTGTCAGAACTGGTGCGCGTGGCCTTTGGCCAACGCCGCAAACTGCTGCGCCACACCCTGGGCGCCTGGTTGCAACAAAAGGGTGTGGCCACCGATTTTGATGTGCAGCGGCGCGCCCAAGAGGTGTCTGTGGCGGAGTTTGTGGCTTTGGCAAAGCTGTGCCAAGGGCAGCCCAAGGCGGCAGCCATTCACAAAGATTGAGGTACGCTCAAAAGCAAAAAGCCCACTTAAAACGGGCTTTTTGGTGTGGGTTGATGCGCTATCAGGCAGCCGTTAACCAGTATCCCGCATTGAACGGGCTGCTCATGCGCAAGGCCAGGGGAGAAATGTCGACCAATTTGTCGGTGGGCATTTTTTCGCCGCCGTCGGTCAACTCAATGCCGCTGGGGCTGGTGCTGGCCACGCCGTCGCTGTCCATGGCCATTGCAGGTGCGCGTGCCACGGAGAAGGAGTAAAAGCAACGGAACGGAACTTTGCGCTCGGCCCAGTAATCTGAGGCTTCGCGGAAGATGTCGAGCAACTGTTCACGCGCCTCTTTGTCAAATTTGGCATGGGCAGGCACCTGCTCCAGCACGATCACAAAACCGGGCTGCGGGCCAGACTTGTGCAAGGGGTCGGTCATGCCGTCAAACAAGGCGTCAAAGTTCTTGCTGGTTTGCGGCGGAAAGGTGAATTGCTGGGCGATCATGTCCAGCACGTCTTGTTTGCTTTGGGCCACAGCCAAGTTGGCATACAAAAAGTGATGCCCCAGGTGTTGTGCAGCCGCGTGCAAATCCTGAACCCGGTGGGCACGGATCGACTGCACGATGTTGGATTTGACGGTACGAAGTGGCGTGTCCATCTCCGCTGAATTCCTCACAAAACAATAAAAAAGAAGAAATTTGACGTTTGCGAGCCCTAACTTTCGGGGCTGGCTGGTCAACCTGTCTTTCGGGATAACCCGAGAAGCAACGTCCGTAATTATGAAGGAAAAGCATTCCCAAGGCAATAGCCAGGACTTAAATGCCTTCAAAATGACCCATTGGGACAAATATAAGTGGGTAAGCACTACCCCAAGAACTAAGATCTCGTGGCGTTTGCGTCGGCCACCGTCAAAGCCGTCATATTGACGATGCGGCGCACCGTGGCGCTGGCGGTGAGGATGTGCACCGGCTTGGCGGCGCCCAACAGAACCGGGCCAATGGCAATATTGCCGCCGGCGGCGGTTTTGAGCAGGTTGTAGGAGATGTTGGCCGCGTCCAGGTTGGGAAAAACCAGCAAATTGGCGTTGCCCGTCAAGCTGCTGTCGGGCATTTGCTCGGCCCGCAGGGCGCCGTCCAGGGCCACGTCGCCGTGCATTTCGCCGTCAATTTCCAGCCAAGGGGCGCGCTGTTGAACCAGCGCCAGGGTGCGGCGCATTTTGGCGGCGCTGTCTTGCAAGCTGCTGCCAAAGTTGGAATGTGACAACAAGGCGGCTTTGGGCGCAATGCCAAAGCGGCGCATTTCTTCGGCCGCCATGATGGTGATCTCGGCCAGTTGCTCGGCGGTCGGGTCCAAATTGAGGTGGGTATCGACCAAAAACAACTGCCGATCGGGCAGCAGCAAGCCGTTCATGCAGGCATAGGTGCTCACGCCAGGGCGGTTGCCAATGACTTGATCGACATAAATCAAATGGGTGTCGGGGCGGCTCCAGGTGCCGCAAATCATGCCGTCCACATCGCCTTTGTGCAGCAGCATGGTGCCGATCAGCGACAAACGCCGGCGCATGTCGATCTTGGCCAACTCGGCGGTGACGCCCTTGCGCGCGGTCATGCGGTGGTAGGTTTGCCAAAAGTCGCGGTAGCGCGGGTCGTTTTCGACGTTGACCACTTGGTAGTCCACGCCTTCGCGCAAGCGCAGGCCAAAACGCTCGATGCGTTGGGCAATCACGGCGGGGCGACCAATCAGCGTAGGTTTGGCCAAGCCCTCGTCGACCACAATTTGCACCGCACGCAACACGCGTTCGTCTTCGCCTTCGGCGTAGGCCACGCGTTTTTTGCTGGCGCGTTTGGCCGCCGCAAAAATGGGGCGCATGGTGGTGCCCGACGCGTAAACAAAGCTTTGCAAGCGCTCACGGTAAGCGTCCATGTCGGCAATCGGGCGCAAGGCCACGCCGCTGTCGGCGGCGGCTTGGGCCACAGCCGGGGCGATCTTCATCATCAAGCGCGGGTCAAAGGGCTTGGGGATCAAATACTCTGGGCCAAAAGCCAACTGTTCGCCCGAATACGCAGCGGCCACCACATCGCTTTGCTCGGCCTGGGCCAACTCGGCAATGGCGTGAACGGCGGCAATCTCCATCTCGTCGGTGATGGTGGATGCACCCGCGTCCAAAGCACCGCGAAAAATGTAGGGGAAGCACAGAACGTTATTCACCTGGTTGTGATAGTCGGTGCGACCGGTGGCCATGATGGCGTCGTCGCGAACGGCCTTCACCTCTTCGGGGGAGATTTCTGGCGTGGGGTTGGCCAGCGCCAAGATCAACGGCTTGGCCGCCATCGCTTTGACCATCTCAGGCTTGAGCACACCGCCGGCCGACAAGCCCAAAAATATGTCGGCGCCTTGCATCACGTCTCCAAGCGTGCGGGCGCGGGTGTCTTGAGAAAAGCCAATCTTGTCTTCATCCATCAACTCGGTGCGGCCGGTGTAGACCACGCCAGCCAGGTCGGTGACAAAAATGTTCTTCTTGGGCAAACCCAGCTTGACCAACAAATTCAAGCACGCCAAAGCCGCCGCACCTGCGCCCGAGGTGACCAGCTTGACGTGTTGCAAGTCTTTGCCGACCACGCGCAAGCCGTTCATGATGGCTGCGCCCACCACAATCGCGGTGCCATGTTGGTCGTCGTGAAAGACCGGGATCTTCATGCGCTCGCGCAACTTGCGCTCCACATAAAAACAATCCGGCGCTTTGATGTCTTCTAAATTGATGCCGCCAAATGTGGGCTCCAGGGCGGCGATGGTGTCGACCAATTTGTCCAGGTTTTTCTCGTTGATCTCGATGTCAAACACATCGATGCCGGCAAACTTTTTGAACAAAACCGCCTTGCCCTCCATCACCGGCTTGGAGGCCAAGGGGCCAATGTCGCCCAAGCCCAGCACAGCCGTGCCATTGGTGATCACCGCCACCAAGTTGCCGCGGTTGGTGTAGCGAAACGCGGCATTCGGGTCTTTGGCGATTTCTTCGCAAGGGGCGGCCACACCGGGTGAATAAGCCAGCGCCAAATCGCGCTGGTTGGTCAGCTGCTTGGTGGCACTGATCGCCA
>JBEDFU010000207.1:0-9955 GCA_041174965.1 Pseudomonadota bacterium | reverse complement strand
AAGTGGCTTGCATCACACCTTTGACACGCACCCGATCGGGCATGGGCACTGCCGCCAACACACCCAAACTGATGCCTAGGATACCCAGGGTAATGCTACCGGTGCGCCAGCGTTGGTGGTGCAATTTCGGACTGACCAACAGGTACTTGGAGAACTTGAACAATGGCAACACGGCCGACGTGAAAAACAAAACCCAGGCCAGAGCCACGCCCAGATCCAAGTACTGCTCAGCGATGAAGAAAATGATAGTGGACATCAGCACCACCCAATACCCCAGGCTCAATGCACCATAGACAGGCAGCATCCAGGCCTCGGTAGCGGTGCGCGCGACGGGTTGAACATTTTTCACGCCCAGCACCCAGCGTTCAGCCAAATACTTGAGTTGATCGCGCGATCGTTGAAACAAATTGGGTACATCCAAATAGTCGACCAGCATGTGGTAGCCATCAAAGCGCATCAGCGGATTGAGGTTGAACAGCACCGTCGAAACGCTGGCTACAAATATGACGTTGTAGGCCAGTGCATTCACCACACCTGGTGCCGTATGGGCCCAAATGAGGGCTGCAACGGCCGCGACGGCCAATTCGCTGAGGACTCCCGAGGCCCCAACCAACAAGCGCTGATAGCGGCTACGAAAGCCCCAACTGGCAGTGGCATCCATGTAGGGCAAGGGTGCAAACATAAGCAACATGACACCCATCTTGTGCACCTCGCCGCCAAAGCGCTTGCAAGCTGCGGCGTGTCCAAATTCATGCACCAACTTGGCCAGCACCATACCAATGTAGAGTAAACCCAAGTTGGCCGGAGCGAGTAAACCAGCGGATTGGTCGAAAAGATGATCGGACTCATCGGCCAAGGCTTTGAGCCCCAGCAAGACCAAAACCGCATAAATGCATGCCCCTACCGGACCAAAAACGCCGCGAATCAGGGGCAAGCACTTCTCCAAAACACGGTCCGGATCAAACAAGGGCAATTTGATGGATAAAAACCCCATGACAAGGGCTTTGATCTCGCGCGAGCGGCGTTCGGTGTGGCGCTCAAACAAACTGGCCGCCGCAGCGCCGCGGTCAAACTGCAATAAATTTGACAAGTGCAATTGCCCCAGCAACTGAACCACCTCTTCCTGGGTCAGTGACAGTTCGGGGTCGGCCTCGATCACATCGGACCAGACCTCGTCAATGGTGCGTTTTGGGTCCATGCGGCTGAGAAAGGCATAGGCTGCAGCTGTGACGCGGAAGAACTCGCTGCCTAAACTGTCACGCAACACCACCCACTCTTCACCACGAAATATTTGTTTGTGTGCGCGCACGCTGCTTCGCAGGCAAGCGCGCACACTGGCAACCAGGTGCCACGTGTCGCTGTAAGTGCGCCCGCTGGCTTCGTCCATGCTCATATCCAGAAAAACTCCCGCAAGAACCGAATCGTTCGGTGGGTCAAGACCCAAATCAGGGGGCGGTCACCGGCGTCAATGCGCGCCAACCCCCCCATACCAGGCCGCCACCATGGGGGAATATCGCTTTGCACTTTGGCGCGTGCGAGATAAACGTTGCGGCCTTCGCGCTGGGTCGAGGCAGGGTCAATCCGTTCGAGCCGAATCGCAAAGCGCTGATCGGGTCGTCCTACCAAAGCGAATTCACCGGTGGAGCCCACTTTCACCTCATGCACATCGACCTGATCGATTTCCAATTCCAGGTAGGTGTCATCGGTTTGCGCTAATTTCAGCAACAAGTCACCTTTGCGCAATGGGGCACCCAGGTTTTTTTTCAACTCACCTTCGACTACCACCCCAGTGCGTGGGGCGATGACGTTTGCGTGTTGCAACTGGTGACGCACCAAAGCCAGACGCGATGCCGATTGTTCTTGGCGGGCCAAGTTGATTTGCATTTCGGCCAATTGGCGCGCCGCCTGCGCTTTTTCGGCCTCGCGGCTATAGCGCAGCACATCAGCCTCGGCCATCGACTCCTCAAGCACCAGATCCCGGGTGTCAAGTTGCACCAAGACCTGACCCGCTTCCACTTTGTCGCCAATCTCTACATGGACTTGACGCAAATAGCCATCAAAGGGTGCTGGCATGAACAACAAGTCTTTGCTGCGCAGAGTCAAAGTGGCGTCGACTCGGTAGGCCCATGGCCACACACACATCACCAGCAACAGCATGCTTGCGCTAAAGCCCGCCAACTTCCAAGCGCTGTATTTGGGAAGCAGGCTGTTTTGGTACGTGCTTTTCACTGCACCCAACATTCGCGCCCCCCACCAGCGGTCACGCGATTTCAAGTCGGCCATGGGTCGAACCACCATGTCAGCCACCAAGCGCAACTCCCACAAGGCATCATCGTCCCAGGTGCCAATGCGCTTTTCCAAGCAAAGCACGCCTTGTACCCCCTGATCATCGCGCAGGGGCACACTGGCCATCGCCGCAACTCCTTGCATCAAGGCATACGACTCGTGGGCCCGGGTGACGTGTCTAGAACCTGATGGCAATGGATGGATCACGGCCTGAGCTTGATCGGCAGCCTCCTCCATGGCGCTTTCCAGTGCACGGCTAAGGGTCGAATGCGGATCGAATTTTTCCACATGACTGATAGCGGTCAAGCGCACATAAGGGTCCACCATCCATCCCAAGGAAACACGATCAGCTTCGAACCGAACTGCCAAGGCGTTACACAACTCAAAAGCCATTTGCATGAATCTTGTTTGGCGACTCAGCGCGATATTCAGACGCAAAATTTCATACAAACGTTGAGCGTGAGGCTCGCCATCTAGATCAGTTGTCGACGCGGTCGGTGGGTTGGTTGGGGGAGCGGCGCCATGGGCTTGGTGTGTGGCATAGGCCGCCGGCACCTTAGCCACTTCTAAAGCCCAGGCCAGTAGTCCTGGCGCATCAGCAGCGAATAGGTTCACGTCCAAAGCCACCACCGCGGCCACTTGCTGTGTGCCAGTGGGGAAGGCTTGAAAGCGCATGACCAGAGCTTGCTCGTCATCGCCAAGGGTTTCCACACTGAGGTCTGGCCGCGAAGCTTGCCCCAACCATTGCAAGACATGGTCTGCATCGCCGTCCAACTCTGCAGCATCGCTGGGCCACTGGGCCAGGGCTTTCCAGGGCTGCCCAATGCCCGACACCAACAGCAACACCCGTCGAGCTAGCAAGCTTTGTCCGATCGCCTGGATGTACTGCGCCCAAAATGTCTGCGCTGGGGCATCCAGGGCAGACAAGTAGGCCCAGGGTGTGGACAAATCCGTACCCGCGGCGGCGTGGGCGTTGTGGGCTTGTTGGGAGGAAGCGTTCATACGCGCAAAAGTCACAACAGCAAGCGGCCACTGATGCCAGGACGTACGGAGCCATCCAGGTTGTCAAATTCTGCAATCACTTCCAACAAGCCGCTCGAAGGATCGGCTACAGGTGATACAAAAACCACTTTAGCTGCTCGGCGTTTGGATTGTCCATATGTGGCCAATTCGATGTTGACCATTGCTCCGACTTGCAGCTTGGTGCCAGTGCGGGCTGGGACTGTGCCCATGAATCGCACCCGGCTGGTATCGACCAAGGTGATCAAAGGCTCGTGGGCCGCGATGCTCTCGCCCACCCGTAAAGCCACTTTGGTGACTACCCCGTCAAACGGTGCCCGCAAATGACGACGTTCGTAGGCCTCTTGGGCCAATGACAACTCGATGCGCTCGCGCTCTTTGCTGGCCTCCAAGGCTTTGCGCTCTGCAGCCACAGTGCCCAAGGACATTTCTTCGTCCTCGGCTTGTTTACGGGAGACGCCTCCGCTGAGTAACAAGGGCGCAAGCGAGGCCACTTGCAAGGCCAGAGTCTTTTCTTTTAGCCGTAGCTCCTCTAGTTTTGACATGTCTTCGAGTTGCAATCGGCGGCGTTGCACTTCCAACTCTTCAAGCGTTCGATCCAGGTGCATCAACAATTGGCCCTTGGTGACCCGGGTGCCCTCGCGCACCAGCATGCCATCTATTCGCCCTGCGACGGTCATGCTGAGCTTGACATCTTTCAAAGCTTGCGTGACCCCCGGAGAGGTGGTTGTCGAGGCGACTGCTAAGTTTGTATTTGTATTGGTCGCGGGGCTGACAACCATGGGACTGCCCGACGCGGGTATGGAAGGGGCCGCAGTCGGTTTGTTAGCATTTGCAGGCGAAGCGTTTTGCGCCCCAGTCAGCGGTGCACCTGCCACCAGTGCACACACAACGATGAAAAAAAGAGGGCGCGACAACATAGGGTCAAGTTTGGGTTTGACTCATTCAGGACGGCCAGCGCTGTAGCAAGACGCCTTGCGCCGACTCCAAAATCACTTGCGCTTTAGCGTAAGCCAGTTGCTGTTCAATCACCATCAAGCGAGAGTTGACTGTTTTTTCCTCGCGCATCAAGATTTCGCGCATTTCGCTGCGACCGGCACTGAATTTTTTCCGCTCGATGTCGAGTTGCTGTTGCTCGCGTTTGGCCACCTCTTGCCAATGAACCCAGCGCTCCAAGGCACTGCTGCGCATGTTCAGGCTGGTGTCGATATCGTTGGTGATTTGCACTTCCAAGGACTTGATGGCAATCAGGGCTGTTTCGCGGCGCAAATTGGCGGCTGCGACATCGGCTCGCCCTTGCAAGTTTTCTCCTAAAGGCACTTGCAATTGAAAGCCTAAGCTCCACGTTGCGTAGTCACGAGTTACTTCGGATCTGTAGGCCGTGCGAGCCCCATAGGCCAATCCATTTTGGCCATAGCTGGCGATCAAATCGATGCGGGGTAAAGCCTGGTTTTTGGCATACACCAATTGCACGCCTTCACGCTCCAGAACCTTTTTTTGGATCAGATAGTCGTGTCGAGATTCCAAAGCCAAGCGCATGGCTTCATCCATTGAAACGGTTGGCACTTCAAGAGGCACCAGGGGCAAATCGTCGGCAGCCTTCCAAGCTGTAGCGCCAATGCCGGTGGCGGCCATGATCAAGGTGTTGAGACGGTTGAAGCGTTCGCGTTCGCCTTGTTTGGCTTCGCTCAAGCCAGCGCGAAAGCGTGACAATGAGTTTTCGACTTCCACCACATCCACCTCGGCTAAACGGCCCTGGCGCGCCAAGGCTCGAGCTTCGCTGAGCAGTCTTTGCGCGGTCTGGATTTTTTCCAGTGCAGCGTTGACGCGGTGTTGCGCCATGATCAGTTCGTAGTAACCCAGAGTGGTCTCAGCCACGATGCTGGACTCTGTTTCGCCGAGGGTGTGTGTGGCCACATCGAGGTCCAAGCCCGCCACCACGGTACGGGCCTTGGTGACGGTAAAACCGCCGTCTTTGGCCAGGGGCTGGGTCAAGGTCAGGCCCCAAAAGGAGCGGTTGTCTTTGGCTCCTTCAGGGCGGGTTGGGTCGTTTTGGTTGATATTGGTAATGAATTGCGACAAGCTGGTTTTGGCCTCGAGCTTGGCACCACTGGGCAGCAACTGGCTCACGCCGGCAGCGTAATCTTGGCCATCGCGCAGGTACAAACTCTTCATGGAGTTGGAGAGTTTTTCCGTCTCGGTCGATCGGGCCAGCTTTTCCTCATACGTGCTTGGCTGGCGATTGATGCCATTGGTGGCTGACAACGTTGCTAGGGGTTGAAAGGCCGATGCGGCCCGATCGATACCCGTGGCTGAGACGTCCCGTTCGACTTGCTTGCTGCGGATGTCCTTGTTGGCCATGCGCACTTGATGAATCACATCCTTCAAGCTCAAGGCTGGGACAGGGCTGGCGGTGTTTCGTTCGTTCGAGGTCGATTGGGCCAGAGCCTGACCACCAAAGACCCACAGCACTACCGACACGCACAGTGTCACCCCCCCCCGCTGGCACCACGCCTTGTCCATACCTGCACCTCTGTCCATTGAACAATTAACTGTCTTCGCCTCCCCATGCGTTCTCAGCCTGAGGTGGGATGACCCCTTATTGAAGTACTTCTTTGGACTTGCGGCGAGAACCGGCAGCAGTTTGAGATTTTTCGTTTGCGTTCACATTGGCCGGGCTTTTCATACTGGCTAAACGCTCGATTTGCGCGAGGGAAATCAAGTGGGCATAGATCGCGGGCAAATAGCCTTTTTGCCGGATTTCAACGAATTTGGTATCGGTGAAATTGTTCAATCGCTCTTCATTGATGACGTAGCAACCCGTGATGTTGCGAACCTGGCTGGCGGCATTGACACGCATATTCAACGGGGTCAGCAAATTGTTTTGGATCAAGAATTTGCTGAACTCATGGGTCATGGTGTCCATTTGCTGGAGTTCACCCAAATAACGCTTGACGTTTTCAATCACTTGAGTGGGGTTGCCTTGTTCATCAAACATCGGTGTCCCCTCGGTGTCGCTCAGTAGATCACTGGCTTCGTCCACACACACGATAAACCGATCGGCCTCAGTGGCCTTGGTCAAGGCAAAGGGATAGCGGCGGATGATGGCAGGAATGTACGAACCCGCCCACTGTCCCTCACTGCTGACGAACAGGTTTTCTCCCGCATCCAGCCCCATCAAGGCTACAGGGCGAAAATCATCACTGGCCTTGTCTTCCAAAAAGACCAGAGGGTAGATAGCCGCAGCCCGAGCGAATTCATGCACCGTGACATACGCCACATGAAATTTGGACGCGAACCGAAAATCATTGCTGCTACGAATTTTTTTGGTTGCATGGCGTTCTTTGTTGACAGGTACGACTTGCTCAAACATGTTTCATCCTTGAAAATTTAATCAAAACTCATCTTCGCCTACCAATTGATGGGGCGTTTGTCTCTCGCTTCACGCACCTAACTGGGCCGAAAATGTTAGTCTTTGCAGTTCAAATCACCAACAGTTGAATTTCGACATTTACGCGAAAAATCCGACATTCTTGCTCACCGTTAATTGATTTGTTGGGCATTTAGGATAAACCCATACAAATTTAATAATGCTTTTTTACTTGTTTCGTCTGGTGCTGGTTGTAGGCTGTTGGGTCGGGTTAAGCGTTGCCCGAGCCGATTTGTTGAGCCCACACACCCTGTCCCTGTCGGCCATACAGCAAATAGCCATCCTGGAGGACAAACGAGGGGACATGGGCTTTGAACAAGCGAGCCGGCCGGAAAACGCCGCGCTGTTCCAGCCTTGGCCGGTGGAGCAGGGACAGATCAACATGGGGTTTTCGCAGTCTGCCTATTGGGTTCGCGTCAGCCTACAAAGAGCCCCTGATGCGCCTGCGAATTGGATCTTGGAAGTCCCGTACTTCCTGTTGAACCAGGTGGATTTTTACGCCCCCCAACGACCAGTGGTGCAAACCGGCGGCCAACGCCCATTGGCTTCCAGGCCTTTTTTGCACCGTTTTTTTGCTTTTCCGGTTGAGATCGACACTCAAACTCAGCACTACTACTTGCGTGTAAGCAGCCATCACAGTGTGTCTGTGCCTATTACGGTTTGGCAAGAGCAGTCCTTTCGACATCATGTGCAGAAAACCACTGTGTTACAAGCGCTTTATTTTGGCGCCTTGTTGGCCTTGCTGATTTACAACTTGTTTTTGGGTTTGTCTCTGCGTGATATGCGATTCCTGTTTTACAGCGCATTTATCGGGGTGTTTGGCTTGGGTATGGTGTCAGGCAACGGCATGGGGCAATTGTTTTTATGGCCGGATCAGTCCTGGTTTGACTCGATCTCACAAACCTTTTTCATCTGCCTGGCCGGTGCATGTGCCATGTTGTTTGCCAACGAGTTTTTGCAGGCGCGGCGCTACTTGCCCAAAACCGCCGCACTGTTACGTGTCTTCTCTGTGTTGTATCTGGTCGATGCTGTAATTGTGGTGATCTCACCGTGGTTGGCGTTTCCAACGCTGTGGGCTGTGCAGACGCTATATTTCTTGGCCTTGCCGTCCTCCCTGCTGGTCTTGATCGCCGGGTATCGCGTGCTCAAACTGGGTCACAGGGGAGCGCGGTTTTTTTTGCTGGCCTGGGCGGTTTTGTGGTCAGGAGCCATCATTGCCACTTTGCGTGCATTTGAATTGATCTCCACCAATGTGTGGACGTCATACAGCTTGCAATTGTCTTCGGCGGTGGAGATGCTGTTGCTGGCATTTGCATTGGCAGATATCGTGCATCTGGAGCGGCAAGAGCGCGAGCGGGCTCAGCGCGAAGCCTTGCAGGCCAACCAACAATTGCTAGAGCGCTCCCAGAGCACGCAGGAAGAACTTGAGGGCGAGATCCACAAACGCACCCAAGAATTACAACATGCCCTGTCTGCGCAAACCCATTTCCTCAATAAGTACCTGCGCTTTGGCGCTTTGATATCGCACGAATTTCGCAATCCCTTGGGCATTATCAACAGCCAAATCAGTTTGCTTCGAAAGGAATACACAGCCGGGCAATTAAACCTGGAGAAACGGCTGGACACCATGGCCAGCGCGACCGGCAGGCTTTTGTCGTTGTTCGAAACCTGGCTACAGGGTGACCGTTTGCAACAAGAGTTGAAAGAATTTTCCCCGAAGCACATCCCCTTGTCCGCTTGGCTTCGCGAGTTGGTCGATGCCCAGTCCATCTACCATGAAAAAACTCCACTGTCCCTTCAACTGAATGCGTCTGTGGGTGATGTGTGGGCCGATGAAAATTTGCTCGAAGTGGCCATTCTCAACCTGATTGACAATGCCTGTAAATACTCTAAACCTGGCCAAACCGTGGTGATTGAGACGCGCAAAAAAAAGGGTTGGGTGGGCATGGCGGTGATCGACCAGGGCTTTGGGATCGATGCCAAAGACCATCAACTGATTTTCGAAGACTATCAGCGGGTTAGTGCTGAGAGTTCGATCGCTGGCTTGGGTTTGGGTTTGCCTTTTGTGCGGCTGATCGTAGACAAGCACCAAGGCCAACTTGAATTGGACAGTGCGTTAGGCCATGGAAGTACCTTTTGCCTGTGGTTACCCGATAAATGACTCCCACCATGAACACCCTGGACCCTAAAAATACCCACAACGACCGTGTTTTGGTGATTGAAGATGAAGCGGCTTTGCTGGAGGCCTTGGTCACTTACCTCAATATGGAGGGGTTTACGGCCGATGGCGTTGGCAGTTTGGGGGCTGCATCGCAGTGGCTGAAAACACACCAATTTGACGTGCTGATCTTGGATCTGGGTTTGCCCGACGGCGATGGTCTCACCTGGTTGAGCACCAATGCACAAGGCAAAGGAGTGATCATCACAACCGCGCGTGGAGAAGGGGAGCAACGCATCCAAGGTATACAAGCTGGTGCAGATGTCTACTTGGTCAAGCCCATCCAGCTGGAAGAACTGGCTTCGTTGGTGCGCAATTTAACGCGCCGATTACGCACTCAGATCACGCCTCAATGGATATTGAACCCACAACACTGGACGCTGGCGTCGCCTACAGGCCTGGTGATTAAACTGACATACTCGGAAACCTTGCTGTTGCAACGGTTGACCCGCGCACCCGGGCAAGCTGTTTCCCGGCGCGACTTGGTGCTGAGTTTGGGCCACGACCCTGATTCGTATGATTATCGGCGCATGGAAATACTGGTGCGGCGATTGCGCAATAAAATCAAAGAGGTTTTGGGCAGCGAACTACCCTTGGATACGGTGCACAAAATCGGCTATGCGTTTACCGCTGCGATCGAAGTCGCCTGATCGCGACCTCCGGGATCAGACCCCTGAGCAACTTGTTATTAAAAAAGTGTGAAGGTCCTGGCAGGCTATTTTTCGAAGCCCTTTTCTGCCAGCAGTCACTCATAGAAACTTTGGTCATTATTGGGCTACCCAAGAACCCGCACATCAAATCCGCAGCCAGCGGATAACCATGGGTCGTGCGAGTCTGCCACTGCGAAAAACTCATGCATCGCCTCTCTACCCCGACAAATGCATCAACAGCACGGGGCCATCTTTGGGCCCCGAGTCTTGGAAGTGAACGCGTTGTCCTTGGATCACTGCAAATTGGGTATCAGGGGTCTCGTATTTTTTCTCAAGCCCAGCCCTGTCCCA
>JBEDFU010000206.1:0-4295 GCA_041174965.1 Pseudomonadota bacterium | reverse complement strand
TGATTATAAAGTATTCATTAAATAAATCAAATTATTAACAAACAATTTATAGGTGTGCTTCCTTTCCACATCCATCTGAATCAAGCGGCCACCATCCTCTGGTTCAGTGATGAAACAAATTTATGTGTAACTGAATGTAACAGCAATTTCTGCGTGCGTGTGATCTTTCAGCATCGCCTCGTCAAACTCTTGTAGCTCCTCGCCAGGGGGGTGTCGTTTTGCGTTGTGTTGAAATCCATGGTCCCAAATCATTGAATCTTCCATCGCTGAAAGTGCGCCCATGTCACACAACCCATCCCTCACCCGACTTCAGGGTGTGTTGGTAGGACACAACAGCTTGTCTGACAGACCCACGGGTTGCAGCGTCGTCATATGCCCGGAGGGCACCGTGGGTGGGGTCGATGTGCGTGGCGCCGCCCCTGGCACACGAGAAACCGACTTGCTGGCGCCGCACAACTCCGTGCCCCATGTGCATGCGGTTCTGCTGTCCGGTGGGAGTGCTTTTGGTTTGGACGCCGCATCAGGGGTGATGAAATGGCTGGAGCAGCAAGGACGCGGCATCCCTGTGGGGCTGGTGCGCGTACCCATCGTGCCCGCCGCCGTGATTTTTGACTTGGGCGTCGGGGACTCGCGCATCCGCCCAGACCCCATGAGTGGCTGGCTGGCCTGCGAAGATGCCAACCAGTCGCCGGTGACCACGGGCAATGTCGGCGCTGGTGCGGGCGCCACCGTGGGGAAAGTTTTTGGGCCCCAGTTGGCGATGAAAGGGGGCATTGGCAGTGCGGCCCTGACCGTTTCTGGCGTGACGGTGGCTGCGCTGGTGGTGGTCAATGCATTGGGTGATGTGGTGGACCCGAACAACGGCCGCATCCTAGCCGGGGCCCGAAAAAAAGCCTCAGGTCTGGAGCTTCAAGACACCGTGAGCAGCCAGCTCCAGGGCCTGTCCACGGGGCTGATGTCAGCGGGCGGAAACACCACGATAGGCGTGATTGCCACAGATGCCGTGCTGAATAAAAGCCAAGCCCATCGGCTGGCACAAATGGGTCACAACGGATTGGCCCGAACGATTCGCCCCGTTCACACCCCTTGGGATGGCGACACCTTGTTTGCGCTGGGTACCGGTCAAAGCGGTGTGGCGGCAGACATGATGCTGCTGTCGACCTTGGCCAGTGAAGCCACCGCCTTGGCGGTGCTCAATGCGGTGGCGAGTGCAAAAGGGTTGCGCTTGGCCAGCGGTGAATGGTGGCCCAGCGCCCAAGACATCAACTGAGGGCTTTGTAACGCACCCGTTTGGGCTTGGCACCCTCCTCGCCCAGGCGCTTCTTCTTATCGGCTTCGTACTCTTGGTAGTTGCCGTCAAAGAATGTCCAATGCGAATCCCCTTCGCAAGCCAGGATGTGTGTAGCAATGCGGTCCAAGAACCAACGGTCATGGCTGATCACCATCACGCTGCCGGCAAACTCCAGGAGGGCATCCTCCAAAGCGCGCAAGGTTTCCACATCCAAGTCGTTTGAGGGTTCGTCGAGCAGCAAGACGTTGCCACCAGCGATCAAGGTTTTGGCCAGGTGCAACCGGCCGCGTTCACCGCCCGAGAGCGTGCCCACCCGCTTTTGTTGATCGCCGCCATTGAAGTTGAAGCGGCCACAGTAAGCGCGGCTGGCCATCTCAAATTTGCCCACGGTCAGGATGTCCAAACCGCCAGAGACGTCTTCCCACACTGTTTTTTCATTGGACAGGTCGTCGCGCGTTTGATCGACAAAGGCCATTTTGACGGTGGAGCCGATCTTGATCGAGCCACTGTCGGGTTGCTCTTTGCCAGCAATCATGCGAAACAAGGTGGACTTGCCGGCCCCGTTGGGGCCAATGATGCCGACGATGGCACCGGCCGGGACCTTGAAGCTCAGGTCGTCGATGAGCAAACGGTCACCAAAGGATTTGCTGACATGGGTGAACTCAAACACTTCATTGCCCAAACGCTCGGCCACCGGGATGAAAATCTCCTGGGTTTCGTTGCGTTTTTGGTATTCGAAATCTGACAGTTCTTCAAAGCGGGCAATGCGCGCCTTGCTCTTGGCTTGACGCCCTTTGGGGTTTTGACGGACCCAATCAAGTTCTTTTTTCAGTGCCTTGGCGCGGGCCTCTTCGCCCTTTTGCTCTTTTTCCAATCGGTCTTGCTTTTGCTCTAACCACGTGGAGTAATTGCCTTTCCAAGGAATACCGTGGCCGCGGTCCAACTCCAATATCCATTCTGCGGCGTTATCCAAGAAATACCTGTCGTGGGTGATGGCCACCACCGTGCCAGAAAAACGGGCCAAAAACTGCTCGAGCCAATCCACCGACTCGGCATCCAAGTGGTTGGTGGGTTCGTCCAGCAACAGCATATCGGGCCGAGACAGCAGCAATTGGCACAAAGCCACCCGGCGCTTTTCGCCGCCTGACAGGTTTTGAATCACGGCGTCCCAAGGTGGCAGGCGCAAGGCATCCGCTGCAATCTCCAACTGGTGTTCGCTGTCGCTGCCCGCGGTGGCAATGATCGCCTCTAATTCGCCTTGCTCAGCCGCCAACTTGTCAAAGTCCGCATCGGGCTCTGCATAAGCGGCATAAATTTCTTCCAACCGGTTTTTCGCCGCCAGCACCTCACCCATGCCCCCTTCAACCGCCTGCCGAACCGTGCTTTGCGGGTCCAGCTTGGGCTCTTGCGGCAAATACCCAATTTTCAAGCCTGCCATGGGTTGGGCTTCGCCCTCGATCTCGGTGTCCACACCCGCCATGATTTTCAGCAAGGTGGACTTGCCTGAACCGTTGAGACCCAACACACCAATCTTGGCGCCCGGGAAAAAGCTCAGCGAAATGTCCTTGAGGATGTGCCGCTTGGGTGGCACGATTTTGCCGACGCGGTTCATGGTGAATACATACTGGGCCATGCGAAATATCCTTGGAACGCGGTTGAAAACCGGTGATTATCAGCCCTGAGGGCTGGCCCGGCCTAGGCAAATCAAATCATGCGACAATCGATCACGTTGCATCCTCCAGTTGGTGCAACACCAGCGCTTCTGCTGGGGCTGAGCTAGGCACACTGCATTTAGCTTTACAGCCCACCTGTGAACCCTGTTGGCCGATGACTGGCTGCTGTTGCAAACAGCGGATCAGGCCGAACTCCCGCGCCCGAGACGGCGCTCCATCATGAACTTTGACGATCTGAAACTGGCTCCGGCCATTTTGAAAGCCGTGCGCGAGCAAGGCTACGAAACCCCCACACCCATTCAAGCCCAAGCCATACCGGCTGTCTTAGAGGGCCAAGACCTGCTGGCTGGCGCCCAGACCGGCACAGGCAAAACCGCCGCCTTCACCCTGCCCATGCTGCACAAGTTGGCCATGAGCCGCAGCACCCCCAATAAGCACGGTGTTTTTGGCATCCGTGCCTTGGTGCTCACCCCCACCCGCGAACTGGCCGCTCAAGTTGAAGAATCGGTGCGTGTTTATGGGAAATACTTGCAACTCACCTCCGCCGTGATTTTTGGCGGTGTGGGCATGAACCCCCAAATTGACCGCCTGCGCAACGGCGTGGACATCTTGGTCGCCACCCCCGGGCGATTGTTGGACCTGCAGCAACAAGGCTTTCTGGACTTGTCGACGGTCCAAATATTGGTTTTGGATGAGGCCGATCGCATGCTAGACATGGGATTTGTGCACGATGTCAAAAAAATTCTGGCCCTGGTGCCGCGAGAAAAGCAAAGTCTGCTTTTCTCTGCCACCTTCAGCGAAGAGATTCGCGATTTGGCCAATGGTTTGCTGCGTAATCCGCAAAGCATTCAAGTCACGCCCAGCAACACCACAGTGGAGAGCATCACCCAAGTGGTGCACCCGGTGGGTCGCGGCAAGAAAAAGGCTTTGCTCGCCCACATCATTGAGGCGCATGCTTGGAGCCAGGTGCTGGTTTTCACCCGCACCAAATTTGGTGCCAACAACGTGGCCGAGTTTTTGAACAAGCATGGCATCACGGCCATGGCCTTGCATGGCAACAAAAGCCAAACCGCACGCACCCAAGCTTTGGCTGGCTTCAAATCTGGTGACATCCGAGCATTGGTGGCCACCGACATTGCAGCGCGGGGCATCGATATCGACGAATTGCCCCATGTGGTCAATTACGACATTCCCAACATCAGCGAAGACTACGTGCACCGCATTGGCCGCACCGGCCGAGCCGGCGCCACGGGTGAGGCCGTCAGTTTGGTCTCTCTGGATGAACAAGGGTTCATGCGTGACATCGAGCGCTTCACAGGGCAAGCGGTACC
>JBEDFU010000205.1:0-15945 GCA_041174965.1 Pseudomonadota bacterium | reverse complement strand
GCCCAAATTGACGTGTTGCACATCCCCTACAAAGGGGGCGGGGCGGCCTCGTCGGATTTATTGGCCGGCAATGTGTCCATGATGATCGAAACCATCACCAATGCGATGACCTTGGTCAAATCGGGCAAGGTCCGCGCCATTGCCAACTCGGGCAGCAAACGCTGGCCCACAGCCCCAGAGTTGCCGACCTTCATCGAGTCCGGTGTGCCCGGCTTCCAGGTGGACAGCTGGACGGGCTTGTTTGTGGCTGCCGGAACCCCCAAGCCCTTGGTGGACCGACTCAACGCGGAGCTGGTCAAGGCGGCCCGCGATCCGTCTTACCGCGCTGCCATGAACAACATCGGTGTGGAGGCCGCCAGCTCATCCCCCGAGGCCTTCGCCAGTTTTGTGCGCGCCGAAATGAACAAATGGGCGCAGGTGGTGCAAATCACCGGTACCAAGGTGGATTGATGGGCATCACAGCCTGACCTGTGGATCATGGAAAGCCCAGCCATTGCCCCATGAGCACCGAGTCCTTTCACCAAGCGCTCACACCGGCTGATGGGGCTTGCCTGCAAGCCCTGCTGGATGGCGCCGTGGCACCCCATCCAGTGGATTCTTGGCGTTTTTTCATGGGCGCTTCGCCATTGGGGTGGGTGAGGCGTGAGCATGTGCCAGCCCTGCAAGGCGCGCTCCCTGGTGTCAGCAGCGCGCCCGGCATGGTGCGCTGGGACGCCCAACACCTCTCACCTGCGCAGCGTTCGCAGGCCTTGGCGTTGGCCGCTCAAAGGTTGCGCGAACAAGGTTTGATCCGAGGTTGGCGCGACGAGTGTTACAGCCATTGGGGCACCATTTCGCACGACCCCGACCCAGCGCTTCCAGAGTGGTTTCGCCTCGAGCGATCGGCTTTTCGGTTTTTTGGCCTGCGCAGCCATGCGGTGCACATCAATGGTTTCACCCCGGATGGTCGGATGTGGTGCGCGCGGCGAGCGCTGAGCAAAGCCACCGACCCAGGCCGATTGGACAATTTGGCGGCAGGTGGCCTGGCGGCGGGGGAGGGTATTTTGTCGTGTGCGGTGCGTGAGCTGTATGAGGAGGCAGGTATCGAGCCGAGCTTGGCGCAGCAGGTTCAGCGCGCCGGGCGCATCACCACCGCCCGATCGGAGGCCGAGGGCTGGCACGACGAGACGCTGCTGGTGTTCAACCTCTTGCTGCCAGACGGCGTGGCTCCCCGCAACACCGATGGCGAAGTCAGCGGGTTTGAATGCCTCTCTCCGGCAGAGGTGATGGCGCGCATCCAAATGGCAGATTTCTCCAAAGATGCGGCCTGTGTGGTGGCGCAGGGCTTGCGTTTTCACAGTCGGCCAAACCCGCCCTGATTTTTGTTCCCCACCTCCGCACATTGTCACTATGAATGGGTGAACTTCTTCAGACGGGTGCGGCGCTGGCAATGCCCATCTCTTTCAAAGTCAAGGCAACGGCATGAACCGCCTGCGCCATCTCTGATGGCCCTATGGCGCCAATGCAACCCACGCGGAAGGTTTCCACTTGGGTCAGTTTGCCGGGGTACAGAATAAAACCATTCTTTTTGGCGATGTCATAAAAGGTTTTGAACTGGTACCTGGGGTCGGCCGGCGCATGAAAGGTGACGATGATGGGTGCCTGGATGGCCGGGTCCAAAAAAGGTTTGAACCCCAGTGCGGCCATGCCCTCCACCAAGGTGCGGCAATTGCTTTGGTAGCGTTTCAAGCGAGCAGTTTGTCCGCCTTCTTCCTCAAACTGGGCAATCGCTTCGTTCAAGGCCACCAACACATGCGTGGGTGGGGTAAAGCGCCATTGACCGGTCCTCTCCATATAGATGTATTGGTCATACAAGTCCATGGCCAGTGAGCTGTTATTGCCTTCGCATTGGGGCAGGATGGCTTTTCGGATGAATACAAAACCCATGCCGGGCACACCCTCTAAGCATTTGCCACTGGCCGCAACCAGCGCATCAAAATGCACTTTTCGGGCGTCGATTTCCAGGGCGGCGAATGAGCTCATGGCGTCAACGATCAAGCCTTTGCCGTGGGCTTGGCACACATCGGCAACCGCTTGCAATGGGTTGAGGACGCCAGCCCCCGTTTCGCAATGGATCATGACCACATGGGTGATGCTTTTGTCGGCCCGCAAGTGCGTTTGCAGCACCTCGGGACTGATCGCCGCATCTTCGGCAAAAGGGACGACGGTGGTGCGCCGCCCCATCAGGTGGGAGAGTTTGGCCGCTCGCTTGCAATAAGCACCGTTGTCGAGCACCAGCACGTGGCCGTCTCGCGGCACCACCGTGGCCACCGCTGCTTCGACGCTGAAGGTGCCACTGCCTTGCAGGGGCACCACCACATGGCTGTCGTGTCCATGCACGATGTCCAACAGGCTTTGGCGCACCCGGGCGGTGATGGCGATGAAGTCGCTGTCCCATGAGCCCCAATCCTTGAGCATGGCCAGTTTGGTGCGCAAACTGGTGGTCAGGGGTCCGGGGGTGAGCAAGACGGCGTCGCGGTGTGTTGTCATGGGAACTTCATCCAAAAAGGTGGCTCATTGTTCATAAAAATCAGTGGGTCAGCGCCAGATGCCGATCAGTAGCCAGGGAGGTCAAATTTTCGGTTGTAGATTGTTGACAATTGAGTGAATTGTGCTCCAATTCACCCATGCTTCAAGACTTGGCAGATCCATTTGCCCACGCCCACCCGACGATTGACATGCTGCAAAAAAGCTCCTTGACGGGGGCAGTGCAGCAAGCCATTGAACGACTCATCCACAGCGGCGAACTGGCGCCAGGGGACAAGCTGACCGAGATGGCGCTGGCAGAACGGTTGGGGGTATCGAGGGGACCGGTGCGCGAAGCCTTTCGGGTGTTGGAGGAGGCGGGCTTGGTGCAGTTGGAGAAAAACCGTGGCGTTTTTGTCCGCGAGGTGTCGCTCCACGAGGCCTTGGAAATTTTTGATATGCGCGCCATGATGGAAGCCCATGTCGGCGCCACCTTGGCCGCTCAAGCCAGTGCAGAACAACTCCAAACCTTGCAAAGTTTGATTGACAGCATGGAGCAAGCGGTTGTCCAGCAAGACCACGCGCAGTACTACTTGCGCAATGTCGAGTTTCACGAAACCATGGTGTCATTGGTGGGCAATCAAAAACTGACGTCCATATACCGGCGCCTCACGCGCGAGCTGGGGTTGTTCCGGCGGCGCAATTTGACCCAGCCGTCCGAGTTGTTGGCGTCAGTCCAGGAACACCGCCACATATTGGCCGCCATTGGCAGCCGCGATCCCGCAAAGGCATCCGACGCTTTGCGCCAGCATGTGCTGCTCAGCCGCGAGCGCACTGAGCGCCATCAACCCCAAACCCTGAACCCCAAAGATTCATAAAGAGCTGAACATGAGCATCCAAGTCAATCAACGCCAATACCGATTGGCCGCGCAACCTGTGGTGGTGGTGTGTGTCGATGGCTGCGAGCCCGATTACCTGGGCCAAGCGGTGGCCACCGGGCACATGCCTTGGATGAAGAAAGCCCTCAGCCATGGCACGGGCTTGGTGGCCGATTGCGTGGTGCCCACCTTCACTAACCCAAATAATTTATCCATCGTGACCGGTGTGCCCCCCAGCGTTCATGGCATTTGTGGCAACTATCTTTTTGACAGTGAAACCCAGTCAGAGGTCATGATGAATGACCCCAAATGGCTGCGCGCGCCCACCATTCTGGCCGCCTTGGCCGACGCAGGGCAGAAGGTGGCGGTGGTCACGGCCAAGGACAAGCTGCGCCAATTGCTGGGCCATCAAATGAAGGGCATTTGCTTTTCCGCCGAAAAAGCGGACCAAGCCACCTTGGCTGAACACGGCATAGACCAGGTCTTGGCCAAAGTGGGCAAGCCCCTGCCCAGTGTTTACAGCGCTGACTTGTCGGAATTTGTGTTTGCCGCTGGTGTGTGGCTGATGCAGCACCAACGGCCGGATGTGATGTATTTGTCCACCACCGATTACATCCAGCATAAATTTGCACCGGGCACTGCGGGGGCCAATGCCTTCTACGCCATGATGGACGGTTATTTGCAGCAACTCGAAGACATGGGTTGCATCATTGCCTTGACCGCTGACCACGGCATGAATGCCAAAGTGGGCATGGATGGTTTGCCGCAGGTCATTTATTTGCAAGATTGGTTTGACGCTTGGCTGGGCACTGCCGTGGCGCGGGTGATATTGCCCATCACCGATCCCTATGTGGTGCACCACGGGGCCCTTGGCTCCTTTGCCACCGTTTATTTGCCGGCCTCTGTCGATCTCAACCAAGCGGTTCAGCGTTTGCAAGCGGTGCATGGCATTGAGGCGGTTTACACCCGCGAACAGGCTGCTGTGCATTTTGAATTGCCCGCAGACCGCATTGGCGATTTGGTGGTGGTGTCAGAGCGCTTCACGGTGCTGGGCACCGCTTTGGCCAAACACGATTTATCGGGTTTGGACGTGCCCTTGCGCTCGCATGGGGGTGTCAGCGAACAACGGGTTCCATTGATCATCAACAAACCCATCAAGGGGTTGGACGCGCAGCGGCGGTGGCGCAATTTTGATGCCCTTGACCTGGCGCTGAACTGGGCGCAATGAACCCCCTTTTGAGCATCCCATTCAATCAGGAAACAGCGATGATGGACATTCCAGGTTTGATCAAAGAGCGCCAGCTTGACGCCATGCGCAGCCTAGGGCGCAAATTGGGAGCAGGGCGCGAGCGCCACATTGAGGTCCTCAACCCCTTCACGCAAACAGTCCTGGGCATGGTGCCCAAAGCCACGCTGGAGGAGGTGCGCGCTGCTTATGAATGGGCACGCGCATACCAACCCCAGTTGACCCGCTATGAACGCGCGGCCATCATGAACAAAACCGCAGACCTGGCCCGCGTCCATCTGCAAGAGATCGCACACTTGATCAGCGCCGAATCGGGCTTGGCCATCAAGGATGCTTTGTACGAGGCTGGGCGGGTGAGCGATGTGTTGCTCTTCGGTGCCCAAGAGGTGCTGAAAGACGACGGCCAAATTTTCAGTTGTGATCTGACCCACCATGGCAAACAACGGCGCGTTTATACCCAACGCTCTCCCTTGCTGGGCGTGATCACGGCCATCACCCCGTTCAACCACCCGATGAATCAGGTGGCGCACAAGGTCATTCCCAGCATCGCCACCAACAACCGCATGGTGCTCAAACCCTCCGAGAAGGTGCCTTTTTCGGCCATTTATTTCGCTGATTTGCTGTACCAAGCAGGGCTTCCCCCGCAGATGCTGCAAGTCATCACTGGCGACCCGGTGGAGATTGCTGACGAGATGTTGACCCATCCCGCCGTGGACCTGATCACGTTCACCGGCGGCGTGGCCATTGGCAAATACATTGCCAGCAAAGCGGGCTACCGCCGTGTGGTGTTGGAGCTGGGGGGCAACGACCCCTTGATCGTCATGGACGACGCCGACCTGGACGAAGCCTCCACCTTGGCGGTGCAAGGGTCTTACAAAAACTCGGGTCAGCGTTGCACCGCGGTCAAGCGCATGTTGGTGCACGACAAAGTGGCCGACGCTTTCACGGAAATGGTGTTGGCGAAAACCCGGGCTTGGACCTACGGCGACCCCCGGGATGAAGCCAATCTCATGGGCACGGTGATTGACGAAGCCGCGGCCAAATTGTTTGAATCGCGTGTTTTGGAGGCTGTGAGCCAAGGGGCTCGCCTGCTTCTGGGCAACCAGCGCCAAGGGGCTTTGTATGCGCCCACCGTCCTGGACCGGGTCCGACCAGAAATGACCTTGGTGCGCGAGGAGACCTTTGGCCCGGTATCTCCCATCATTCGATTTGCCGATATCGACGAGGCGATTCGCATCGCCAATGGCACCGCCTACGGGCTGTCCAGCGGTGTTTGCACCAACCGCATGGATGACATCGTGCGCTTTGTCAATGAACTGCACATGGGCACGGTCAATGTGCGCGAGGTGCCTGGCTACCGGCTTGAGCTCACCCCCTTTGGCGGCATCAAGGACTCGGGCCTGGGCTACAAAGAAGGGGTGCAAGAGGCCATCAAGAGCTTCACCAACCTCAAAACCTATTCCATCCCCTGGATTTGATTGGACACGCATGGCCCTGACCATCGACGACATTGAGCACATTTATACCCAGCGCGGGCATGAGCAATACGCTGGGGAGCCCGTGACCATGTTGCAGCATGCTTTGCAATCGGCCCATTTGGCCGAGCAAGAGGGTGCTGGCGACGAATTGGTGGCCGCTGCCTTGCTTCACGATTTGGGCCATTTGTTGCACGACATCGCAGGCACCCCCAGTGCCGATGGCATTGACGACGTGCACCAATACCGCGTCGTGCCGTTTTTTCGCGGTCTTTTTTCTGAATCCGTCATCAATGCGGTGCAGTTGCACGTCGATGCCAAGCGTTATTTGTGCGCGGTGGATACCCGCTATCACGATGCACTCTCTGAGGACTCCAAACGCAGCTTGCAATTGCAAGGCGGCATTTACACGCCCGAACAAGCACAGGCCTTCATCGCCCAACCCGGTGCGCAAGATGCGGTTCGCTTGCGCCGCTGGGACGATCAGGCCAAGCAAGCGGGTCGACCCACCCCTGATCTGCCGCACTTTCTTCATCACGTTCGTCGCTGTGCCCTGAGCAGTTGAGATGACCATCACCTGGCCAGTGCTGCTCGCTGTGCTGCTGGGGGCGTTGTTGCATGCGAGCTGGAATGCGCTGGTGAAATCAAGCCAAGACAAGACCTTGGACACCGCACTGATCCATTTGCTGTGTTCTGTTCTGGCGCTTCCTTTTTGTCTTTACCTCGGTCCACCCCCCATGCAGGCGTGGCCGTTTATTCTGGCCTCGTTGGTGATCCACGTGGGCTATTACTTTGCTTTGGCCGGCGCCTACCGGCATGGTGATTTGGGTTTGACCTACCCCTTGATGCGCGGCACGGCACCCCTGTTGGTGGCTCTGGCTTCCATGGCGGTGCTGGGGGAAGCCTTGACCCCCTGGGGTTGGTTGGGCGTCGCTTTGATTTGTGGCGGGGTCTTGATGCTGGGCTCTGGCGCAGCTTTGGTACAAAACCGCAAAGCCGTTTTGTTTGCCCTCAGCAATGCGGTGTTGATAGCGATTTACACCGTGGTGGACGCCCAGGGTGCCCGCCTGTCTGGCAATGTGGCGCAGTATGTGGCGTTGTTGTTTGCGCTGGACGGTTGGCCGTTTGCATTGATGGTTTTCCTGCACCGCAAAGGACAGGTTTGGCCCTATGTGCGCCAGCGCTGGCCGGTGGCTGTGGGTGGTGCCGTGGCTTCGCTGGGGTCGTATGCCATCGCGCTGTGGGCCATGACCATGGCGCCGGTGGCCATGGTCGCCGCATTGCGGGAAACCTCGGTGTTGTTTGCCGCCATTTTGGGCGCTTGGCTGCTCAAGGAGCCATGGACTCGCCTGCGTTTTTTGGGCACCGGCGCGATGGTGGCGGGTGTCATGTCCTTGCGTCTGGGATGACGCTGGGGCATCGAAATCAAGGAGGATGAGATGAGTGGCATCGCTTTGCCCCATCATGCCCGTGTGGTGGTGGTGGGCGGGGGCATTGTGGGTTGTTCGGTGGCCTATCACCTGGCTTTGATGGGCTGGACCGATGTGGTGCTGTTGGAGCAAGGCCAACTCACCAGTGGCACCACCTGGCATGCCGCTGGCTTGGTGGGCCAAATGCGCGCCAATCGCAGCATGACGCGCATGAGCACATATGGCATTGAACTCTATGCCCGTTTGGAGCAAGAAACCGGACTCGCCACGGGCTGGCGCCCCTGTGGCAGCGTCACGGTGGCGCGCACCCCAGAGCGGATGAAACTGCTTCGCCGCCAAATGGCCTTGGCCAGCAGTTTTGGTGTGGAGGTGCACGACATCTCGCCGCTGGAAGTGGCCCAGCGGGTGCCCTTGTTGCGCACCGACGACCTGTGCGGCGCGGTATGGCTCCCAGGGGACGGCAAAGCCAACCCCGCCGACCTGACCATGTCCTTGGCCAAGGGTGCGCGCCAGCGTGGTGTGAAGATCTTTGAAGGCGTGGAAGTCACGGGGGTGTTGCAAGCCCAGGGCCAAGTGCGAGGCGTACAGACCGATGCTGGCGTGGTGGGCTGTGAAATGGTGGTCAATTGCGCGGGTCAGTGGGCGCGCCAGTTGGGTCAACTCGCTGGCGTTAATGTGCCCCTGTTTTCGGCCGAGCACTTTTACTTGGTGACCGGGAAGATAGACGGCATTCATCCCATGTGGCCGGTGGTGCGCGACCCCGATGGCTTCATTTATTACAAAGAAGAGGTGGGCGGCTTGGTCATGGGTGGCTTTGAGCCGGTGGCCAAGCCTTGGCGGGTAGACCCCATACCGTCCTCATTTCAGTTTCAGCTGCTGGGGGAGGATTGGGATCAATTTGAAGTCTTGATGCGCAGCGCCTTGCACCGCACACCTTGCCTGGAAACCGCTGACATCTAAATGCTGCTCAACGGGCCTGAGAGCTTCACCCCCGATGGCAACTTCATCATGGGTGAGGCCCCAGAGCTGCGCCATTACTTTGTTTGCGCTGGTTTTAATTCGGCCGGCATTGCCAACGCCGGCGGGGCCGGGCGCTTGATGGCCGAATGGATGGTGCATGGTGCGCCCAGCGTGGATGTGTGGGACGTCGATATCCGCCGCTTTGCGCCATTCACCAGCAACCGACGCGCCTTGGCTGAGCGCACGGTCGAAACCCTGGGTTTGCATTACGCCATGCGCTGGCCGCGCCAAGAGTTGCAAACTGTTCGCCCCCTGCGCACCTCACCGCTGTACGACACCTTGGCCGCCAAAGGTGCGGTGTTTGGCAGCAAAAATGGCTGGGAGCGGGTCAATTACTTCAAGCCTTTGGACGCACCCGCCGCGCGCGACACCTTGGGCACACCCGATTGGTTGCCATGGGTACAAGCTGAACAAGCGGCCACCCGCGAAGCGGTGGCTTTGTACGACCAAACATCGTTTGGCAAATTGTTGCTGCAAGGCCCCGATGCACTCGCCCTGTTACAACACCTGTGCATGCGCGATGTGGACACGCCTGTGGGCCAAATGGTGTACACGCCCATGCTGAACGATCGGGGTGGCCATGAAAGTGATTTGACCGTTTTGCGCTTGGCATCGGATATGTTCTTGCTGATCACCGGTTCAGCCCAGGTCACGCGGGACATGGATTGGATTCGCCGCCACATGGCGCCGCACAGTGGGGTCTACCTGACCGACGTCACAGCCATGTACAGTGTTTTGTCCCTCATGGGGCCCATGGCACCCGAGTTGATGGCCCGGGTCAGCCCGGACGATGTGTCCCGGCAGGCCTTGCCCTTGCGCAGCACGCGTGAGATCGACCTCGGCCATGCGCGGGTGCGTGTGGCGCGCATGAGTTATGTGGGTGGTTTGGGTTTTGAGCTTTATGTACCTGTGGAGATGACCCGCCACGTTTACCAAACTTTGCACACCGCAGGCTCGGCGTTGGGCCTGCGAGATGCGGGCTACTACGCACTCGATGCCCTGCGCACGGAGCGCGCGCGGCGTGCCTGGGGGGCAGAGTTGGGGCCGGGCGAGTCGCCCTTGGATGCCCGCATGCTTTCTGCCTTGCCGGCCGACAAATCGCCACCTTACAAGGGACAGCAGGCTTTGCGCGATCAATGGCCTGCCACTTTGCACATCAAGTTGGTGCGGGTGCTGGCGACCCAGCCCGGTCCATACCTGTGGGGTGGCGAGCCCTTGGTGATCGATGGGCAAACCGTGGGGGAGATCACCTCTGCGGGCTGGGGCCATGAGGCCGGTGCATGTGTCGGCATGGCCTACCTGCGTGGCGACTGGGCCACGCGCGAGGTGGTTCATTTGGCGGCCAGTGCCATGCTGTGGGGCGAACCCGTCCCGGTTCTTTTGCATGACCTGATACCTCTTCCTTGAGTTGAGAAAACGCCAGAAGCCATGGCCGAGGGTTATCCATGAGTCGTGGCAGCTGTAAATTGTCAACAATCAAGCAACTTGTCACACATTCGTCATGATGAAGTCCTATCATGACCACCAACAGTTCACCAACCCCATGAACCCCACAGCGCACGCCAGCCCCACCGGTTTGGACATCCAAAACATCACCAAATCCTTTGGGGCAGGTGCGGTGGCTTTGAAAAACACCTCATTCACGGTCGCGCCCGGTGAGATGGTGGCATTGATTGGTGCGTCTGGTTCCGGAAAGTCCACGCTCTTGCGCCATGTGTCTGGATTCTTGGCCGCCGATGCCGGCAGTGGGGCCATTCGTGTGGGCCAGCACACGGTGCAAAACCATGGCCAAGTGCACCGCCAGATTCGAAAAATGAGGTCTGATATTGGCTTTATTTTTCAACAGTTCAATCTGGTGGGTCGGATGAATGTGTTGACCAATGTGATGACCGGCATGTTGCCGCGGGTGCCCTTGTGGCGCAGTTTGCTGGGCCAGTTCACCTTGGCTGAAAAGCTAGAGGCCTATGAAGCCTTAAAGATGATTGGCATTGAAGGTTTGGCCTACCAGCGCGCCAGCACCTTGTCGGGCGGGCAGCAGCAACGGGTGGCCATCGCGCGCTGCATGGTGCAACACGCCAAAATCATTTTGGCCGACGAGCCGATTGCTTCCTTGGACCCCGAGAGCGCCAGAACGGTGATGGACATCCTGGCCAAAATCAACCGCGAACACGGCATCACGGTGTTGGTTTCTTTGCACCAAGTTCAATTTGCCCGGCGCTATTGCCCGCGCACGATTGCGCTGCGCATGGGGGAGGTCATTTATGACGGCCCCTCCGCTGACCTCACAGCCCAACACCTGCGCAGCTTGTATGGCGCCAGTGTCGACGAGTTGCTCGATGGCACCGAAACCCTCGAACTTGAACCGATTTGATTGGCTTTTCTTTCCCCAACCTTTGATCTTCAGGAGTTCTTCATCATGAAAATCTCGCGCAAAGTGTTCCTCACCGCTGCGGCCTCTCTGTGTGTCATGGCCTCGGCCCAAGCCCAGGCGATGAAAGAAATCAATTTCGGCATCATTTCCACGGACTCTTCATCCGCCTTGAAATCATTGTGGCAACCTTTTTTGGACGACATGGGCAAAGCCACTGGCATGAAGATCAATGGATTTTTTGCCACCGACTACACCGGCATCATTGAAGGCATGCGCTTTGGCAAAGTTCATGTGGCTTGGCACGGCAACAAATCGGCGATTGAAGCCGTGGATCGGGCCGGTGGTGAGGTTTTCGCCCAATTCATTGACCTGGAGGGTCGACCTGGTTATTACTCCTATGTGATCACCCACCGCGACAGCCCGTTGAAATCCATCGATGACATGATTGCCAACGGTAAGAATTTATCTTTCGGTTTGGGCGATCCGCAGTCCACATCGGGCACCCTGGTACCCACCTACTATGTGTTCAGCCAAAGAAAGTTAGACCCCAAGAATGTATTCCGCGTGACCCGAAGCTCCAACCATGGTGGCAATTTGTTGGCTGTTTTGAATAAACAGGTGGATGTGGCGACCAATAACAGTGAAGAGTTGGATAAATTGAAATTGCGTGACCCGGCCAAACATGCCGAAGTGAAGATTTTGTGGACCTCTCCGCTGATTCCGCGTGACCCCTTGGTGTGGAAAAAAGACATACCCAATGACGCCAAGGATGCGATCAAAAAGTTTGTCTTGTCCTATGGAAAGGACGCGCGTGAGAAGGAAATATTGAAAGGGATGCAACAAATTGCCGGCTTTCGTGAGTCCACAGACATGCAATTGGTCCCCATTCGTCAATTGGAGTTGTACAAGGACCGCATCAAATTCGAAGGCGATGAAAAAATGAACCCCGCAGAGCGCACCGCCAAGATGGCTGAGATCGACAAAAAGCTCGCAGACCTGGCCAAACTGGCCAAATGACCATGACGCCGTCCTCAACCATTTCGCTGCCAACCGACCCGCAGGGAGGGCGGTCGCTGCTGCAGTTGTTTGCCTGGGCGGCGTTTTTGATCTTCTTGGGTTGGGCCTGGCAGGGGGCTGAGATCCGACCGATGGACCTGTTCCGCGATTCGGAGAACATGGTCAAGTACGCCAAAGAGTTTTTCCCGCCGGACTTTCGCGATTGGGAAATTTACCTCAAGGAAATGATCACCACCTTGCACATCGCTGTGTGGGGGACCGTATTGGCCATCGTGTGTGCGGTGCCTTTTGGCTTGTTGAGCTCGTCCAATATCGTGCCAATGTGGATTTATCAACCCGTGCGCCGGCTCATGGACGCGTGCCGTGCCATCAATGAAATGGTGTTTGCCATGTTGTTCATTGTGGCCGTGGGTTTGGGGCCATTCGCGGGCGTGTTGGCCTTGTGTATTCACACCACGGGGACCTTGGCCAAGTTGTTTTCCGAAGCCGTGGAAGCGATCGACCCCCGGCCAGTTGAGGGCGTGCGCGCGACCGGGGCCTTGGCCATCGAAGAAATTGTTTACGGTGTTTTGCCCCAGGTGATGCCGCTGTGGATTTCTTATTCGCTGTATCGCTTTGAGTCCAACGTTCGATCGGCCTCTGTGGTGGGCATGGTCGGTGCGGGCGGCATTGGGGTGGTGTTGTATGAGGTCATTCGGGGTTTTCAGTACGCGCAAACCAGCGCGGTGTTGTTGATCATCATTTTGTTTGTCACCAGCATTGACTTGATTTCTTCGGTGATTCGCAAAAAATTCATTTGAGGTTCACGATTGAGCACTTGGCATTTTCACAACCCTGTGGCCGTGACCTTTGGTTGGGGCGTTTTGAACCAATTGCCCCCATTGCTCAAAGGGCGGCGCGCCGTGGTGGTGACTTTTCCCCAAGCCCGTGAAACGGGCCTTTTGGCCCACATCGAGGCACTGTTGGGGCCCCTTCTGGCAGGGGTGATAGACGATGTGCAACCCAACCCAGAGCTGAGTTGGGTGAGCGGTCATTACCAAAGGTTTTGGCAGCAATACGCCGATTGCGTGGTGGTGGCCGTGGGCGGTGGATCGGTGCTCGACAGCGCCAAAATGTTTTTGCCCGGCGTGGCCAGCGGTGATTTTGCAGAAATCCATGCCGCTTTGGCCCAAGGGAAAGCGCCCGCCATCACCCGGGCGCTGCCCATGATTGCGGTGCCCACCACGGCCGGGACCGGCAGTGAGGTCACCCCCTGGGCGACTTTGTGGGACCGCACCTCCGCTCAGCATCAAAAGTACTCCTTGCATTTGGCACAAACCTGGCCCGAGGCGGCCTTGGTCGACCCGGCCTTGACCTTGTCTTTGCCTCGCACGGTGACGCGCGACAGCAATTTGGATGCCTTGTCGCACGCTTTGGAAGCGATCTGGAATGTGAATGCCAATCCGGTGTCGGATGGCTTGGCCTTGCAAGCGGCGCAGATCGTGGTGCGCCATTTGCCCGAACTGCTTGACAACCCCAGCAGCGCAGAGCTGAGAACCTTGGCCAGCCGCGCCAGCTTGTTGGCGGGCCTGGCTTTTTCCAACACCAAAACCGCATTGGCCCACAACATTTCTTATGAAATGACCCTGAAACATGGGCTGTCACACGGCTTGGCTTGTTCCTTCACCTTGCCCATGGTTTGGCGCTTGGCGTGGGGGGTGAGACCCGATCGCGATGCGGTCTTGCAGCAGGTGTTTGGGGCCCAAGAGGCTGACCCGGCCAGCGCTTTGGATCGATTCTTGGCCCGTGTGGGCGTGTCTTCAGACTTTCAGGACCACGGGGTCAGCCCCGAACAAGCCCGCGACATGGTCGAGCGGGCATTGCAAGGCCCCAGAGGGCGCAACTTTATTCAGGCCGCCGCAGCGGCTTAAGGGGCCAGGGCTGCTTTGACGGCTGCCGACACGGCACCCATGTCGGCCTTGCCGGCCAAACGGGTTTTGACCGCACCCATCACTTTGCCCATGTCGCCGGGGCCACTGGCGCCCAACTCTTTCACGATGGCTTGTACGGCATCGGTCAGCTCTTGGGCCGACAGGCGTTCGGGCAAATAGGCGCTGAGCACCGCCAATTCGGCTTTTTCTTTGTCCACCAGGTCTTGCCGGGCGGCTTGCTCAAAGGCGGCGATGGAGTCTTTGCGCTGCTTGATCATTTTGTCGACGATGGCCACGATGGCGGCGTCGTCCAACTCAATGCGCTCATCAACCTCTTTTTGCTTCATGGCCGACTGCAAAAGGCGGATGGTCCCCAGGCGCTCGCTGTCTTTGGCCCGCATGGCGGTTTTCATGTCGTCGGTGATGCGTTCTTTGAGGCTCATGGAAACTCCTGAAAAATGAAAAAAACCCGCACGGGCTGAACCCGGCGGGCTGTGTGTGCTGGGGCCCGCAGGCTCAGAACATCTTTTTGGGCAACTGCATGCTGCGAACGCGCTTGTAGTGGCGTTTGACAGCTGCAGCCTTTTTGCGCTTGCGCTCAGCCGTGGGTTTTTCGTAAAACTCGCGGGCACGCAGGTCGGTGAGCAAGCCCAATTTTTCAATGGTGCGCTTGAAGCGGCGCAGGGCGACGTCGAAAGGTTCGTTGTCTTTAACTCGGATCGTGGTCATGTGTAGGAAATGTTTCCGTGATGTGCAAACAGAGGGTTTTGAAGAAGATCGGGCCTCAAAGCCGTGTCTGCGGTTGTTCCCCAACTTCAGGTGATCAGGCCGTTGGGGGTTTGCCAGCAAAGTAGATCATTATAGCGGTTTGAGCGCCGCCCCCAAAGCCGTGGCGCAGGCATGGGCGCTGGACCAGGCCCATTGGAAGTTGTAGCCCCCCAGCCAACCGGTGATGTCGACCACCTCGCCAATGAAATACAGGCCTTTTTGGGTCGATTCCATGGTCTTTTGTGACAAAGCCCGGGTGGACACACCGCCCACCGTGACCTCGGCTTTTTTGTAGCCTTCGGTCCCAGTGGGTTGCAAGGCCCAGTCCGTCAGGGCTTGGGCCAAACCCTCTAAGGCGCGGTCGCTGGCTTGGTTGATGGGGCGCTGCCAAAGGGGGTCACGCGCCACCCAGGCATTGGCAAGCCGGGTGGGCAGCCATTGGGCCAGTTCGTTGGCAATGCTCTTGCGTGAGCTTTGTTTGGCCTGGCCCAGGGCCTGGGGCAGGCTGAGTTGCGGCAAAAGGTTGACGGCGATGGGCGCGCCCATTTGCCAAAAGCTTGAAATTTGCAAAACCGCGGGGCCCGACAGGCCGCGGTGGGTGAAAAGCAGGTCTTCGTCAAAACCCATCTGGGCTTTGCCGGTGCCGGTCGAAATGTGCACGGGCAGGGATGCGCCCGCCATTTGGGCGCATATGGCGCCATCGTCCCCGCCAAAGGTCAGCGGTACCAGGCCAGGCCGGGTGGGCACCAGGGGCAGGTTGAACTGACTCGCCAAGCGGTAACCAAAGTCTGAGGCGCCAATTTGGGGGATGGACAGCCCGCCCGTGGCCACCACCAGGGCCTGGGCACGCAATTCGCCGCGATCGGTGTCCAGGTCGTAGGCGTGGCTTTGGCCGGGGTGGTGGCGCACGGCTTTCACCCCACAGGGTTGCCACAAGGCGACACTGCCGCCTTGGGCGCCGCGTTGGCACTCTTGCCACAGCAGGTCGATCAGGTCTTGCGACGAGCGGTCGCAAAACAACTGGCCTTTGTGTTTTTCATGGAAGGCCATGCCGTGGCTTTGCACCAGGGCGATGAAGTCGTGCGCGGTGTAGCGCGACAATGCACTGCGGGCGAACAGGGGGTTCTCGCCCAAAAAGTGTTTGTGCGGGGCTTGGGCATCGATGTCTTTGTTGGTGAAGTTGCTGCGCCCGCCGCCAGAGATGCGGATTTTTTCGGCCAATTTGGGGTGGTGGTCGATCAGCACCACCGACAAACCTTGCTGGGCGGCAATGCCTGCGCAAAACAAGCCGGCCGCGCCAGCGCCCACGATGGCCACATCACAGG
>JBEDFU010000204.1:0-6757 GCA_041174965.1 Pseudomonadota bacterium | reverse complement strand
ATGGTGATGGCACTGTATGCCATTGCTGAAGCCATTGAGGCCCGCGCAGTAGACCGTGCTCGTAATGCGATCAAAAGTTTGCTGGCACTGGCCCCAGAACAAGCCGAAGTTCTGCAAGCTGATGGCCAGTGGGTGCAATGCCCTGTCAAGACCATTGAAGTGGGCGCAACTGTGCGGGTACGGCCAGGCGAACGCATCGCCCTAGATGGTGTTGTCACATCGGGTACCAGTGCTGTCAATCAGGCCCCTGTCACTGGTGAAAGCTTGCCTGTCGATAAGTCTGCGGGAGATGAAGTCTATGCAGGCACCATCAATCAGTCAGGTTCGCTGGAAATTCGGGTCACGGCACTGGCTTCGGACAGCACCTTAACCCGCATCATTCACGCAGTCGAGCAAGCCCAGGCATCACGTGCGCCAACCCAACGGTTTGTGGATAAGTTCGCAACTGTTTACACCCCAGCCGTCTTTGTTTTAGCGGTTGCTGTTGCTGTACTGATGCCTTGGCTTGCAGACTGGACTTGGATTCAAGCCCTCTACAAAGCCTTGGTGCTTTTGGTCATTGCCTGCCCTTGCGCCTTGGTCATTTCAACCCCAGTCACTGTCGTCAGTGGTTTAGCTGCAGGGGCACGTCGAGGCATTTTGATCAAGGGGGGTGTTTATCTTGAAGAAGCCAGAAGCATCAAGGTGGTAGCCCTAGACAAAACAGGAACCATCACACAGGGTAAGCCCAAATTGGTGGCGTTTGAACCCATCGATACGAGCGTTGATGTTGCAACCATTCAAAGCATTGCGAAAAGTCTTGCTGCTCGTTCAGACCATCCCGTGTCCAAAGCCATTGCCGAAGGTCTCACAGCAGCGCTAAAAGAGGTCACTGAATTTCAAGCAGTTGCAGGTCGTGGCGTGCAAGGTGTCATTGAGGCGCATCCTTATGCGTTGGCAAATCACCGCTGGATTGAAGAGCGCCAACAATGCTCTGCCGAACTTGAGAGTCGCCTCAAAGTTCACGAAGAAGCGGGAAGAACCGTCACCATTTTGACCAATGCCAATCGTGTGATGGCTTTATGTGCTGTGGCCGACACCATCAAACCCTCGTCCACACAAGCGGTGGCTGAGTTGAAGTCCATGGGCGTGACACCCGTGATGTTGACGGGTGACAACATTGCCACGGCGCATACCGTAGCAGCGCAAGCAGGGATTGATGAAGTCCGTGGCAACCTCCTGCCAGAAGACAAACTAGATGCGATGAATGAGTTGCAACAGCGGTTTGGCGTCACGGCCATGACAGGTGACGGCATCAACGATGCACCTGCCTTGGCAAAGGCCAATATCGGTTTTGCCATGGGAGGTGCTGGCACGCACATCGCAATGGAGGCGGCTGATGTGGTGGTGATGAATGATGACCTGCGCCGTCTGCCAGAAACCATTCGATTATCCAAACGAACCCATGCTGTGCTCTGGCAAAACATCAGCTTGGCGCTTGGTATCAAGGCCGTATTTTTAGCGCTGGCGATTTTTGGCGATGCAACCATGTGGATGGCAGTGTTTGCCGACATGGGTGCCAGTCTGATGGTCGTTTTCAATGGCTTGAGGCTTTTGAAAGCCCAGCATTGAAGATGGGGCATTCAACGAAACACCAACTTTGTCTTCCAACTTTGCTGATATACTTCCGCCCATGCGTCGCTTGATTGCCATTTTCTTGCTGGTCTTTATGCCATTGCAGCTCTCTTGGGCTGCAGTGAGCGGTTATTGCCAGCATGAAAGCGATGTCAGCTCGCAAGCGCAACACCCCGGTCATCATGAGCACGAGCACAAGTCTAGCGACTCCATGTCCGACACCAAAGCGCCTACCTCAAAGGTAAGTAATCTGGACGGTAGTGATACAGATTGCGCCAGTTGCCATGCCGGTTGCTGCGCTGCGTTGGTTACTCAGACGCAAATGCCTTTATCACAAGGCCCCGAGCACGTGACGGCTACCCAAGCCGAATTCCTTTTCCGTTCTGCAATAGAACGACCAGAACGACCTCAGTGGAACCACCTCGCCTGATCGGTGAGGTTAGTTCAATCCATCCCCGCTTCAGCCGATTTCTTGAGAACTGAGCTTCAGTTCTGAAGCGGCTGTGCGTGTCGATCCAGCTTCCTTACCGATCTCCATGTCATGGTTATTCACAACCTAGGAGAGTCGGATGTACCGAACCAAAAAATGGAATTTCAAATGGCGCCTGAGTGCAGTAGCTGCCATTTCAGTGTGCAGTGTCTTTCATGTATTTGCGCAAAATACCAACCAGCCACGGCCAGTTCAGAGCGTCAAAGATATTTTTGATGCCACCTGGGCGCGTCAACCAGAAGCACAAGCGTTAGAGACTCGTCAGCAAGCATTGCAAGCCCAAAAGCGTGCAGCTGCAGCATGGACACCAGAGCCAGCAGCCGTAGAGCTGAACTCAAAATCTGATCAGTGGGGCAGAAATTTGGGTGAACGAGAGCAGCAAATTGCAATCGCAGTTCCGATGTGGCTCCCCGGTCAACGAAGCAAAAGTTCTGCTCTCGCAGAAGCTGAGGTCAACGCTTTAGATCATCAAATTAAAGCAAATCAACTGCGTGTTGCCGGACAAATCCGAGAGGATTGGTGGAATTTGCACCGTGCTCGCATCGAAAAAGATGTCACCACGGATCAATTAAACAATGCGAAACGCTTAGCTGAAGATGTTTCTAAACGGGTGAAGGCGGGTGATTTAGCTCAATCGGATCAACACCAAGCTGAAGGTGCCGTTGCGGTGGCTGAGTCTGCGTATGCCATGGCGCAAGCAAATTTGGAACTTGCCATTCAGATGATCAAAGCATCGATTGGTGCGACAAGTTTTTCAACGCTGAATTTGTCAGACAGCCCAGAGTTAATCCCTTCAGCTGAATACCCACGCAACCATGCTGCATTGATGGAGCTGCAAGCGCGCTCAGATGTTGCCGAGCGCGCGATGGCACTGGCCGCAACCAGAACAAGGGCGAACCCAGAATTCACGATTGCCAAATCCAGAGATCGTGGCAATCTTGCAGATCCCTACAGCTCAAAAATAACGATAGGCATTCGACTTCCGTTTGGCGGTGGCCCTAGGTATGAGGCGGTTGTAGCTCACGCCCAAGCTGAAGCAACACAAGCCCAAGCGCAATTGACCTTGGAGCGCGATCGGACACAGTCCCTGTGGCACTTTGCTCAAGCAAAAGTCAATGCTGCACAGGCTCAACTCAAAGCGGCGGAGCGCAGAGCCAAATTGGCTTTGGAGTCCCGCACCTTCTTTGAGAAATCGTTTCAGCTTGGTGAATCCGATTTGCCAACCCGACTGCGCATCGAGGTAGAAGCCGTTGAGGCACAACGTCAAGCTGCTTTAAGTCGTATCGAGTTCTTTGCGTCTATCTCAGCGCTACGTCAAGCCGCTGGACTATTGCCGCAATAAGGTGTGCTATGAATCAATCAACATTACAGAAAATTTCAATGACTATTTCATCAGGAATCAGAACCATTGGACTGGCCATCGGCTTGGCTCTTTCCAGTCTGAGTTGGGCAGGGGAAGGGCACGATCATGGCGATGCCAAGGCAGCCACATCAGCCCCCTCCACCCCCCGTTTTACAGCAGTTTCAGATGCACTCGAATTGGTCGGTGTGCTGAACGGAAAGCAAATCACTCTCTATTTAGATCGCCTTGAAACCAATGCGCCTGTCAAAGAGGCACAAATTGAGCTGGATTTATCTGGCGTTAAATTTGTAGCGCAAAAGCACGGTGAAGGTGAGTTTGAAATTGTGCTCCCCTCTGAGCCGAAACCCGGCGTTATCAGCGTGACTGCGACTGTCACGATCGACAAAGAAGTTGATTTGTTGGCTGGGGAGCTGGACATTCACTCAGATTTGAATGGACAAGGTAGCGCTTCAAAAAATGAATGGAAAAAGTGGCTCAGCTGGGCTTTGTTTTCTGCCGCTGCTCTCATGGCGCTGATTTTTATTCGCAAGCGCCTACAGACTCATCAAGCTAATCGCACCGGAGGTGCCGCATGACTTTCAAAACCACTCTTTCAACACTGACTGTCGTGATGGCCGCAGTGACTGCCCTATCTCCGGTGACCAGCACTTGGGCTGGTGAAGGCCATGACCATGGCGGTGCATCTGCTACTCCCAACATGAACGGGCCTCAGCGCTTGCCCGATGGCAGCGTCTTCTTACCAAAGCCAGCCCAACGTCAATTGGCAATTCGAACTATCAAAGTGGAAGTTACAGACTTACCGAGGTCCATAGAACTCAACGGCAAGGTCAGCATGGACCCCAATGCTGGTGGCAAAGTTCAAGCCATCAATGCTGGTCGAATCGAAGCCGGTCCTAAAGGTCTGCCAAATCTCGGTACTGCGGTGCGCAAAGGAGAAGTTCTTGCTTATCTGGTGTCTTCACTGGCGCCTATTGAGCAATCCAATCAGTTTGCACAGTTGGCAGAACTCAAAGCAGCTAAATCTCTTGCAGAAAAACGACTGGCACGATTCAAGGAACTTTCCGATACCGTGCCACGCAAAGACATCGAAGCAGCTGAGAGCGAGCTGCAAAGTTTGACGGGCCGCGTCTCGGCAGTTAACACAGGACTGAACCACCGAGAACCTTTGGTGGCACCCGTTTCTGGCGTGATTGCCTCAGCAAATGTGGTGGCAGGACAAGTGATCGATGCGCGAGAGTTGGTGTTTGAAATTGTGGACCCAGCACGCCTGCGAATTGAAGCCTTGGCCTTTGACACCGCTCTCATCGCCAGCGTGGACAAGGCGTTCATGGCAGTGAATGGCCAACAAATTTCGCTGCAGTTTTTAGGGGCAGCACGCAGCCTACGGGAGCAAGCACTGCCCATGAATTTCAAGGCTCAGGGCGAAGAACTGAGCGCATTGGCTCTCGGTGAGCCAGTAAGAGTGGTGATTCAGACCAAAGACAAGGTGAAAGGCATGGCTGTTCCAGTTTCTGCGCTGATGAAGAACCCAGCCAATCAATCCATTGTTTGGGTCAAAACAGCTGCTGAGCGATTCACACCGCGCACCATCACTTTTGAACCCTTGGACGGTACACGGGTTGCCATCACATCGGGTCTTGAGGTGAGCGATTTGATCGCTACGCAAGGCGCAACATTGATTAACCAAGTGCGTTGATATGTTTAAGTGGTTACTTGAAAACAGTTTAGCCAATCGATTGCTGGTGATCATCGCCAGTGTCGTATTGATGACCTACGGCGCATTCACATTGACAAAAACACCAGTGGATGTTTTTCCTGATTTGAACAAGCCCACGGTCACCATCATGACCGAATCAGGTGGCATGGCGCCAGAAGAGGTTGAGCAACTCATCACCTTCCCCCTAGAGACCGCCATGAACGGTTTGCCTAGCGTTGAATCCGTCCGGTCTATTTCTTCAGCCGGGTTGTCATTTTTATATGTGACTTTCAAATGGGATACAGACATTTTCCGTGCAAGACAGTTGGTATCTGAGCGACTGTCAGCCATGGAAGACGGTATGCCTGCTGGCGTAATGCCGCGCATGGGGCCAATCAGCTCGATCATGGGCGAGATCATGCAAATCGCTATCCCAGTCGATTCACAGAAGATTTCGGCTATGGCTGTCCGAGAGTACGCAGACTGGGTTTTGCGTCCACGCCTTCTGTCGGTTTCTGGGGTTGCCCAAGTTATTCCAATTGGTGGCGAGGTGCGTCAGTTTCAGGTGCAACCCAACACGGCTCGTATGGCTGAGTTGGGCATCTCACACGATCAAATGGAAGCTGCGCTGAAAGGTTTTTCTGCCAATACCTCCGGTGGCTTTTTGGAACTCAATGGACGGGAATACCTGATCCGCAACCTCGGACGAACTTCCCGTTTGGACGATCTGAAAAATCTGGCACTGACCACAAAAAATGGGCAACCAATCTTGTTGCGCCAAATTGCCGATGTCACTTTTGCTGCAGCGTTGAAGCGTGGTGATGCAGGGTTTGAGGGGAAACCGGCAGTTATTTTGGGTATTCAGAAACAACCCACAGCAGACACGATTGCTCTTACCCGTGCAATTGAGGATGCGTTGGTAGGTTTGAAATCATCCTTGCCAGCTGGCATGGATGCCCCTCGCGTCACATTCAGACAGGCCAGCTTCATCGAAGCATCCATCAATACGCTACAAGGCAAATTGATTGGTGCATCCGTCTTTGTCGCTGTGATTTTGTTCTTTTTCTTAGGTACGGTTCGACCTACCATCATCGCCTTGACAGCGATTCCCGTATCCATCTTCATCACCTCTTTGGTATTCAAGTACTTTGGCTTGTCTATCAACACCATGACTCTTGGAGGATTGGCCATTGCTATTGGCGGTCTGGTCGACGATGCGGTGGTCGACGTAGAGAACATTCTGCGACGGTTGAAGGAAGATCGCATAAAACATCCGCAGCATCGGCTTCATCCGTTGGAAGTTGTAGCGAAAGCCTCAATGGAGGTTAGATCTGCCATTTTGTATGCCACGGTGATCATCGTCCTCGTTTTCATTCCGTTGTTTGCATTGCCCGGCTTGGAGGGAAAGCTCTTTGTTCCGTTGGGCATTTCATTCATCGTTTCAACTTTGGCTTCATTGCTTGTTTCGGTCACCATCACCCCCGTGCTGAGTTACTACCTTCTGCCATCCATGAAAAACTTGGATCATGGGGATACCAAGGTCTTGATTTGGCTTAAAACACGCTATGCAAACAGTCTTCAAAGCGTTTTACAA
>JBEDFU010000203.1:0-12392 GCA_041174965.1 Pseudomonadota bacterium | reverse complement strand
GTCCACCTCCACCCCACCACCGAGAACCACCAAGGCTTGCACCTGTTGGGTGTTGATGTCCTTCGCGCTGACCATGGGGTGTTGGGGCAAGAGGTGCCGACTCAGCCACACACTCACTGCGGAGCAACTGAGCAACCACAGGCTGGCCAAACCCAGGGCGATGGCTGCATGTGCCCAGGCGCGGTGGCGTTTCAAGCCCCACCAAGCCACCGCGATCAGCAGCAGCGGCGACAACGGGGGCAGGGCCAAGGCGGTCAAATAAGGTTTGATCTCGGGCAGCATGGAAGAGCAGGCAATCAGGAAGGCATTGGAGGGTGCAATGTGGACGGGGTGCCAGTGGGCAGGGGCTAGGCTGTCACCGAGCGGTCAGCACAGGCCGCAGTCTAAGGCTTGCGCGGTCAAAATAGAGGCCACAGCTGTTGCGGAACAAGCCACTTGGCTGGACACACGCTGGACCCCCACCATGCATCACCCCTTTATGCGCATTTTTGCCTGCGCGGCCCAGGCCGCGAACCGTGCCCGCCACGCGCTGCATCATGCATGGGTGGGCGTGCCTGCGGTGCGGGCTTGGGTTGCGTTGATATTGGCCTTGGGGTCGGTGCTTGCTGGGGGTGGGGCATGGGCCCAAAGCACGGCCAGCGCACCGGTCAAAATTTGGGTGGGTGCCCCGGTTGGCGGTACCACCGACACCATGGCGCGGGCCATCTCGCAGGCTTTGGCCGAGCAATTGGGGCGGCCGGTGGTGGTGGAAAACCGCCCCGGTGCGGGGGGCAATTTGGCGGCCGAGACCGTGGCCCGATCTCCAGCGGACGGCTTGAACCTGTTGATGAGCTTCACCAGCCACACCATCAACGCCTCGCTGTACCCGCAATTGCCGTTTGACCCGGTGCGCGATTTCACCCCCTTGACCATGGTGTCGACCTCGCCGTCCATCTTGGTGGCCCATCCATCCCTCAAGGCCAACAACCTCAGCGAGTTGCTGGCCTTGGCGCGCGCGCATCCGGGCAAACTCAATTTCGCCATTGGCGGCCTGGGCTCGTCTTTGCACTTGGCGGGCGACGCGTTCAAGATGAAGGGACAGGTGTTCATCGTCAACATTCCCTACCGCGGCACGGCGCCGGCCATTGCCGATGTGTTGGCCGGGCAGGTCGAGTTGATGTTTGCCAACATCGGCAACGCCCAGGCGCACATCAAAGCCGGGCGGCTCAAGGCCTTGGGCGTGACCAGCGCCACCCGCTTGCCGGCGTTTCCCGATGTGCCGGCCATTGCCGAGGCCCTGCCTGGGTTTGAGTCCAGCGCTTGGTTTGGCCTGTTTGGGCCCGCGCGCATGGACGCAGCCCTGGTGCAAAAGATCAGCCAAGCAGCGCGCCAAGCCCTGCTGGTTCCCGCCGTGCGCCGACGCATCGAGGCCGAGGGTGCCCAGGTGGTGGGCAGCAGCGCGGCAGATTTTGAGCGCTTTGTGGCCCAAGATGTGCTGCGCTGGCGCGATGTGGTGCGCTATGCTGGCGCCAAACCCGAATGATCAATTCACTTTCACAGAGCTTGCCCATGAACAACCCCACCATGACCTTTCACCAGCGCCTGCAACAAAACCAAGTGGTGTTGGCCCCTGGCATTTACGACGCCTTGAGCGCCTTGATCGCGGAGCAATCGGGCTTTGAAGCCTTATATTTGTCTGGCGCATCCATCGCCTACACCCGCCTGGGCCGCTCGGACGTGGGCTTGACCACCGCCACCGAGGTGGCCGATACCTTGGCGCGCATCACCGAGCGGGTCAGCTTGCCCGTGATCGTGGACGCCGACACCGGTTTTGGCAATGCCTTGAACGTGCAGCGCACGGTGTTGGCCTTTGAGCGGGCGGGCGCGGCCATGATCCAACTCGAGGACCAGGGCTTTCCCAAGCGCTGTGGCCATTTGGACGGCAAAACCGTGGTTCCGACCCGCGAGATGCAAGGCAAATTGCGGGCGGCGCTGGACGCGCGGCGCAGCCCCCAAACCTTGATCCTGGCCCGCACCGATGCTGTGGCAGTGGAGGGCTTTGAAGCCGCCATGGACCGTGCCGAAGCCTATTTGGAATGCGGTGTGGACGCGCTGTTCATTGAAGCGGTGCGCAGCCCTGAGCAAATGGATGTGGCGTGTGGCCGTTTTGCAGACCGCATCCCGATGCTGGCCAACATGGTCGAGGGCGGTAAAACCCCGGTGACCGATGCCCAAAGCTTGGGGCAAAAGGGTTACCGCATTGTGATCTTCCCCGGCGGCACGGCACGGGCGGTGGCGCACACCTTGCAAGGCTATTACCGCAGCTTGCACCAGCACCAAACCAGTTTGCCCTGGCGCGAGCAGATGCTGGACTTTGATGGCCTCAACGAGGTGATTGGCACGTCCGAACTGCTGGCCACCGGCCAGCGTTACGAAGGCTGATCAGCCCGAGGTCTGGCTGTCCGCGGCGTAGGCGGACAGGGGCACGCAACTGCAAAACAGGTTGCGGTCGCCGTGCACGTTGTCGATGCGGCCCACACTGGGCCAGTACTTCACACTGCCCAGGGGGCGGCCCTGCAACACCGCCGCCAACTCGCGGGAATAGGGGTGGGGCCAGTCCGCACCCAGCACGCTGCCCACCGTGTGGGGTGCGTTTTTCAGCGGGTTGTTGTCTGGCGGCCAAACACCGGTTTCAATGTGGCGAATTTCTTCGCGGATGGCGATCATGGCTTGGATGAAGCGATCGAGTTCCTCCAGCGTTTCGCTTTCGGTGGGTTCAACCATCAAGGTGTTGGCCACGGGGAAGGACAGGGTGGGCGCATGGAAGCCATGGTCCATCAAACGCTTGGCCACGTCCTCGGCCATCACACCGGCACTGTCTTTGAGGCCACGCAGGTCCAAGATGCATTCGTGCGCCACGTGGCCGTGCTCGCCCGCGTACAAGGTGGGGTAGTGGTCGGCCAAACGGCGGCTGATGTAATTGGCGGACAGGATGGCCGTCTCCGTGGCCAGTTGCAAGCCGGCCGCGCCCATCATGCGGCAGTACATCCAGGAAATGGGCAACACAGCCGCGTTCCCCAAAGGCGCCGCAGAGATGGCGCCCACCGCCGGTGCAGCGGCAGGTTTGTCTGGGCCGCTGGCCTGGGTTGGGGCGGTTTGCCCGCCACCGGGCCAGCCCCCCGTGGCGTGGCCAGGCAAAAAGGGCACCAGGTCTGGCACCACGCACACCGGGCCCACGCCGGGGCCACCGCCGCCGTGCGGGATGCAAAAGGTTTTGTGCAAATTCAAATGACTGACATCGCCGCCAAACTCGCCGGGCGCGGCCACGCCGACCAAGGCGTTCATGTTGGCGCCATCGACATACACGCGCCCACCATGCTGGTGCACCAACGCGCACAAGGCCTTGACCTGGGTCTCAAACACCCCGTGGGTGCTGGGGTAGGTGATCATCACCGCGGCCAGGTTGGCGCTGTGCTGCTCGCATTTGGCTTGCAAATCGGCCATGTCCACATTGCCGTTCTCGTCGCACTGCGTCACCACCACTTGCATGCCCGCCATTTGGGCGCTGGCGGGGTTGGTGCCATGGGCGCTGGACGGGATCAGGCAAATGTGGCGGTGCCCTTGACCGTTGGCGCGGTGGTAGGCCTGGATCACCAGCAAGCCCGCATATTCGCCCTGCGACCCGGCATTGGGCTGCAAGCTGATGCCCGCATAGCCGGTGGCTTCGCACAGCCATTGGCGCAACTGGCGGTCCAACTCAGCATAGCCTTGCAGCTGATCGGCTGGGGCAAAGGGATGGACGTTGGCAAATTCGGGCCAGGTGATGGGGATCATCTCGCTGGTGGCATTGAGCTTCATGGTGCACGAACCCAGCGGGATCATGCTGCGGTCCAGCGCCAAGTCTTTGTCCGACAACTGGCGGATGTAGCGCAGCATGCCGGTTTCTGAGTGGTAACGGCTGAACACCGGGTGGGTGAGAAAGTCACTGCTGCGGCGCAAGCTATCGGGGATCAGGGGGGCTATGCCTTTTTCAAAGCGCGACCAGTCGGGCAGAGCGCTGTCAGGCCGGGCCAACAACTGCCAGAGCAACTGCACATCTTCGCGGGTGGTGGTTTCGTCCAAGCTGATGCCGATGGTGTGGTCGTTCAAGCGACGCAGATTGACACCGGCGGCCACAGCCCGCGCTTGCAACTCGCTCGCCGCTGAGGGAGACGTCATCACCACGCCCAAGGTGTCAAAGGCGGTGTCGCTCAGCAAAACACAGCCCATTTGACGCAAGCCTTGCGCCAAGATGGCGCAAAAGCTGCTCACGCGTTGGGCGATGCGCTTCAAGCCTTGGGGCCCGTGGTAGACCGCATACATGCTGGCCACCACCGCAGGCAGCACTTGGGCGGTGCAAATATTCGAGGTGGCTTTCTCGCGCCGAATGTGTTGCTCACGGGTTTGCAGGGCCAGCCGGTAAGCAGGTTGGCCGTGCGCATCGATGCTGACCCCGACCAAGCGACCGGGCATGGAGCGTTTGTATTCGTCTTTGCACGCCAAATACGCGGCGTGCGGGCCGCCCGCGCCCATTGGCATGCCAAAGCGCTGAGTGGTGCCGACCACGATGTCAGCACCCATTTCGCCAGGCGGTTTGAGCAGGGTCAGGGCGAGCAAATCGGCACACACCATCAGCGCTGCTTGGTGGCTGTGGATGATGTCAGCATCGGCCGACGCGTCAACCAATGCACCGCTGCTGCCAGGATAAGCACGCAAGGCGGCAAAGTAGCCACCAGCCGCCAAAGCGGTTTGCCATTGCGTCGGACCGTTTGTCAACACCACTTCGATGCCCAAGGGCTGGGCCCGGGTTTGGATCACTTCGATGGTTTGCGGGTGGCAATCTGAATCCACCACCATCCGCATGCTGCGGGCTTTCACCTGGCGCTTGGCCAAGGTCATGGCCTCGGCGGCGGCAGTGGCCTCGTCGAGCATGGAGGCATTGGCGATGGGCATGGCGGTCAGGTCGCAGACCATGGTTTGAAAGTTCACCAAGGCTTCCATGCGGCCTTGGCTGATTTCGGCTTGGTAGGGCGTGTAGGCGGTGTACCAGGCCGGGTTTTCCAAAATATTGCGCAAGATCACGCCGGGGGTGTGGGTGCCGTGGTAGCCCTGTCCAATGAAACTTTTGAGCAATTGATTTCGACCGGCCATGGCCTTGAGCTCGGCCAAAGCCGCCGCTTCGGTGATGGGCGGCGGCAACTGCATGCTTTGGCGCCGGGCAATCGAGCGCGGCACGATGGCCTCGATCAGGGCGCGGCGCGAAGCCGCGCCAATGACCCCCAACATGTGTTGCTCGTCTGCGGCACTGATGCCGATGTGGCGGGCAATGAACTCCGAATGGTTTTCCAATTCGTCCAGGGGCTTGGCGGTGGGCATGAGCATGGCGGGGCCTTTGGGTGGCAAGGGTCAGGGATCAGTGGCGGGAAAAAAGCGGTGGGCGAACGCCAGCGACAAACGGCTTGCGCCCACCGTGTGCGGTCATGAACCGGTCAAGGCCGCGTAGGCGGATTCGTCCATCAGGGCATCGATTTGGGCGGGTGCGCTCGGTTGGACCTTGAAGAACCACCCAGCCCCCAATGGGTCGGTGTTGGCCAAGGAGGGGTCGTCGCGCAAGGCTGCGTTGACCTCGGTGACGGTGCCACTGATGGGCATGTAGACATCGGCCGCGGCCTTGACCGATTCGACCACCCCTGCCACGGCACCTTGTTCAAATGCGCTGCCCACCTCGGGCAATTCGACAAACACCACATCGCCCAAGGCGTCTTGGGCATGGTGGGTGATGCCCACGCAAGCGACCGCGCCTTCGGGGCGAACCCATTCGTGTTCAACGGTGTATTTGAGGCTCATGGGGAGGTTCCTTTGCTGGTTCTAAAAAAGCGTTAATGGATTAATTGGGGTCAGATTCCAATTATTTCGGTCCGCGGTGGTAGCGATTGGGCACAAACGGCATGGCAACGACTTCCATGGGCACGGCTTTGCCGCGCACCACCGCGTTCAGCCGATGGCCTGGGCTGGCGTGGTCAGGCTGCACGTAGCCCATGGCAATGGGTTGATCGATGCTCGGGCCGAGCAGCCCGCTGGTGACTTCACCGACATCTATTCCATCCACCGACTGCAGAGCCGTGTGTTCACGCACCGGCACGCGCTCCAAAGCCAGCAGACCGACACGGCGGCGTGGCAAGGGCTGTTGGCCGTCCAACTGGGCCAGCACATGGCCTGAACCTGGAAAGCCACCCGCCCGATCACCGCCGCTGCGCCTAAGCTTTTGGATGGCCCAGTTCAGGCCCGCTTCGATCGGGGTGGTTTGTGCGTCAATGTCTTGGCCATAGAGGCACAAACCAGCCTCCAGGCGCAGGGAGTTGCGCGCGCCCAGGCCAATCGGGGCCACACCGTCTTGCGCCAACAGGGCTTGGGCCAAGGGGCTGGCCGCGTCTTGATGCACAGAAATTTCGAAGCCATCTTCCCCGGTATAGCCGCTGCGGGTGATGTACAGGGGGTGGCCTTGCCAGCTGAAGGCCCCACCGGTCATGAAGACCAAGGCGGATACGCCAGGAATCATATTTTCCAAAGCCTGTGCGGCCCTTGGGCCTTGCAAGGCCAGCAAGGCTTGCTGGGGCAGGGGGATGACTTGGCACAGGGTGCCAATGGCGGCCTGAATGTGCGAGATGTCGTTGACCTTGCAAGCGCCATTGACGATCAGCAACAGGTCGTCGCCGCGGTTGACAAACATCAAGTCGTCGATGATCCCGCCGTGTTCATTGAGCAGCAGGCCGTAGCGTTGTTGGTTCAGCCCCAGGCCCATCACGTCCATCGGAATCAGTTTTTCCAAGGCGCAGGCGGCATCTGGGCCCACCAAGCGGATTTGGCCCATGTGCGACACGTCAAACAAGCCCGCTGCGGCGCGGGTGTGTTTGTGTTCGGCCATCAGGCCAGCGGGGTATTGCACCGGCATGTCGTAGCCCGCAAAAGGCACCATGCGTGCCCCCAGGGACAAATGCAGGCCGTGCAGCGGGGTTTTGAGCAGCGTGTTGTCGGACAAAGTGGGCTCCAGCCAAAGGCAGTGCCAGCCCCATGCCAGCACCGGGAACCCTGTTGTCCGCTTTACCTGAGAGATTCAGACTGCCAAATGCAGCTTTGCCCCTTCGGTGGATGCCGCTTTGCACGGCACCTCTCTCCAACAGAATCGATTGCGTCAGTCCTTTTGCCTGAGCGTTCAGCCTTCGGCGGTTCTTGCGAACTCTCTCCTGACCGGCGGGATTCTAACCACCCCGCCAAGCGCCCTCACATGCCGGCGTAATTGGGCCCACCGCCGCCTTCGGGGGTGACCCAAATGATGTTTTGCGTGGGGTCTTTGATGTCACAGGTTTTGCAGTGCACGCAGTTTTGCGCGTTGATTTGCAAGCGCTCGGTTTTGTCGTCGTTCTGCACGTATTCATACACCCCGGCCGGGCAGTAGCGCGTTTCGGGCCCGGCGTACATGCGCTTGTTGACCAACACCGGGATGGTCGGGTCGGTCAAGGTCAGGTGGGCGGGCTGGTTTTCTTCGTGGTTGGTGTTGCTAATGAACACGCTGCTCAAACGGTCAAAACTGATGACGCCATCGGGTTTGGGGTAACGAATGGGCTTGCATTCGCTGTAAGAGCGCAGCGCCACATGGTCGGGTTTCAGGCGGTGGATGGTCCAAGGCATATTGCCGCGCAGCACGAACTGCTCGATGCCGGTCATCAGTGAGCCGACATTTCGCCCCTTTTTGAACCACTGCTTGAAGTTGCGCGCTTTGTTGAGTTCGGTGTACAGCCAGCTGTTTTCAAACGCTTGGGGGTATGCGCTGAGCTCGTCGTGTTGGCGTCCCGCCTGCAAGGCGTCAAAGGCGGCCTCTGCGGCGAGCATGCCGGTTTTGATGGCCGCGTGGCTGCCCTTGATGCGGCTGGCATTCAGGTAACCCGCGTCGCAACCGACCAAAGCGCCGCCAGGAAAAACCGTTTTGGGCAGCGACAGCAAGCCACCCGCGGTGATGGCGCGCGCGCCATAAGAAATGCGCTTGCCCGGTGCAATGCCCTTTTCGGCATCGCCTTCAAAGTACCAACGGACATTGGGGTGGGTTTTGAAGCGTTGAAACTCCTCATAGGGGCTGAGGTAGGGGTTGGTGTAGTCCAAACCCACGACAAAACCCACCACCACCTTGTTGCCTTCGGCGTGGTACAAAAATGACCCGCCGTACACATCGTTCTCCAAAGGCCAGCCGGCGCTGTGCATGGCAAAACCGGCTTGGTGGCGTTTCGGGTCAATCTCCCACAACTCTTTGATGCCAATGCCATAGCTTTGGGGGTCTTTGCCGGCGTCAAGTTTGAAGCGGGCGATGACTTGTTTGCCCAAGTGACCGCGCGCGCCTTCGGCAAACACCGTGTATTTGGCATGCAATTCCATGCCGAGTTGGAAGTTCTCCGTGGGCTCACCGTCTTTGCCCACCCCCATGTTGCCGGTGGCAACGCCTTTGACAGCGCCGGTTTCGGTGTACAGCACTTCGGCCGCGGCAAAGCCCGGGAATATTTCAACGCCCAAGGCCTCGGCCTGTTGCGCCAACCAGCGTGTCACGTCGCCCAAGCTGACGATGTAATTGCCGTGGTTTTGAAAACACTCGGGCAGCAACCAGTTGGGCGTGCGAATGCCGCTGTTTTCGGTGAAGAACATGAAGGCGTCATCGGTCACCGGTTGGTTCAAGGGTGCGCCCATGGCCTTCCAGTCGGGAAAAAGTTCGGTGATGGCGCGCGGGTCCATGATGGCGCCCGACAGAATGTGCGCGCCCGGCTCGGAGCCTTTTTCCAGCACCACCACCGACACTTCATGGCCTTTTTCTTGCGCCAATTGCTTCAAGCGGATGGCGGTGGACAAGCCCGCCGGGCCGGCGCCCACCACGACCACGTCGTATTCCATGGCTTCACGGGGTCCGTACTGGGCAATGATTTCGGCTGCGGTCATCGTGTCCTCGAATGGCTGTGTTCAACTGCTGCGCATTCTAAGTGCGGGCATTTGCATCCCATGGCGATAATCGTGCGCACATTCGGAGACATGGCCATGAAGCACACCATCCACCGCCCAGCAGCGTTGTTGGCGACACCCACCCCCAGGGGGAACGCATGAAGTTGGAGATTCCAGAGGTCAAAAAGCTGGTTCACGAGATGGTGATGCCCATCCGTTGGGGCGACATGGACGCCATGGGCCACCTCAACAATGCCAGCTACATGCGTTTCATGGAGACCATTCGCATCGAATGGTTCACCCAAATTGGTTGTGACCCCAACCCCCAGGGGCAAGGGCCGGTGATCGTCAACGTGTTTTGCAACTTTTATAAGCAGTTGCAGTACCCCTGCGATGTGCGCATGAAGATGTATGTCAGCGACGCGGGCCGCAGTTCATTTGAATCCTGGGCCACGTTTGAGCCCGTGGATCAGCCTGGAGTGATTCACGCCGCCGGCGGCGCGACCACCATTTGGGTGGACTTCCCGGCACAAAAATCAGCCCCCTTGCCCGACTGGATGCGCGCCCACATCACCTGATCAGGTCGGTTTGGCTTTGGGTTGGCGCCCCATGGCGTAGAACTCGGTGTTGGGCATCATGCCGCTGAAGCTGGCCATGCGGTTGGAGAGCCCAAAAAAGGCGGTGATGGCGGCGATGTCCCAAATGTCTTCGTCGCTGAAGCCGTGGGCGTGCAGGGCGGTGAAGTCGCTGTCCTCAATCTGGTCGCTGTGCAAACAAACCTTCATCGCAAAGTCGAGCATGGCCTTTTGGCGCGGGCTGATATCGGCTTTGCGGTGGTTGACCGCGACTTGATCGGCCACCAGGGGCTTTTTCTCGTAAATGCGCAATATCGCGCCGTGGGCCACCACGCAATACAAGCAGTGGTTGGCCGCGCTGGTGGTGGTCACGATCATTTCGCGCTCGCCCTTGGTCAGGCCTGAATCCTCTTTCAACATCAAGGCGTCGTGGTAGGCAAAAAACGCCCGCCATTCAGCCGGGCGGCGCGCCAAAGCCAAAAACACATTCGGGACAAAACCGGCCTTTTCTTGCACTTCCAAAATGCGCGCTTGCAGGTCTGGGGGCAGCGATGCCAGGCTTGGCATGGGGTAACGGTTCATGGGTTTGCTCCGAGGGTCAACAGCGGTCAAAGTGGGGTTGGCGAGGCTTGCAAAAGGCTACGGCAAGGGCGTTGAGTTGTAGTATCGTTGATGTTTTTCAGTCACGGAGCCAGGTGTGAACAAAATCTTTCCGAGTGCCAGCGAGGCGCTCCAGGGCATCGTCAAAGACGGCCAAATGCTGGCCGTGGGTGGCTTTGGTTTGTGCGGCATTCCCGAGGCCTTGATCGAGGCCATGCGCACCAGTGGCGTGAAGGATTTGACCGTCATCTCCAACAACGCAGGGGTGGACGGTTTTGGCTTGGGCCGCTTGCTCGAAACCCGACAAATCAAAAAAATGATTTCGTCTTATGTGGGTGAGAACAAAGAGTTTGAGCGCCAATACCTGGCCGGTGAGCTGGAGTTGGAATTCACCCCCCAAGGCACCTTGGCCGAAAAGCTGCGCGCCGGGGGTGCGGGCATACCGGCCTTTTTCACCAAAACGGGCGTGGGCACCATGGTGGCCGAAGGCAAAGAGTTGCGCGAGTTCGATGGGGAAACCTATGTCATGGAGCGCGCCTTGGTGCCCGATGTGGCCCTGGTCAAAGCTTGGCGCGCTGACAAGTCGGGCAATTTGCAATTTCGATTGACGGCGCGCAACTTCAACCCGGCCGCCGCCATGGCAGGCAAGATTTGTGTGGTCGAGGTGGAGCAAATCGTGGAAATCGGTGACATGGACCCCGATCAAATCCATTTGCCCGGCGTTTATGTGCACCGACTGGTGCTCAACGCCCACCCAGAAAAGCGCATCGAAAAGCGCACCATCACCGAAACATCAGGGGTTTGACATGAGCTGGAGCCAAGACCAAATGGCCGCACGCGCGGCACACGAACTCGAAGACGGGTTTTACGTCAACCTCGGTATCGGCATCCCCACCTTGGTGGCCAACCACGTCCCGGCGGACATCGATGTCTGGTTGCAGTCTGAGAACGGCATGCTGGGCATTGGGCCCTTTCCCAAAGAGTCAGAGGTCGATGCCGACCTGATCAATGCCGGCAAGCAAACGGTGACCACCATCGCAGGCACCTCGATTTTTGGCAGTCATGACAGTTTTGCCATGATCCGTGGCGGAAAAATCAATTTGTCCATTTTGGGCGCCATGCAAGTCAGCGGGCGCGGCGATTTGGCCAATTGGATGATCCCCGGCAAGATGGTCAAAGGCATGGGCGGCGCCATGGATTTGGTGGCTGGCGTCAAGCGCGTCATCGTGTTGATGGAGCACGTGGCCAAGAAAAAAGACGGCACCGAAGACCTGAAAATTTTGGCCGACTGCACTTTGCCTTTGACCGGTGTGGCGGTGGTCGACCGCATCATCACTGATCTGGGCGTGATGGATGTCACCCCGCAAGGCCTGAAATTGGTGGAGCTGGCCACGGGCGTGACCCGCGATTTCATCCAGTCCAAAACCGGCGTGCCCTTGATCTGACCTGGCCCTGTGCAAGACCGCGTGTGGGCTTCAATGTTTGTCATTGACACGGTCTCGGGGCGATTGGAGCGGGTGAAGGGAATCGAACCCTCGTCTAAAGCTTGGGAAGCTGCCGTTCTGCCATTGAACTACACCCGCATGCCATGTTGAATTGTAGCGGCCTCACCCTGGCCCAGGCCCTGGCGGCTCGAGGGCAAGGTACGGGCATCTGGGGACTTGCACTTGGGCGCTGGCTGGTTTGGGGTCTGTGTGGGCTGTGCCTGAGCAGTTCGGCTTGGAGCCAAAAACCAGCGGATGGTTTGACCCACACCTGTGTGCGCATCATGCGGGACGCCACGTTCAATGAAACCATTGAAAAAATGTGCAGCTTCAAAGGCGATGTGTCAGAGCGCTTCAAAGACACCTTCAAAAAGCGCAAGTGCGTGAGCAAAGTCAACCAAGCCGAACAAGATCGCATCAAGGCAGAGGTGATCGCCCATACCACCGAGCAAAAAAACATGGTGGGCTTGAAAGATTTTTGTTTGGTGCACAAATCGGCGTATCACAACCTGTGAGATTTCCAGCGCAGCTCAGCGCTTCCATTGAGTTTGGGTGATGCTTGCCGCCCTGAAATCAGTCTTTGGGCATCAGCCCCGAGCACCCGGTCGGCGCAGATTGCGCAACCAGGCCCACAGGCAGATCGAACCTGCCGCGAACGACAGGCCTTGCAAAAGAATGAACAGCACCTGGTAGCGCAAGGGCTTGGCATCAACAAACAGCGTGGAAAACCCCAAAA
>JBEDFU010000202.1:0-2573 GCA_041174965.1 Pseudomonadota bacterium | reverse complement strand
ACGCCAGCGTCTTTGATGGCGGTGCGGCAAGGCGCGATGGTGCGCTCGATCAACTCTTCCACCAATTGCTCGAGCTTGGAACGGGTGAGTTTCACATTCAGGTGCTTGGGACCGGTGGCGTCTGCGGTGATGTAGGGCAGGTTGACATCCGTGCTGGCCGAAGATGAAAGCTCGATCTTGGCCTTTTCTGCCGACTCTTTCAGGCGTTGCAGGGCCAGCACGTCTTTGGACAGGTCAACGCCTTGGTCTTTTTTGAACTCGGCAATGATGAAGTCGATGATGCGTTGGTCAAAGTCTTCGCCGCCCAAGAAGGTGTCGCCATTGGTGGACAACACTTCAAATTGTTTTTCGCCATCGACGTCGGCAATCTCAATGATGGACACGTCAAACGTGCCGCCACCCAAGTCGTACACGGCAATTTTGCGGTCGCCTTTTTCGGTTTTGTCCAAACCGAAAGCCAGCGCGGCAGCGGTGGGCTCGTTGATGATGCGCTTGACGTCCAAGCCGGCGATGCGCCCGGCGTCTTTGGTGGCTTGGCGCTGGCTGTCGTTGAAATAAGCGGGAACGGTGATGACCGCTTCGGTGACTTCTTCGCCCAGGTAGTCTTCGGCGGTTTTCTTCATTTTGCGCAGCACTTCGGCGCTGATTTGGGGCGGCGCCATTTTCTGGCCCCGCACTTCCACCCATGCGTCGCCGTTGTCGGCTTTGGCGATGGTGTAAGGCATCAGGTTGATGTCTTTTTGAACTTCTTTTTCGTCGAACTTGCGACCGATCAGGCGCTTAACGGCGTACAAGGTGTTGCGTGGGTTGGTCACCGCTTGGCGTTTGGCGGACGCGCCGACCAAAATTTCGCCGTCTTCTTGGTACGCAATGATGGACGGCGTGGTGCGTGCACCTTCGGCGTTTTCAATCACCTTGGTGGTGTTGCCTTCCATGATGGCCACGCATGAATTGGTGGTGCCGAGGTCAATGCCAATGATTCTTCCCATTTTTAACTCCTGTTGGACCGGCGGGTTTGACGCCCGGGGTCTGTGTGAAACGATGTTGAATAACTGTGGATAAGTCGGTGGATTTCAAGTGCCCAGTGGGTGGATCACTTGGGTGCGGTGACGGTGACCAAGGCCGGGCGCAGCACCCGCTCGGCGATCAAATAGCCTTTTTGCAAGACCATGACCACGGTGTTGGGCTCTTGCTCAGCAGGCACCACCGAGATGGCTTGGTGCTGGTGCGGGTCGAACTTGGCCCCGGCTTCGGGGTTGATTTCGATCACTTTGTGGCGCTCCAAGGCGCTTTTGAGCTGGCGCAGTGTGGCCTCCGAGCCTTCGCGCAATTGATCGGCGCTGGCATCGGCAATGGCCAAACCAGCGGTCAGGCTGTCGGCCACGGGCAACAGGCTTTCGGCAAACGACTCGACCGCGAACTTGCGCGCTTTGGACACCTCTTCGTCGGCGCGGCGGCGGGCGTTTTCGACCTCGGCCTTGGCGCGCAAAAACTGGTCGGCCAAGTCGGTGTTTTGGGCTTTGACCAGGGCCAATTCGGCTTGCAAGACGCTCATCGGGTCTTCCACTGGGCTCTCCGGCAAAGGGGCAGCCGCTGGGTGGGCTTGGCCATCGTCCGCCACGGGCTGGGCTGGTTGCGCTGCGGCGGCCGGGTTGGGCTGGGGATCGGACATGGTTGATCTCGCAAAAAAACAAATTCAATCAAGGGATTGCGTTCACATGGGGGCAAGAAACCCTTTTTCAAGCAGGGCTGCGTGATTTGGTATTTGTCGCTGAAAGGCACCGGCTTGGTGCATGGTGCAGGCTGACCGGCTGGCGGGGTCAGCCCGCATGGGCCCAGGCACATGCAGGCCATGGGTCATGGCCCAGGACCCGTTGAGCATTGGGGGGCGTAGTCAGCCGATGGCGAGCAATTCCACCTCAAACTCCAAGGTGGCGTTGGGCGGGATCACCCCGCCGGCGCCGCGCGCGCCATAGCCCATGTCGGGCGGGATGCGCAGCGTGCGCTTGCCGCCAATGTGCATGCCGGCCACGCCTTCGTCCCAACCACGGATCACCATGCCCGCGCCCAGCGAAAACTCAAACGGGTCGTTGCGGTCTTTGCTCGAGTCGAACTTGGCGCCGCGCTCGCCGTCGGCGAATAACCAACCGGTGTAGTGGACCGTGACATCGTCGCCGGATTTGGCCTGGGCGCCTTCGCCCACGTGGTCATCGGTGTATTGCAGGCCGGAAGGGTTGGTGATCATGGGTTTCCTTGTGGGATCGTTGCAAAAGGCGAGAGTGTAATGGCGCGTCCTGGGCCTGACGCTTCCAGGTTGCTTGTGTTGGCCACCGACCACGGCCCCGTTCAGGTGCGCCGGGCCAAACGTTCAAGCCATGGGCCATCAGGCGTGCGGCAGGCGCTGGGCCAGATCGCGCATGAGTTGGCCCAGCCCGTAGGTCCATGGGCGCACTTGGTCGCTGGTGTTGACGCGGTTGCTCAGGCAACCCAGGCGCGGGGTGGAGATGTGCACCGCGTCGCCCACTTGGTGGGTAAAGCCTTGGCCGGCGGGTTTGCCGGGCAGGGGGCGGTCT
>JBEDFU010000201.1:0-8755 GCA_041174965.1 Pseudomonadota bacterium | reverse complement strand
TATTTGCTGGTCTTCTTCGAAGGCCAGGGCAATACCGCTGGTGTTTTTGTGGTGATCGGGGCCTTGACGGTGATTGGCATCTTGGCCTATTACGCGGTGGTGATCGCCGAAAACCGGGTCTTGCATTACCTGCCCAGCGCCGAAAGAAAAAGCACATGAACGCAGTTGACCACCAAGACGCGATGCATGGCCGCCGGGTGCTGGTCACTGGCGGAGCGCGCGGCTTGGGCGCGGCTTTTGTCGCTGCCTTGGTGCAGGCAGGCGCTCGGGTGGTCATCACAGACATATTGGACGCCACAGGTCAGGCACTGGCCCAGCAGTTGGGGCCCGATGCCCATTACCTGTCGATGGACATGGCCAAGCCCGAAGCGGTGCGCCAGGGTGTGGATCAGGCTGCTGAATGGCTGGGGGGTTTGGATGGCTTGGTCAACAACGCCGCCATCACCAACAGTGGCGGCAAAGACATGCAAGACATCGCCATTGACACCTGGGATCAGGTGATGGCGGTGAATGTGCGTGGGCCGTGGTTGGCCACGGTGGCCGCGCACCCCCACCTCAAGGCCAGCACCACCGGGCGCGTGGTCAACATCGCCTCTGACACGGCATTGTGGGGTGCGCCCCGCTTGATGGCCTATGTCGCCAGCAAAGGTGCGGTGATGGCCATGACCCGTTCCATGGCCCGTGAGTTGGGGCCCGATGGGATCACGGTGAATGCCATGGCCCCAGGCCTCACCTTGGTGGAAGCCACCGCCTATGTCCCTGCGCATCGCCACGATCTGTACCTCAAAGGCCGGGCCTTGCAACGGCCCCAAGTGCCCGAAGACTTGACCGCTGCGCTGCTGTTTTTACTCGGCACTGGCAGTGGTTTCATCACCGGTCAGCTGCTGCCGGTCAATGGCGGCTTTGTCATGAATTGATTGTTGAATCAGGAGAACCACACCATGTCACAACAGCACACTGCGACCAATCAACCCGTGTTCAATGAACGCGGCTTGCTCAATGCCAACATCCCCGCCGAAGCCGACATCCAGGCCAGCATGATGCGTCAGCCGGGTCAGTCGTTCGAGCAATGGATGGCGTCGCGCGTGGCGCGTTTCGAAACCCGTCGCTATGACTGGGATGCCTTGAAGTTTCAAGCCGACTTCGACCCCAAATACCGCCGAGCCCAAATGCGCTATGTCGGCACGGGCGGAACCGGCGTATCCAGCGACAACAACACCGTGCCGTGTGGCCACTTCACTTTTTCGACCATGATCATCCCGGCCGGTCACGAAGGGCCATCGCACATCCACTACGACGTGGAAGAGATATTTTTCTTGCTGCGCGGCACCATGAAGGTGATTTGCGAAAAAGACGGCGAGCGCTGGGAGTCGGTGCTCAAAGAGCGCGACTTGATTTCCGTGCCCCCGGGTGTTTATCGTGAAGAAATCAACGTGGGCGAAGAGGATGCGCTGATGTGTGTGATGCTGGGTTCACCCAAGCCCATCACGCCGGTGTACCCACCGGACTCGCCCTTGGCGGCGATCAAGCGCAACTTGAACAAAGCTTGATGGGCTGTCCCCATGTCTTTGTCTGAGCGCATCCAAGACTTCCCGCTGCAAAGCATCGCGACGCCTTTGGGCGAGGTGGCTTATCGCAGTGCCGGCAGTGAAGGCCAGCCTTTGTGGGTGTTGTTGCACGGCATTGGTTCGGCGTCTGGCAGTTGGTTGGCCCAATTGCAAGCCGCTCAGCAATCGGGCGTGCGCATCTTGGCATGGGACGCACCGGGCTATGGCCAAAGCACGCCCGTGAAACCCGCGCAACCCAAGGCCAGCGATTACGCGGCGCGTGTTTGGGCGTGGTTGGATGCGCTGGGTTGCCAGCAGGTGCATTTGGTCGGCCATTCGCTGGGTTGTTTGATGGCCAGTGCCGCCGCCAAAGCCCAGCCTGAGCGGGTCAAGCACCTGTGGCTGTTGGCCCCTGCTGCCGGTTACGGCTTGGCAGACCCCCAAGTGCGCGAGCGCAAATTGCATGAGCGTTTGGACAAGCTTCAAACCCTGGGCCCTGCGGGCATGGCCGCGCAGCGTGCCAGTGCCATGCTGTCGCCTGCGGCCAGCGCAGAACAATTGGCTTGGGTGGAGCACACCATGGCGCAGGTCATTCCAGCCGGATACACACAAGCCAGCCAGATGCTGGCAGGGGACGACTTGGCCAGCTATCTGACTGGGTTGGCTTGTCCAGTGGATGTCGCCTGCGGTCAGGTGGATCGCATCACCCCGGCCCAAGGCTGTGCCGAGTTGGCGGCCCGCTTGGGCTTGCCCTTTCATTTGTTGGGCGAGGTGGGACATGCTTGTCCGCTGGAGGCTGCCGAGCGTGTCAATGATTTGTTGTTCACCACGACGAGCGAGTTGGCATGAGCGAGTCTGATCGTTACATCGTGCCCGCTTTGCAAAGGGGCTTGCAATTGATGCAGCAGTTCACCCGCGATGAGCCGGCCCACACCAGTGCGGCGCTGGCGCGCAAACTCGACATGCCGCGGGCCTCGGTGTTTCGCATGCTCTACACCCTGGAACAAATGGGTTTTGTCGAGCGCGCCGCCGATGGGGTCACCTACCGGCTGGGGTTGGGTGTGTTGCGTTTGGGTTTTGAAACCATTGCCTCGATGGAAATGGCCGAGCAGGCGCGTCCCGTGATCGCCGCCTTGTGCGAGCGCACCGGGTATTCATCGCATTTGGTCTTGCGCGAAGGCACCGAGGTGGTGTTTGTGGTCAAGTCACCTGGGCGCAACGCCTTGTTCCACTCCATCCAAGTGGGGGCCCGCTTGCCTGCACATGCCACGGTGCTGGGCCGCGTTTTGATGGGGCACTTGGGTTTGACTGAGTTGAAAGCGCTTTATCCCCAAGAGCCCTTGCCCGAATACACGGCACAAACGCCCACCACCCGCAGCCAATTGCTCAAGATGATCGAACGCGACAAGGCCCAGGGCTACGGCACCAGCCAAGGTGGGTTTGAGTCGGGCATCTCCACCGTGGTGGCCCCGGTCACCAATGAATTGAATCAAGTGGTCGCCGCAGTGAGCGTGACCATTCCCAGCCAACGCATTGAGCCCCAAGATTTACCGGGCGTGGTGCAAGAAGTGCAACACGCCGCTGCCCAACTGAGCCAGCGCGTCAGCCACATCGACCCCACGTTTCAAGCCCACACCCGGGTCCACCCAGCTGTGCCCCCGTCGCGCAGCCTCAACCGCATTGCCGCATGAAGCCGATGAACCGCCCACCTGTAGATATCGCCCAACGCATCACCGTGGGTGAGCTGGCCGTTCGGTTCCTTGAAGCCAGCGGGGTCAAAACCGCTTACGGCGTGATCTCCATCCACAACATGCCCATCCTGGACGCTATGCACCAACGTGGGCAGGTGCGTTTTGTGTCCGCCCGTGGCGAAGCGGGTGCGTGCAACATGGCCGATGCCGCAGCGCGTGTCAGTGCCACCTGGGGCGTTTGCATCACCAGCACAGGCACGGGCGCAGGCAATGCCGCAGGGGCCTTGGTGGAGGCCTTGACCGCAGGCACGCCCATGCTGCATTTGACCGGTCAAATTGAATCTCAGTATGTGGACCGCGATTGGGGCTACATCCATGAAGCGCCGGCGCAATTGGCCATGCTCTCGGCGGTGAGCAAAGCGGCGTTTCGCATCCGCGATGCCCAAAGCGCTTTGAGCATTCTGCGTGAGGCGCACCGTTTGGCCCACACCCCACCGTGTGGACCGGTCAGCATTGAAATCCCCATCGATGTGCAAGCCCAGTTGTTGGACCTGCCCGCTGATGTGGCGCCGTTGCCTTTGGCGCCGTTGCCCCCCAGCGCGGCACAACTCGATGCGCTGGCGGCACAGTTGCAATCCGCGCAACGCCCCTTGTTGTGGCTGGGCGGGGGTGCCCGCCATGCGAGTGCGGCGGTGCAACGTTTGATCGACATGGGTTGGGCCGTGGTCACATCGGTGCAAGGCCGTGGCGTTGTGCCCGAGCAGCACCCCATGAGCTTGGGTGCTTTCAATGTGCAAAAGCCGGTCGAGGTCCTGTATCAAACCGTCGATGCCATGCTGGTGGTGGGTTCGCGTTTGCGCAGCAACGAAACCCTGAACTACAAATTGCAATTGCCCCACCAGCGCTACCGCATCGATGCCAACCCCTTGGCCGATCAACGCGCCTACAGCAGCGAACTTTTTTTGCATGCCGATGCCAGCCTGGCCCTTCACGCATTGGCCGATCGTTTGCAAGGCCGCATGCGCACCGATGCCAACTGGCCGCAGGCTGTGGCCCAAGCGCGCCAAGCCGCCGAGGCCATGGTCGACGCCAGCCTGGGCCCTTATGTGGCCCTCAAAGACAGTTTGAACCGATGGCAGCAGCGCCAATCCCAAGGCTTTTGGTGGGTGCGCGACATCACCCTGTCCAACAGCATGTGGGGCAATCGCAGTTTGTGGTTGAACGACTCACGGGCAGGCGTGCACGCATTGGGTGGGGGCATTGGTCAAGGCTTGGCCATGGGCATCGGTGCTGCGCTTTCGGCTCAGGCGCACCAGTTGGGGCGCAAAACCCTGGCCCTGGTGGGCGATGGTGGCTTGATGCTCAACCCCGGCGAGTTGGCTTGTGCCCAACAAGAAAACGCGCAAATCGTGGTGCTGGTGATGAACGATCAGCGCTATGGCGTGATCCAAAACATCCAAGACGCGATGTATGGTGGCCGGCGTTGCTATGTTGATTTGTGCACGCCCGATTTCTCGCTGCTGTGTGCCAGCTTGAAGATCCCGCACTTTTTGCTTTCTCAGCCGCAAGACTGTGACGCTGTTTTTGAACAGGCCATGGCCCACGAAGGGCCGGTGATGGTCGAGGTGGACATGAACACGTGGGGGCCGTTTGCCACCAAATTTGCGGGCCCGCCCCGCAAGGAAGCCGCATGAGCCAACCCACGGGTTTGACCTTGATCGGTTTGGGCGCGATTGGTCGCGCCATCGTGCAGCGCACCCGCGATTGGCCTGAGTTTTCTCTGCGCCATGTGGTGGTCACACCGCGGTCTGTCGAAGCGGCGCGCCAGTGGTTGGGGCCATCGGTGCAGGTGGTGACCGAGGTGCCATCCGATGCGCAATGGGTGCTCGAGTGCGCTGGCCACAGCGCCATTGAGCAACATGTGTTGCCCGCCTTGCAACGGGGCGTTGAATGTGCGTTGTTGTCCATCGGTGCCTTGGCCACACCCGGCTTGGCACAGCAGGTTGAAGACGCGGCGCGCCTGGGGCAGACCCAGGTGCATGTGCTCAGCGGGGCCATTGGCGGCATCGACGCCATTGCCGCTGCGCGCTGGGGCGGCCTCAGTGAAGTCACCTACACCGGGCGCAAACCGCCGCAAGGTTGGCGCGGCAGTGCCGCCGAGTCGGTGGTGTCACTCGACAGCTTGCGCGAAGCCACGGTGCTGATTGAAGGCAGTGCCGCCGAAGTGGCCATGAAGTACCCGAAAAATGCCAATGTCGCCGCCACCATCGCTTTGGCGGGTTTGGGGCTGCAAGCCACCCGCGCGCGCTTGATCGCCGACCCGAACGTCACTGAAAACATCCATGAAATCGATGTGCGCGGGGCCTTTGGCCACATGCAGCTGACCATGCGTGGCCAACCCTTGCCCGACAACCCCAAAACCTCCATGCTGACGGTGTTGTCTGCTTTGCGCTACTTGCACCACCGCGGCGCGGCCATGACGGTTTAGCATAAGCTGCGCACACCCAAGGACTGACATGATCGAAGGCATTGACCGCATCACTTATGGCATCGAAGACACGCCCGAACAGTGGGCGCGGGTGCGTCGCTTTTACGGCGACTGGGGCTTGCACGAGTTGTCAACCGGGACATCAAGCCCAACTTGGGAAACCATGAATGGCGCCCAGGTGTCTGTGCGCGCCGTCAACGACCCCAACTTGGGCCCCGCCATCGAGACCGGGAACACTTTGCGTGAAGTGCAGTGGGGGGTCAGTGACACCGCCAGCTTGCAGCAGTTGCACGGGCAACTCCAGGCCATGCCGGGCTTTCAAAGCCAGGGCGTGGACGCCGCAGGGGTGAGTCCAGATGCCCAGCTGTCGTGTCTGGACCCGCACGGTTTGCGCCAAGTTTTTGCGTTGAGCATCAAGCGAACGGTGGACGTGCGCGGCGCAGCGGCCAATGCCTATGGGGACATCCGCCGCGTTGATCAGGCCTCACCGGTCTACGAGCGCGCCACGCCGGTGGACATTGGCCATGTGGTGTTGTTCACCGATCGCTTACAAGCCGCCGAAGATTTTTACCAGGCCTTGGGCTTTGTGACCTCGGACCGCTACCCCGGGCGGGGTGTGTTCATGCGCTGTGCGCCTCAAGCGGGACATCATGATGTGTTTTTGTTGCAGGTGCCTGGCAAAGCAATGGGGCTTAACCATGTGGCCTTCACCGTGCGTGACATCCATGAGGTGTTTGGCGGTGGTCTGCACATGGGGCGCTGTGGCTGGAAAACCCAGCTTGGCCCGGGGCGACATCCGGTCTCATCGGCTTATTTTTGGTATTTTGAAAACCCTTGTGGCGGCTTGATTGAATACAACGCCGACGAAGACCACCTCACACCGGCCTGGCAGCCCCGCGAGTTCACGCCCGGCCCCACTGTGTTTGCCGAATGGGCCATCGATGGGGGCATTGATGGCCACACCCGCCGCCAGCCGCAAAGTGCAGCCGGCGACGGATTTTTGACGGAGAAAAAAGCATGATCCCGATCCAACCCACACGATTTTTGCAACCGAATCAAGCCCAGCAGCGCCCACCCACACCTTTTGAAGATTTGTTGGGCGACGCGCTCGAGCGGGCGTTTTCGGCGGGCATCACCGAGTTGGCGCCTTTGGTGGCTTACCTGAACCAAAGTGGCCCGCTGGGCCCCAACGGTCAACCGTGGACCGAGCAAACGTTTGAAGTCGAAATTCACAAACTGGGGGCATGAGCATGGCCGATACACCAACACATGATGTGCAGCAACTCTTGGAACGCGGTCTGGAAGACCTGTGGTATCCCTTGTGCCCGTCGCATTTTTTGAAAGACAACCCCCTGTCCTTGCGCCGCTTGGGGCATAAGCTGGCCTTGTGGCGCGACCATGCGGGACAGGTGCACGCCTTGGAAGACCATTGCCCGCACCGGGGTGCGCCTTTGTCGATGGGCGTGGTCTTGGGCGACCGCCTGGCATGCCCTTATCACGGCATCGAGGTGCGCTGTGATGGCATGGTGACCAAGGTGCCCGCCAGCCCAGGTTGCACGCTCGAGGGTTCGCGTGCGGCACGCGCTTTTCATGTCCAAGAAGCCCATGGCGCGATCTGGTTGTACAACAGCGTGACCCATGTGGATCAGCCGCCACCCTTGAAAGTGCCCGATGAACTGACCAGCGCAGACCATTCGCATTTTCTTTGCTACAACGAGTGGCAGTGCGATTACCGTTATGCCTTAGAGAACGTCATGGACCCGATGCATGGCAGCTTTTTGCACAAGCAATCCCATTCCATGGCCGAAGGCGACATCAGCGCCAAATTTCAACTGCGGCGCACCGAACATGGCTTTGTGTTTGAAAAAGAAGGCCAGCGCGATGTCAATTTTGATTGGACCGAATGGGGCGACACCGGCGCGCATTGGATGCGCTTGGAAATACCCTATCCCAAAACGGGTGGTCCCGGTGGCAATTTCATCATCGTGGGTTTTGTCACACCGATCAACCCGCGTTTGGCCGCCGTCTTTTTTTGGCGATGCCGCAAGGTCAGTGGTTGGCAGCGCAGCGCTTGGCGGTTTTTGTACCGCAACCGTTTAGAGGCGCGCCATTGGCGTGTGCTGGAGCAAGACCGGGTCATGTTGGAACAAATGGAGCCCGATGCCCGCGATCGTGAGCATTTGTACGAGCACGATGTGGGTTTGTCGCGGCTGCGGCGTTACTTGGAGAGCATGGCGGTCAAGCAGCTGCAAGCCAAACAATCAACGAAACAGTCAGCGGCTGCAAGCCCTGGTGCCTAAAGCCGCTTCAAACCTTGACGCGAAAGGGTGAGAAGTCGGTGTCGCGGTCGTAGTGGTCTTCGTTTTCTTTGCGCTTGAGCCAGCCCACCACTTGATAGGTCAGGGGAGTGGCCAGCACTTCCCAACCGGTTTTGAGGAAATACTGCGCGATGGCCACGGCCACCACCTGCTCGGTGGGCCAAATGCCGTAAAAAGCAATCACATAAAAAAGGGATGAGTCGAACAACTCTCCCACGGCGGTGGAGCCAATGGTGCGGGCCCAGAGGTGGCGTCCTTGGGTCCAGATCTTCATCTTGGCCATCACAAAACTGTTGACCATGCTGCCCACCCAAAAAGCCACGATGGAGCCCGCCACGATGCGCCAGGTGTTGCCAAACACCATGTTCAAACCCTGCTGCAATTGCTCGTTGTAACTGCCCGGTGCGGCCGGTAAATTCAGCACCACCCCCGACATGAAGGCTGCGAACAACAAAGCGCCAAAGCCACACCACACGGCACGGCGGTCATGGGCGTAGCCATACACCTCGGTGAGGATGTCGCCAAACAAATAGGCAATGGGAAAAAACAGCACCCCAGCGCCAAAAACCACGGTGCCCAGCAAAGGCAGCTCAATTTGTGCGGCTTTGCCCGGTCCAATCAAGTTAGAGCACAGCAGCACACAGACAAACGCCACCACGATGAAGTCGTAATACTTGTAGGGGCGGGGTAGGGGGGTGGAGGTCATGGGAT
>JBEDFU010000200.1:0-7177 GCA_041174965.1 Pseudomonadota bacterium | reverse complement strand
GGGCGATCCAAAAAGAAACCGGGCACAAGAATCTTGGGCCCGGTGGCCACCGGGCCCAAGATTCTTGTGCCCGGTTTCTTTTTGGATCGCCCGCCAGCCGTGCCAGGTCCAGCCAGCAACCGGTGCCAAGCCAAGCGCTCACCATCCGTTTTGTTCTGGAGCTTGGACCATGGAAATTTTCGACTACGACAACATCTTGCTGCTGCCGCGCAAATGCCGCGTGGAAAGCCGATCTGAATGCGACACCAGCATCACCCTGGGTCAACACACGTTCCGCCTGCCGGTGGTGCCGGCCAACATGAAAACCGTGGTCAACGAGACCATTTGCGAATGGCTGGCCCAACACGGTTACTTTTATGTGATGCACCGCTTTGATTTGGACAATGTGGCTTTTGTGCGCGACTTCAAATCCAAGGGGCTGTACGCCTCGATCTCTTTGGGTGTCAAACAAGCCGACCGCGACACCGTGGCCCAGTTGGTGTCTGAGGGTTTGGTGCCGGACTTCATCACCATTGACATTGCCCACGGCCACGCCGACAGCGTTCAACACATGATTGCGCATCTCAAGCAACACCTGCCGGGCTCTTTCATCATTGCCGGCAATGTGGGCACCCCCGAGGCAGTGATCGATTTGGAAAACTGGGGCGCAGACGCCACCAAGGTCGGGATTGGCCCTGGCAAGGTGTGCATCACCAAGAGCAAAACCGGCTTTGGCACCGGCGGCTGGCAGTTGTCCGCCCTCAAGTGGTGCGCTCGGGTGGCGACCAAACCCATCATCGCCGACGGCGGCATCCGCGAGCATGGCGACATCGCCAAGAGTGTTCGGTTTGGCGCCACCATGGTGATGATTGGCTCGATGCTGGCCGGTCACGAAGAATCACCGGGCCAAACGGTGGAGGTTGATGGCAAGCTGTACAAAGAGTATTACGGCTCGGCCTCCGACTTCAACAAGGGCGAATACAAGCACGTGGAAGGCAAGCGCATCCTCGAACCCATCAAGGGCAAGCTGGCCGACACCTTGCGCGAAATGCAAGAGGACGTGCAAAGCTCCATCTCTTATGCGGGTGGCAAAAAGCTGATGGACGTGCGCAAGGTCAATTACGTGATTTTGGGCGGCGACAACGCTGGCGAGCACCTGCTGATGTGAGCTGGACTTGGCCCCATGAAAAAAGCCACCTTGCGGTGGTTTTTTTTGCGCCTTGGGAGGGCTCGCCCAGCACAGCCAAGGCGCGGCGCTGGCCGTTGCACCCGCCAGCCCTTAAGCGGCGCTGGGTCGCACGCCCAATAAATCGCAGGCCATGCGGTGAACCGCATGGGTGGGCTCACACAAGGCATCGAGCATGGAGAAGTGCTGACGCCCTGGCATGGCCAAGGCCTTGGGCACGCGCTTGACACCCCAGGCTTGTTGCATCAAGGCGTTTTGGCGCAAAAACTCTTGGCTTTCATCACCGCCCACCACGCACATCAGTTCGCCACGCGCTGGCGCGGGCATCCAGGCGGGGCTGGCGTTGAGCACATGGTCATCGGTGAGCAACAGGCCCGACTGCAACATCGGCGAGCGGCGTATCGACTCGAGCTCATGCAAACCCGAGATGGACAAGGCGTTGTGCACCACATCGGCGGGCAAGTCGGGGGCGAACACCGGCCATTGACAGGCCATCAACATGGCGGCCAGATGCCCGCCGGCAGAGTGCCCGGCCACGGTGATGCGGCGCGGGTCGCCGCCATATTCAGCGATGTGGCGCCACACCCAGGCCAGGGCGCGCACCATTTGCATGGCGATGTCGGGCACGGTCACCGCCGGGCACAAGGCGTAATTGGGCACGACCACCGTGCAACCTGCTTTTTGGAACGGCGGGGCCACAAAGGAGTGATCAAACTTGTCCAAAAAGCGCCAGTAGCCGCCATGGATGAAGACCAACACCGGTGCATCGGCGCTTTCCGCAGGGAAGATGTCCAGGGTTTCGCTGCTGTGGGCGCCGTAGGGCACGCTGGTGGAGCAAGCCTGGCCGCGTGCCAGCGCCGAATCACGCACCCAGCGCTCAAAGTACTGGCCAAAGTCGGGCACCATGGCCCGGTTGTTGTACATGCGGTCGTACCAGTCGGCGTCATGTTTGGGGGTGGTCATGCCTGGGTCCTCTTGAAACATCAGTGGGATGCCGCCGTGTCCCGGCAGCAGTTGGGCTTGCGCCGACTCGATACATCACCTGGGGAGGTGTGCTTGGCAGGCTTTGAGCGCTTAAGACTTGCCGATTTGCGCCGTGCGGATCACGCTGTCGGCTTCGGCAGTACTGTTGCTGCCACCACTCGGGGTTTGGATCACCAAGCCCAATAAACGTGCGCCGTGCTCGACAGCGATGGAGCCGTAAGAGATATCGCCATGAACCACTGAATCTTTGTGAAACTCGACGCGCTCGGAGGCGTAAATATTGCCTTCGACCTTGCCGGCCACCATCACCCGGTGCGCCGTGATGTCCCCAGACACCTCGCCGGTGGGGCCAATCGCCACGGTGACTTTGTTTTCTTTGGTGGTCTCGATATTGCCTTCAACCTTGCCGTCGATGCGCACGCTGTCGAGCAGCACCAGTCGGCCATAAATTTGGGTGGTGCGGCCAATGATGGTGTCAAACCGCTCCTGCGAGGACATCATCGATTTGTCTTTGAGCTTTTCAAACATGGCGGTCAATCTCTGGCACAAGCCAACCCATCAGCTCGAGCCGAGGGGCAACACTTGCAGGGGGTTGAGGGGGCGGTCCTTGCGAAACACCTCGTAATGGAGGTGCGGCCCGGTCGATCGGCCCGTGCTGCCCACGTCGCCCAGTTGGGTGCCGCGTTCGACCACTTGGCCTTCCACCACCCGGCGGCGGCTCAAATGGGCGTAGCGGGTCATGAAGCCTTCGGCATGGGAGACCTCGATGACCTGGCCATAGCTGCCCTCAAAGCTGGAACGGGTGACGGTGCCGGGTGCCACCGCCACCACCGGTGTGCCGGTGGGCGCGGTGAAGTCCAAACCCTCGTGCATGGCCAACAAACCGGTGAAGGGGTCGTTGCGGATGCCAAAACCGCTGGAGACCCGGAATTCGCCCTGAATGGGCAAACCTGTGGGCAAGGAATGCAGCCACTCCAGGTGCTGGGTCCAGTCTTGGCGCAACTCGCGCACGGTGGCATCCAAACGCATCAGGTCTTGCATGGTGCCGTTGAGCTCTTGGTCCAGGGTTTGGCGGAAAAACAGATTGCGCAAGGGGGTGGGCAACAATGGGCCACCACGGGCCTCGTCTTTCTTGCCATTCAGAAAACGGTCACGCAACTGGGTGGGGGTGGCCAACTCCATGAAGCGGTTTTTCAGGCTTTCGAGCTGCTTGATTTCTTGGGACGTGGTGTGCAGGTTCTGGCGCAACTGATCCAAACGCTCACGGTAAACCGCTTCCATGCGCTGTTGCTCGGCCTCGGTGGTGACGCCGCCCATGCTGCGAGCCAGGTCAGGGCTGAACTCCACGGCGATGCGGAAACCCACAAAGTACATGACAAATCCCACCAGCATCAAGGCCACAGACAAGCCCGCCGTGGCCATGATGACCTTGCGCGCTGTGATGGAAATGGATCGGACGGTACCGGTCGGGCCGGATACCCACATGAATTGCATGGAAGAGACCTGAAACCTGGGAGGGGCAGTTTAATACTGATCGACCGCTGGCGCCAAGGCTTGAACACATTAAAACTCAGGGTTTTCAGCCAATGGACAGCTCAACAAACCCCATTAATTTAACACTTAAATACCCATTTTCCAGTCTGAGCAGTAAATAACGGCTGGGAAACACGTCACCCAAGCCCAAAAGAAACGGTTCAGACCGAAATGCCAAAAAACTAAAAAATGGAAAATACCTGCCAAAAAGCACATGATCTGGGCCGGTACAGGCCCTGCCAAGGCCAAGGGAAAGGCGCACTCCCACAGGATGAAGGCCCAAGCGCTCAGCCGAGCCAACCAGGGCTTTTTAAAGAGACTGCGGGCCGGCAAAGGGCCATGGATGGCGTTGCCAAGGAAGATGGTGAGCGCCTGCCCACTTCTCCAGGGTGCATGCTTGAGTTTGACCCAGCCTGACATGAAATACGAGCTGATGGCATGGATGCAGATGTACCAAAGCCCAGCTTGCCAGCCCAAGGTGGGGTGCGCCCAAAAGCCGACGCCATGGGCGAGCAAGCCACCGCTCAAGACCACCAGGGTCATGAAATCACTGCCACCATTGAAGGCGCCGCGCCAGCGGATCAACACCACGACGGCGCTCAAAAACAAAAACAAAAAATGCCAGGCTTGAGACCCATTCCAAGCCATGTGGCCCAACACGGCCAGGCGCAACCACAGGTGGGCTTGGTGAACGGGGGGCTGAAACAAATGGCCCAATAAGGCCTTCAGCCATCTTGGGCGGTCGGGCACATCGTCTTTTTGATCGGGCCAATGCCAAATGCGCTCCACCACGCCCGAGCGGTGGATGCGCAAAAACTCCAAGGTTTGGATGCCCAGGCTCCAGGCCAGCAGCCATTCCAAGCACCGCACCGCCAACCCCAAGTCCAATGCCTGACCCATTGACTGTGCCGCCTCAAACCGCCGCCGCTGGCGCCTGCATCAAGGTATGGGACGCCACCACCCCTGCGGTATCAGAGCGCTCCAAGCGGATTTCAAATTCAAAAACTTGGCCGGCTTGGGCCCCCAACTGTTGCACGCAAGCCTCCCGCACCAAGGCCTGAACCAAGCGGTAGGCCACCAAGTCGCGGGGATCAGACTGTTCGGGCAAGTGATTCAGATCGTGGGCCAAATGGTCGACCAGGTTTTGCTGGGACAAAGCCAAGTTCACATCCGGGTTGTGCACCCAGCCCCAAAGAGTCCGGCGCCGGCGCGGATAAATCAGGTGCCAGGCCAACCCTGGATCCAGCCCCCTTGGGGTTCCAGTGGGCTCGCCACAGCGCACATACAGGCGGGGCTCGTCGCCCACCGCATGAAAAAATTTCCAGTTGGGGAAAAAAGCCCGCAGCAAAAAAATCCAAGGTCCCTGAATGAAGCGCGGCCCCCACCACAGGGTGGCCAACAAGAACACGAAGTACAGCAGGATGAATGCGTGCGTGATTTTCACGGGGTGAAAGCATACCCCAGCATGGGTGATCTGGCACTGCGCAGACTGGCCGAACGCATTCAGACTATGCTCGCAACGCCTTATATGCCCAAAGCCTTTATCGGTGCGCCCAAGACCCGATCACGCCAGCCCTCACCATGAACACCGTCAAACAGCGCATCGCACAACAGGTGCGGGACATGACCCACACCCGTCAACGGCCCGATGTGTTTTTGCAGCCCGCTGGCGACCCTGGCCTGTTGGGGCCAGACAGCAGCGCCTGGCAGGTGCATGCCCATTTCATGGCCATGATGGTGGGTGGCATTGCGTCGTTGATCGTTCAAGCCTTGCACCCCCGCGCTTTGGCGGGTGTCTGGGACCATTCCAGCTTTCGCGATGACTTGGGCGCACGGCTGGGCCGCACGGCATTTTTCATCGCAGCCACCACCTTTGGCGGGCGTGACATGGCCGAACAAGCCATGGAACGGGTCAAGCGCATCCACCGCCAGGTGAATGGGGTCGATGCCCACGGCCAGGCCTACCGCGCCGATGACCCCCACCTGCTGGCCTGGGTGCACCTGGCCGAATGCACCAGTTTCATGCGGGCTTATGACGAGCATGGCCGTCCCGCCTTGGACACCCATGCGCAAGACCGCTACTTCGCAGAAATGGCGGTGCTGGGCAGCGCCATGGGCACAGGCCCCGTGCCCAGCCACCGCGCCGCCTGCGAGCGCCGCTTGCTCAGCTACCTGCCTGAATTGCGCTGTGATGAGCGCACGCGGTATGTGCTCCAACGCCTCAATGACTATCCCACCCAAGCCGTCTATCAACCTTTGATGAAGTTGGTGGTGCGCGCCGCCCACCACAGCTTGCCCCCGTGGGTTCACCCCTTGCTCGGGCAAGCCGAACCCAGTTGGCACGAACGTTGGTGGGTGCGCCAAGCCTTGGCCCGGGTGTCTGCACCCCTTCAGTGGGCCCTTGACGATGAAGGTGTTGCCGCCTTCTCCCGGCAACGGGTGCGACAAGTCAACCCAGACACGCGCTAGAAACAAGGTAAGCTGACCGGGTGGATACCTACGCTTTCAAAGACATATGGGCCCAGCGCAGCTTCATGCGCTACTGGGGCTACCGCATCACCACCACTTGTGCCAATCAAATGATGATGGTCGCATTGGGCTGGCAAATGTATGAAACCACCCAAAGCGCCTGGGACTTGGGGCTGGTCGGGCTTTACCAATTTGTGCCCGCCTTGTTGCTCACCTTGTGGGCGGGCCATGTGGCCGATCGGTTGAACCGGCTGCACATCATCTTGGCCTGCTCGTTGGTGCAAGCTGGTGTGGCGGCTGTCTTGTTGGGGGCCAGTGAACAGCAGGCCATCAGCAAAGAACTCATCTTGGCCCTGGCCGTGGTGATGGGTGCGGTGCGGGCTTTTCAAATGCCCGCTTCGCAAGCTTTGATGCCGGCTTTGGTCAGCGAAAAATTGCTGGCACGCGCCACTGCGTTCAACTCCTCAGGCATGCAAGTGGCCATCATCTCTGGCCCCGCATTGGGAGGCTTGATATTTGCGCTGGGCGCCAGCGCGGTGTATGCCACCTCACTGGTTTTGTTGCTGCTGGCCTGTGCTTTGCTTTGGGGCTTGGGCTATCAGCGCCACTTGGTGGCCAGCGAACCCGCCACCCTGCGCACCGTTTTGGCAGGGGTGCATTTTGTGTGGCACAACAAACTTCTGCTGGGCGCGATTTCGCTGGACCTGTTTGCTGTGTTGTTGGGCGGGGCCACCGCGCTGCTGCCGATGTTTGCCAAAGACATTTTGATGGTGGGGCCTTGGGGCCTGGGCTTGCTGCGCGCTGCGCCCGCCTTGGGGGCACTGGCGGCGTCCATGTGGTTGACCACCCATCCTTTGAAGCGGCGCGTCGGCCATGTTTTATTGATCGCGGTGGCCATTTTCGGTTGCGCCATGATCCTCTTTGCCTTGTCCACCCATTTTTGGTTGTCCATGCTGGCCTTGGCCATCAGCGGTGCGGCTGACACAGTGAGCGTGGTGATCCGCATGACCCTCATGCAACTCGAAA
>JBEDFU010000199.1:0-5821 GCA_041174965.1 Pseudomonadota bacterium | reverse complement strand
GAAGACACGGGCTCGCTGATCATTGCCAACACGCCGGAGCAGTTTGCCGCCCAAATGAAGGCCGAGTACGAGGTCTACAAAAAAGTGGTGGACCAGCAAAAACTCAGCTTGGACTGAGCCCATGGCACGGTCTGCGCACCACGCTGATGCCCCCAGGCCGTGAGCGGCACCGCAACACCGCAGGCCCAGACCCTTCGCTGCTGGCTTGACCCATGAGCCACCCTGTCGACGCCGAGCGCATTGACGCATTTGCCGATGCGCTCTGGCTGGAGTCAGGTTTGTCGGCCAACACCTTGGCCGCTTACCGCCGCGACTTGGCCTTGTTCGCCCAGTGGTTGCAACCCCAAGGGGTGGATTTGCTGAGCGTGCTAGAGGCCCATTTGCAGGCCTACTTTGCCCACCGCCACGACCAAACCCGCGCCAGCACCGCCAACCGGCGCTTGACGGTGTTCAAGCGCTTTTACCGCTGGTGCTTGCGCGAAAACCTCACCCGTGCCGACCCGACCTTGCGCATGTTGTCGGCCAAGCAGCCCTTGCGCGTGCCCAAGGGCCTGTCCGAAGCCCAGGTGGAGGCCTTGCTGTCCGCGCCCAACAGCGATACCGACCTGGGCGTGCGCGACCGCGCCATGCTCGAGCTGATGTATGCCAGCGGTCTGCGGGTGAGCGAATTGGTGGGCCTCAAGCTGCACCACTTGGGGCTGAGCGAGGGCGTGCTCAAGGTGCTGGGCAAGGGCAACAAAGAACGCTTGGTGCCGTTTGGCGAGGTGGCGCGCGAGTGGCTCAACCGCTACCTGGCGCAAGCCCGCGCCGGCTTGCTGCGCGGCGCCAGCACCGACGCGGTGTTTGTCACCCAGCGCGGCTCCCTGGCTGGAGGCGCCATGACGCGCACCATGTTTTGGTATGTGGTCAAGAAGTACGCTTTACAAGCGGGCATCGATTCGCCTTTGTCGCCGCACACCTTGCGCCACGCCTTTGCCACCCATTTGCTCAACCACGGCGCTGATTTGCGGGCGGTGCAAATGCTATTGGGCCACGCCGATATTTCCACCACCACCATTTACACCCATGTGGCGCGCGAGCGGCTCAAAAGCCTGCACGCCCAGCACCACCCGCGCGGGTAGACAGCGCACCGCGCCGCACAAGGGCAGCGGCGCTGTCGGGGCTTTGACATCAGCACGCTGGGGCATTGAGGCTGAGGTGGTGGGTGGGCTTGAGTGGTTTTGATGTGGCCTTATGTGGCCGCAGGCGTGCGCAGGGTTTGGGTCGCGGTGGTGTGCAAGGCCGCCAATTCTTGCGCGCTGAAGCCCGCCTGCAAACGCGCGGCATGGTTGAAGGGCGGCTTCAAGTGGGGCGCGTCATATTGCGCCACCAGGGTGGGGTAGTGGGCTTCGGGGTCGAGCCCGCGTTGGGCGCACAACCAGCGGTACCAGTGGTTGCCAATCGCCACATGGCCGACTTCGTCGCGCAAGATGATGTTCAAAATGCCCACCACCGCCTGCGCTTGCGGGGTGTTGGCGCGTTGCAACTTGGCTTGGATCAGGGGCGTGGCGTCCAAGCCCCGCGCCTCCAGGGTGCGCGGCACCAAGGCCATGCGGGCCAGCACATCGGCGGCGGTTTTTTCGCACATCGCCCACAGGCCGTCGTGGGCATCAAAGTCGCCATAGGCGTGCCCATGCGCTTGCAAGTGGGTTTGCAGCAGGCCAAAGTGGGTGGCTTCTTCGTGGGCCACGCGCAGCCAATCCAGGTAATAGGCGGCGGGCATGCCGGCAAAGCGCCACACCGCATCCAGGGCCAAGTTGATGGCATTGAACTCGATGTGGCACACCGCATGCACCATGGCCGCCATGCCTTGGGGCGTGAAGACAGATCGGGTGGGCACCGCTTTGGCCGAGCGCAAGGCTGGGCGATCGGGCCGCCCCGGCACGGTGTGTGCCTGGGGCTGGAGGGTGGTGTCGGTGTGCAGGTCTAAATGGTTGATGCGCGACCACAGGTCATGCACGGCGGCAACTTTGGCCGCGGGCTCGCGCAGGCACAAAGCGTCCAAAGCGAGTTGTCGGCATTCCATCCTTACAATTGTATGAATTTCCCATCTCTGAGAAAGAGCGAACCATGGCCATTTACCAACTCGACGCCGACAGCCCCGACATCCACCCCAGCGCTTGGGTCGCTGAGGGCGCACAGGTGATGGGCCGCGTCAAGCTGGCCGCTGACAGCAGCGTGTGGTTTGGTGCGGTGATCCGGGGCGACACCTCCGACATTTCGGTGGGCGAAGGCAGCAACATCCAAGACGGCAGTGTGTTGCACGCCGATGTCGGCATGCCTTTGACGATTGGCAAACATGTGACGGTGGGCCACCAAGTGATGCTGCACGGCTGCACCGTGGGCGATGAGTGTTTGATTGGCATTGGCGCGGTGGTGCTCAATGGCGCCAAGATTGGCAAAAACTGTTTGGTGGGCGCGCGATCGCTGGTGACCGAGGGCAAAGAGTTTCCCCCGGGCAGCTTGATCATGGGCAGCCCGGCCAAGGTGGTGCGCGAGCTCACACCCGAGCAAATCGAGGGCTTGCGCCAATCTGCGCGGGGCTACATGGACAACGCCAAACGCTTCAAAGCGGGCTTGAAAAAAATCGGCTGATGTCAGAGCTGCACAAGTTCGTTTTTGAAGGCCTGCCGGTGCGCGGCATGGTGGTGCGCTTGACCGATGTGTGGCAAGAAATTTTGCGCCGCCGTGCCAACAACCTGCAAAGCGGCGCCTATCCAGCGCCGGTCAGGCATTTGCTGGGTGAGATGACCGCAGCGGCGGCACTGATGCAGTCCAACATCAAATTCAATGGCGCATTGGTGCTGCAAATCATGGGCGATGGCCCGGTGAAACTGGCGGTGGTGGAGGTGCAAGCCGATTTGAGCCTGCGCGCCACGGCCACCTTGCGCGGGGACGTGCCCGAGGGTGCGGGGTTGACGCAGATGGTCAACCAAAACAACGAGGCGCGTTGCGCCATCACCCTGGACCCCAAAGACAAATTGCCCGGTCAGCAGCCCTACCAAGGGGTGGTGCCTTTGTTTGACGACCAGCGCCAACCGCTGTCGCGGTTCAGCGATGTGCTGGCACATTACATGCTACAAAGCGAACAGCTCGACACCACCTTGGTGTTGGCGGCCAATGACGAGGTGGCTGCGGGCTTGTTGATCCAGCGCCTGCCGGTGCAGGGATTGGGCAATTTGTCGGCCCATTCGCGCGCGGCCGATGAGGACGAGATTGGCCGCAACGAGGACTACGCGCGCATCGCCATCTTGGCGCAGACTTTGCAAAGCGAAGAGCTGCTCACCTTGGATGTGGACACCTTGCTGCGGCGGTTGTTCTGGCAAGAAGATGTGCGCCGCTTTGAGCCATTGGCGCCGCGCTTTGCGTGCAGTTGCCACCGCGAGCGGGTGAGCCAAATGATTCGCAGCTTGGGCGCCGAGGAGGCCGCCAGCATCGTGGCCGAGCAAGGCCAGATTGAGGTGGGGTGTGAGTTTTGCGGCCAGCAATATCGCTACGACGCGGTGGACGCAGCGCAGTTGTTTGTCGACGGCCCCAGCCCAGCAGCGCCGTCCAACAGCCCTTCCGTTTTGCACTGAAGCGCGCGGTTCAACGCTCGCGCAATTGGCTGAACAAGCGGTGCTCGCAGCCCGGGTCGGCGCAGCGCTCGCAGGCACCGCGCCATCGGGGCGCCAGTTCTTCACGGGCCCGCAGGCCGGGCAAACCTTGTAAACGTTCGTCAGTGGCCCAGGCGTGGGCCAGTTGTGCCTTGGCCTCTGTGCCGGTGCTGTATATCACTTGGTAAGGCCATTGGCGCTGCTGCAGCCATTCGCGCCAATGGGCCAGCGCCAAGGGCGGGCCCGCTGCCAGCAGCACCACCGATGTGGGCCCCATGTCGGGCGGGAGTTGTTCAGGGTGTTGCACCGCCAGCAGTTCGGGGGCGTTGGGGGCTTGCGCCAAGATGGGCCGGAAGTGATCGGCCAGGGTTTGCAGCAGCGCCCCATCTGCGGCGGCCAACACCAGGTGCCAAACGGGGCTGCTCATGGCAGGGGCAGTCGGTTTACTTGGCGATTTGCACAAAAATTTCGTTGGGTTTGACCATGCCGATTTCTTTGCGCGCTTGTTCTTCGACCATTTCCAGGCCCTCGCGCAGGTCGCGCAACTCGCTCACCAGTTGCTCGTTGGTGCGTTGCGCCACGTCGTTGTGTTTTTTCTGCACCTGCAATTGCTGACCGAGTTGCCACACCGAGGGCAAGCTGCCCCGGCCCAGCCACAACTGGCCCTGCAAGATCAGCAGCAAGCCGATCAAGATCAGGGGCAGGGGGCGGCGCATGGCGGGCTCTCAGCTCAACGCAGGTTGTAAAAGGCTTTGCGGCCAGGGTAGGTGGCGATTTCACCCAGGTCTTCTTCGATGCGCAGCAGCTGGTTGTACTTGGCCAGGCGGTCGCTGCGGCTCAAGGAACCGGTTTTGATTTGCCCGGCATTGGTGCCCACCGCGATGTCGGCGATGGTGGTGTCTTCGGTCTCGCCCGAGCGGTGGCTGATGACGGCGGTGTAGCCCGCGCGCTTGGCCATTTCGATGGCGGCGAAGGTTTCGGTCAAGGTGCCGATTTGGTTGATCTTGATCAGGATGGAGTTGGCCACGCCTTTGTCGATGCCCTCTTGCAGAATTTTGGTGTTGGTGACAAACAAGTCGTCGCCCACCAATTGCACTTTTTTGCCCAAGCGGTCGGTGAGGATTTTCCAGCCGTCCCAGTCGCCCTCGGACATGCCGTCTTCGATGCTGATGATGGGGTATTTGTCGACCCAGGTGGCCATCATGTCGGTCCATTGGGCCGAGGTCAGTTGCAGGCCTTCGCCGCTCAGGTGGTAGAGGCCGTCTTTGTAAAACTCGCTGGCGGCGCAGTCCAGGCCCAAGGCAATTTGTTCACCCGCTGTGTAACCGGCGTTTTCGATGGCTTGCAAAATCATTTGGATGGCTGCTTCGTGGCTGTCCACGTTGGGGGCAAAACCGCCTTCGTCGCCCACGGCCACGCTCATGCCTTTGTCGTGCATGATTTTTTTCAGGGCATGGAACACCTCGGCACCATAGCGCAGGGCTTCGCGAAAGCTGGGGGCGCCGACGGGGATGATCATGAACTCTTGCAAGTCCAGGTTGTTGTTGGCGTGGGCACCGCCGTTGATGACGTTCATCATCGGCACGGGCATTTGCATGCCGCCCATGCCGCCAAAGTAGCGGTACAGGGGCAGGCCAGCCTCTTCGGCGGCGGCACGGGCCACGGCCATCGACACCGCCAGCATGGCATTCGCACCCAAGCGGCCTTTGTTGTCGGTGCCATCCAGGTCGATCAGGGTTTTGTCCAAAAAGGCTTGCTCGCTCGCGTCCAGGCCCAGCACCGCTTCGGCGATGTCGGTGTTGATGTGTTCGACGGCTTTGAGCACGCCTTTGCCCAGGTAGCGCTTGGGGTCGCCGTCGCGCAGCTCGATGGCCTCGCGGCTGCCAGTGGACGCGCCCGAGGGAACGGCGGCGCGGCCCATGGTGCCGGACTCCAACAAGACGTCGCATTCCACGGTGGGGTTGCCACGGCTGTCCAGCACCTCTCGACCGACGATATCCACAATTGCACTCATGTCACTCTTTCCAAAGGTTCAATTAATAAAAATTCACAAAGAAAACTGGTCTTCCAAATAGCCGTTGCGTTTGGTCACCGCGTCCAGCGCTTGCAAGTTCTCGAGCAATGCGCGCATGTGTTTCAAGGGGACGGCATTGGGCCCGTCGCTCAGGGCCTGGGCCGGGTTGGGG
>JBEDFU010000198.1:0-3836 GCA_041174965.1 Pseudomonadota bacterium | reverse complement strand
TCGAGTCACTGGCACAGCAAGAAGTGGAGCGCACCAAGCCCAGCTATGTGTTTGCCGATCCGGTGAGCCAGCATTTGTTTGCTTTGGCCCAGCGCGTGGCGCAAACCGAAGTCACTGCATTGCTGGTGGGCCCCACGAGCAAGGCAGTGACTTCGGTTTGTGCGACGCGCTGGGCCAAAGCAAACAAATGCTGGCTCACCGGATCGGCAAACACAAAGCTGGGCTTGGTGCGCTCCACCTCTTGCTGAGCCAGCGGCTCAACGGCGGTGCGCCAGCTCACCTCTGACCATTCGTCGGTGGGCAACACATGCAATGCACCCAGGCGCATGGCGTCCACCGTCACTTCCATGTGGCGGCGGTCGACGCGGCAAATGATGGGGGATTTGTGACCCAACTGATGAATCAAGGTCTGGACTTCTTGCAACAACTCGACGCTGTCACCCAAGCGGATGACCAGCACGTGCGCCTTTCGCAGCGCCATGCTGAGTTGGCCCAAGGTGTCCACGGGCGTCACATGGATGCCTGCGGCGAGCAGTTGCGCTTGCGCATCGGCTGCGAGATCCCCCATGGGATCCAGCCAAACGGCACGAACAATCGGAGCAGAAGAAGCATTCACAGGAATCAACCCAAAAAGAAGGTCAATTCCTTATGCAATTGGTGTGCCAGCTCTTGAATCCCCGATGGAATTCAATTTTTAAACAGAAAGTCTCATTAAGTATTCACTTTTAGTCACCTGACGAATAATCGACAAGGCGATTCAGGCCTGCAGCCCCTTGGGCAGCGACGGCAGACCGACAGACCGAGGGCTTGGGTGAGGTTTGGCAGGCTCTGACATCCCCGTTGGCTGGGCTTTGGGTGCAGGCTTGGCTTGGTAACCCATACACGGTAAGCCATCTGCCCGGATCACCTCCAAGCAGGGCAGGATTTTGGATTTAAACCCCATCAATTGACAGGCGTATGGGCACTTGGGGTCCCAACTGACCGCAAAAAAACGGCATCGCCAGCAATTCGGAGCTTCATTGCTCATTAACCACCCAATAACTTCAGAACCGTTTGTTGACTGGTGTTGGCTTGGGCCAGAACCGCCGTGGCGGCCTGCTGCATGATCTGCGACTTGGCCAAATCGGTCGAAGCCGCGGCGTAATCGGCATCCTGAATCTGGCTGCGCGAGGCCGACAGGTTCATGGACACATTGCTCAAGTTGTTGATCACGTGATCGAGGCGGTTCATCACCGCACCCATGGTGGCACGGGTGGAGTTCACCCGATCCATGGTCACATCCAGCATGGACAGCACGTTGCTCGCGCCCTCCACGCTGTTGATGCGCACGGTGCGGTTGGCCACGTCTTGGTCCACGTCACCGGTGATGTCGCCCGTGATCGTGCCGTCCTTGCCGAAGTCGGCCAGGTCGATGGTGATGAGTTGGTTGGCCGAAGCGCCCACCTGGAAGGCCAGTCGGCCCACGCGCGGGGGGTTCATGGCTTCGCTGGAGCGGCCACCAAAAATGCCTTCGTGGAAGCCCAGGGCGGCAAAGTTACCCGTGGCACCAAAACCATCGGCACCCACTTTCACCGTGAACGGCTGCGGGTTCGCGGCCATCAGGCTTTCGGTGGTTGAAGGCGGGGCGCCAATGGGCTGCGGCAAATTGGGCAGCTTGGGCGCGTTGGCAATCATTTGCACCGTGCCATAGACGGTGGCGGCGGTGGTGGTTTTGGCGTTGCCGTGCAACACACCCGACACGTTCGAGGTGCCGGTGCTGTTTGCGGTGACTTCCGAAATGTTCACCGTGGTGGTGGCCGAGTTGGACGCCGCACCCGTGACGGTGAAGCCACTGCCCGGCACACTGGAGGTGATTTCCAACACGCCATTGGTGCGGTTCACCAGAATGTTGGTGATCTCGCCCGAGGTGAGCTTGGCATTGATGGCCGTTTCCAAGGCAGCAGCCAAGGCGTCGGCGGTGGCCGTGCCCGAAGCCGCCGAGGTGATGGTCACGCCATTGATGGTGACCGAAGCGGTGTCGGTGGTGGCAAACGTGGCGCCACCCATCTGGATGCGCGACACCTGAGCCACTTCGTTGCCCGTGCCCAAGCCAAAGTTGGCGGCCTTGAGGTCTTTGACGCTGGAGTCAAACCACACCGACAGGTTGCGACCGTCGCTGGTGAGGCTCACGCCGTTGCCGTTGTCCTCAGCGGTCACGCCATGCATGCCGGTGAGCACATTCACAGCGTTGATCACTTTGGTTTTGCGATCGGCTGCGGTTTCGTTTTGCACGAACTCCACCTTCACTTCCACCCCGTTGATGAACAACGATTGCATGGTGGGCTTGGTGAGGATGGGCAAGCTGGTGTCCACGATGGACCCACTGACCACCGCCCCGTTGGCCACAGCGCGCACCCCGGACTCGGCGGTGCTGGCGTTGATGGCTGCCGCAATGGCGATGGCGCTGGCGCTCTCGTCGCTGCTGGTGTTGAGGTTCAGTGAAGAAGTGGTGTCATCGGCGGCCGAGCTGGCGCGAATGGCCACGCCATTGAGCACCAAGTCGTTGGCGGTCAGGGGCTTGCTCAGGGCGGGCTGGTTGGCCTGGAGCTGGTTCACCGTCACGGTCGCCGTGGCCGTGGCACTCTTGGCCGTGGTCATGGTGAAACCGGTGCCCGGCACATGGGCCGTCAGGATCAACTCGCCGTTGCTGCTGCCACCCGAGGCTTTCACGCCCACGGTGGTGTCGGCATTGATTTTGTCGATCAAGTCGTTGCGCACCGATTGGGGCGTGGCGTTGGCGCCAGCCGTGGTCTGGAACAACTTGCCGTTGAGGGTCACGCTGTAGGTGTCGCCATTGGTCACGGTGTTGGCGAACAACACGCTTTCCACTTGGGCTTGCGAGGCTTGCACCACTGCGCGCGGGCTGGTGTTCACCACCGCCTGGTTTTTGCTGTAGTCACCCGTGGCCAAACCGGCGCGGGTGGAGTCCCCCGTGCTGCTCGTGGCAATCACAATGGGCGCATCGACCTTGGACTCCAAGGAATACGTGCCCGCCTGCACACCTTCGCGCAAGCCAATGGCGGCGCCAAAGTCGCCGGGGTTGCCCACGGTGTCAAAGGTCACTTCGATGTTGCGGCCGTCGGCGGCCACCAGCTGAATGCCTTGGGCATCGGAGCCGGTGTCCACGGCTTTGACACCGGTTTTCTCGGTGATCATGTTGATGGCGCGCACCACATCTTCACGCGTTTGGCGGAAGTTGTTGAGCGTGGTGGTGACTTGCGGCGTCGCAAAGCCGTTCACATACACGGTGCCGCTGACCTGTGCATTGTTGGTCATGGCCACGCCAGACACCACGTTTTGGTTCACTTTGGCGAACACACCCGAGCCAGCATTCACCGACTTGTATTCAGACAAGGTGTTGACCATGGCGGTCATGCCCGTCGAACCGGTGTAAACCGAAGTGCCCGGCACATTGCCCTCTTGCGCACCATAGGTGATGCTGAGGTTGGCGTTGCCTGGGGTGTAGGTCACCGTGCGGCCACTGCCCAGGCCAAAGGTGGCACTGTTTTTCAGGGCGGCGGCCACTTTGGCGGCCACTTGCTGTGGGGTAGTGTCCGAAGCGGTGAGGCTCACGCTCACACCCGCCACGGTGATGTTGCCTTGGTCGGGCGTGCCCGAGAAGATGATGTTTTGCACCTCGCCGCTGGCTTGTCCGGTTGGAGCGGCCGAGCGGTTGATGGCGGCGGCTTTCGCAATGGCCGAACCGGCCGCGTTGTTGACCGGTGAATACGGGTCATCGGCGGCCGAAGAAGCCCCAATGACAACGCCATTGATGATGAGGTCGCCCGCTTGCATGG
>JBEDFU010000197.1:0-3789 GCA_041174965.1 Pseudomonadota bacterium | reverse complement strand
CTTTGTGGCGCTGGCCAATGACTTGCAAGTCCAGGGTGAGCACCAAGGCGCTGCACTGGGCCACTTTGCAGCGCTCGATCATGCGGGCCATGGCATCGCGGTCGCGCATCATGTAGAGCTGGAACCAAAACGGCGCTTGGGTGTGCTGGGCAATGTCCTCGATGGAGCAAATGCTCATGGTCGACAAAGTGAACGGGATGCCAAATTTTTTGGCGGCTTGCGCGGCATGGATTTCACCATCGGCATGCTGCATGCCGGTCAGGCCCACCGGGGCGATGCTCACCGGCATGTGGGTGGGCACACCGACCATGGTGGTGGCGGTGCTGCGGTTTTCCATGTTGACCGCCACGCGCTGGCGCAGCTGGATGGCATGGAAGTCGTTTTCATTGGCGCGATAAGTGCCCTCGGTCCAGCTGCCGGAATCGGCGTAGTCGTAGAACATGCGCGGCACGCGTTTTTCAGCCAAAACACGCAGGTCTTCGATGTTGGTGATGACGGGCATGGGTACTCCTTTTGTGGGCTCAAGCCCAGATCACATCTTGGTTTTGGGCATACCAAGCATCGACTTGGGTCTTGACCATGTCCTCGATGCGGTTGCGTTTGATTTTCATGGTCGGGGTGAGGCAGCCGTTCTCGATGCCCCAGGGGGCATTGGCAATCACGATGAATTGCAGTTGCTCATAGTTGGCCACTTGTTGGTTGATTTGTTTGAGCAACATCCCCAACTCGGCACTGACTTGCTCGCGCGAACCGGTTTGCTGCAATTCGAGGCGCAGCTGTTCGGCCAACACCACCAGGGCATACGGTTGCGACTGGGCGCTGCCCGACACCATGGACAACTCGATCATCGGGTGGGCATTGAGGCGGTTTTCGATGGGTGCGGGGGCCACGTATTTGCCTTTGGAAGTTTTGAACAACTCCTTGACCCGCCCGGTGATTTTGAGTTGCCCATCGGAGCGGCGCTCGCCCAAGTCGCCGGTGCGGAAGTAGCCATCGGCGGTGAACGACTCGGCGTCCAGATCGGGCCGTTTGTAGTAGCCGACCATTTGGCCAGGCGACTTGATCAGGATTTCGCCCTCAGGGCTGAGCCTGACTTCGACCCCAGGGTAGGGAATGCCCACATAGCCGGGCTCATTGAACTGCTCGGTGCCGGTGTGTGAATAGGCAAAGTCCTCGGTCATGGCATAACCTTCGACCAAGCGCAAACCCAGTTGGCGGTACCAACGCACCAACTCGGCGGGTAAGGGGGCCGACCCGCTGCCCGCCAAGGTGGTTTGGTCCAGGCCCAAGCCCGCCAATACTTTGCGGCGCACGATGTGGCCCAGGATGGGAATGCCCAATAAAAAACCCAGCTTTTTGGGCGGCATCTTGGCGTACACGCCTTGCTGAAACTTGAGCCACAAGCGCGGCACCGAAATGAAGATGGTCGGTCGGGCCCGCTGCAAGTCGATGACAAAGGTGTCGAGTGCTTCGGCAAAAAAGACCTGAATTTGACCGCTGTACAAAGCCACGCTTTCGACAAAAGCGCGCTCAAACACATGGGCCAGCGGCAAGTAAGAGAGCATGCGGTGTGCTTTGCCGGCGCCCTGATCTTTTTCCAGAAAATCAAAAATCCCTTGGGCCACGTCTGCGATTCGGCCAAAGTTGTGCATCACCCCTTTGGGCTGACCGGTGGAGCCGGAGGTGTACATCAGCATGGCCAAATCGTTGGCCGATCGGCTGGGCTCACCGGGCATGGGGCTGGTTTTGGCCACGATGTCGTCCCAGCGCTGGAACGGGGTGGCGGGTGCCAATGGCATGGCGATGCATGGCACCCCTGCTGGCACACCATGGGCTTGATCGGGCCAGGTGTCGAGCTTGCCGACAAACAACAGGCTGGACTCGCTGTGCTCGAGCACAAACCGAATGGTGTCGGCGTTTTCAGTGGGGAAGATCGCCACCGTGGTGTAACCGGCCATCCAAATGGCCAATTCAGCCATGAAAAAGTGGGCGCAGTTTTTCGACAAGATGCCCACTTTGGCGCCAGCAGGCAAGCCCTGGCTTTGCAAATGCGTGGCCATGCGCCGCGCTTGGTCCATGGTTTGGGCCCAGGTGTAGGTGGCCACCTGCCCCCCACCGGTGGGTTGGGTCAAAAAAACCTGCTGGGCCAGGTTTTTTTCATGGCGATAAACGTGATCGAGCAAAGTGGATTTGGACATGGTGTTCGAAGTTCAAAGGGGTGAGGAGATGCCAGCGTTGTGTGGCCAACCCACCTGGCACACAGGTGGGCAAACAGTTCGATTCATTCTAAAACCAAGGCATTCAATCCATCCCCAGGGTTGCCCCTGATGGCGGATGCCCCATCAGTCCCCGTGGATTCAAGCCAAACGCTGTTGATGCCGCGCAATTTGCGCCTGCACCTGCGCGGGTGCGGTGCCGCCCACAGTGTTGCGGGCGTTCAAAGAGCCGTGCAGGCTCAACACCTCGTAAACATCTTTGTCGATGGAGGCGTGAAAGCCTTGCAGCACATTCAGCGGTAGCTCAGACAGGTCGCAGTTGTGGCTGGTCGCGGCCTTGACCGCATGGGCCACGGTTTCGTGGGCATCGCGAAACGGCAGGCCTTTTTTCACCAAATAATCGGCGAGGTCGGTGGCGGTGGCGTGGCCTTTTTTGGCGGCGGCCTCCATGTGGGCGGCGTTGACGGAGAGGCCGCCTTCTTTGGTGCCTGTTGCGTTGGTTTGACCACCAATCATCTCCGCAAAGATGCGCAAGGTGTCTTTTAAGGTGTCCACCGTGTCAAACAGCGGCTCTTTGTCTTCTTGGTTGTCTTTGTTGTAGGCCAGCGGCTGGCCTTTCATCAAGGTGATCAAACCCATCAAATGCCCCACCACACGACCGGTCTTGCCGCGTGCCAATTCGGGCACATCAGGGTTTTTCTTCTGCGGCATGATGGACGAGCCGGTGGTGAAGCGGTCGGCCAGTTGGATGAAGGCGAAGTTTTGGCTCATCCAAATGATCAGCTCTTCCGACAAGCGGCTGATGTGCACCATGCACAGCGTGGCGGCGGCGGTGAACTCGATGGCGAAGTCGCGGTCGCTCACCGCGTCCAGGCTGTTTTGGCACAACTGCGGCTCGCCTTGGGCATTGACCATGCCCAGGGTGGTGGCGACACGGGCACGGTCCAAGGGGTAGGTGGTGCCCGCCAAGGCGGCGCTGCCCAACGGCAGGCGGTTGGTGCGGGCGCGGATTTCGCCCATGCGCTCTTCGTCGCGCGACAGCATTTCCACATAAGCCAGCAGGTGATGCGCGAAGCTGATGGGTTGCGCCACTTGCAAATGGGTGAAGCCGGGCATCACGGTTTCGGTGTGCTGTGCTGCGACTGCCACCAAGGCGCGTTGCAGGTTCTTCAGCAGTTCGCGGATGACGTCCATCTCATCGCGCAGCCACAGGCGCACATCGGTGGCCACTTGGTCATTGCGGCTGCGGCCGGTGTGCAGCCGCTTGCCCGCGTCGCCCACCAGTTGGGTGAGCCGCGCTTCGATGTTGAGGTGCACGTCTTCCAGTTCCAGCTTCCACTCAAACTGGCCGCTTTCAATGTCTTGGGTGATTTGCTTCAGACCGCGTTGGATGTCGGCCAAGTCTTGCGCGTTGATGATGCCTTGGGCTTGCAGCATCTCGGCGTGGGCCAGGCTGCCTTGGATGTCGGCTCGCCACAGGCGTTGGTCGAAAAACACGCTGGCGGTGTAGCGCTGCACCAACTCGCTCATGGGTTCGGAAAACAGGGCGGACCAAGCCTGGGATTTGCGGTCG
>JBEDFU010000196.1:0-9408 GCA_041174965.1 Pseudomonadota bacterium | reverse complement strand
CTGGCGTCTGACCGGCCCGCGCACTGCTGGGCCCCCATGTCAGGGCCAGGTCCCAATACATTTTCAAAGCCAACATGAACACCACTTCCTACGTCCGAACCGGTCGCACCGCCGACGCCCTGCGCCCTGTGCGCATCACCCGCGGTTACACCGTGCACGCCGAAGGCTCGGTGCTGATCGAGTTTGGTCAAACCAAGGTCCTGTGCACCGCCTCGGTGGAAGAAAAAGTCCCACCCCACAAGCGCGGGTCAGGGCAGGGTTGGGTCACCGCCGAGTACGGCATGTTGCCCCGCGCCACCCACACGCGCAGCGACCGCGAGGCGGCCAAAGGCAAACAAAGCGGGCGCACCCAAGAGATTCAGCGCTTGATTGGCCGCTCTTTGCGGGCGGTGTTTGACTTGCAAGCCCTGGGTGAGCGCACGATTCAAATTGACTGCGATGTGTTGCAAGCCGATGGTGGCACCCGCACGGCCAGCATCACCGGCGCCTATGTCGCCGCCCAAGATGCCGTTCGCGGCTTGATGGCCAGCGGCAAGATCAGCCAGTCGCCCATCATCCATTCGGTGGCCGCCATATCGGTGGGCATTCTCAAAGGCCTGCCATTGTTGGATTTGGAATACACCGAGGACTCCGCTTGCGACACCGACATGAATGTGGTGATGACGGGGGCTGGCCACTTCGTGGAGGTGCAAGGCACGGCTGAGGGCGCGGCCTTCACCCGCTTGGAAATGGACCAACTCTTGGGTTTGGCTGAAAAGGGCATCCAAGAATTGTTCGCTTTGCAACAACAAGCCCTGGGTTGAAGGCTGGGGTCATGCGTCAATTGGTGTTGGCATCGAACAATGCAGGCAAGCTGGCCGAGCTGCGCATGCTCTTTGCGCCCTTGGGGTGGCAATTGCTGCCGCAATCTGACTTCAATACGCCCGAGGCTGAGGAGCCGTTTCACACCTTTGTGGAAAACGCTTTGGCCAAGGCCCGACATGCCGCCGCTCACACGGGCTTGCCAGCGGTGGCCGACGATGCGGGCTTGTGCGTGGACGCGTTTGACGGCTTGCCTGGGGTGCAAACTGCTTATTACGCCACCCAGTTTGGTTATGCCAAAGGCGATGAGAACAATGTGCGCGCCCTGCTCGAGCAACTTCAAGGGGTTGAGCAGCGCAGAGCGGCCTTGGTCAGTACCTTGGTGGCGGTCCGAACGCCGATGGACCCTGAGCCCTTGATCGCCGTGGGGCGTGCGGTTGGCGAGATCACCACCGCACCCCGGGGCCCCAACGGTTTTGGTTTTGATCCGGTGATGTACCTGCCCAAGTTGGGGCAAACCTTCGCCGAACTCGACCCATCGGTGAAAAACCAATACAGCCACCGCGGCCAAGCGGCCCGACAACTGGTGGCGTTGATGCAAGCGCAGTGGGCCAAGCCTTGAGCGCTGCTGCGGCCCCCTTGGACTTGGGCAAATTGGGCGATGCCGCCCACTGGCTCAGGCCTGGCACCTTGCAACTGCCCGCTTTGCCGCCCTTGTCTTTGTATGTGCATCTGCCTTGGTGCCTGAAAAAATGCCCCTATTGCGACTTCAACTCTCACGCTTGGGGGCCTGGCATGGGCGAGTTGCCACAAGCGGCCTATTTGCAGGCGTTGGTGGCGGATTTGCAGCAGTCCTTGCCCCTGGTGTGGGGGCGGCCAGTGCACAGCATCTTCATTGGTGGGGGCACGCCCAGCCTGTTTGAGCCCTGGGCGATTGAGCAATTGTTGGGGCAAATCCGAGCTTTGTTGCCTTTGGTGCCCGATTGCGAAATCACCTTGGAGGCCAACCCCGGTACTTTTGAGACCGACCGCTTCCATGGCTACCGAGCAGCTGGCGTCACGCGCTTGTCGGTGGGGGTGCAAAGTTTTCACAACGACAGCTTGCGTGCCTTGGGCCGGGTGCACGATGCCGACCAAGCGATGGCCGCTGTGCGGGAGGCTGCGGATGCTTTTGACACCTTCAACATCGACCTGATGTACACCTTGCCAGGCCAAAGCCTGAGCGCCTTGCAGCACGATTTGGACACCGCGCTGGGCCTGGCCCCGCCGCACTTGTCCATCTACCACTTGACCATTGAGCCCAACACCTGGTTCGAACGCCACCCGCCCAGCTTGCCCGAGGAGGACGAGGCTTTTGACATGCTCGACATCATCACCCAAGGCACGGCCGAGCAGGGCATGGCGCGGTATGAAGTGTCGGCCTATGCACAAAAAGGCCATGCGTGTTGGCACAACACCAATTACTGGCAATTTGGTGACTATTTGGGCATTGGCGCTGGGGCGCACAGCAAAATCAGTTTTCCGCACCGGGTGTTGCGCTTGATTCGCTACCGCGAACCCGCCCTTTACCAAAAGAAAGCCATTTCAGGGCAAGCGGTGAGCCAGGGCCATGAAGTGGCCCGCAAAGACCTGGCGTTTGAGTTTGCCCTCAATGCGTTCCGCTTGAAAAATGGTTTTGCGTTGAGCGACTTCAGCGTCCGCACTGGCTTGCCATTGAGCGCCATAGATGCCCCATTGGCGCAAGCCCAGAACAAAGGCTTGATCGAGCAAGTGGGACAGCGGGTCTTGCCCACGGAGCGGGGCTTTGACTTTTTAAATGACCTGGTGGCTTTGTTTTTGCCGCCAGAGGGAAAGACCGCAGTGCCCCCCGGGGCAACAACTCAAGCGCTGGTGTTCAAACCGAATCAGTGAGTTTTTCTCTTGCTCTGGCGCACCCGCCACAGCTCGTCGATGACCATGGTGACGGCCCCAATGGATATGGCGCTGTCGGCCACATTGAAGGCCGGAAAATGGCCGCCATGAAAAATGGGTTCTAAAAACGCCCAATGGAAATCGGCAAAGTCGATCACATGTCCATAAAAAATGCGGTCCAACACATTGCCCACCGCACCCCCCAAGATCAGCGAAATGGCCAAGCAAAATAATTTTTGCTGGGGGTGGTTGCGCAGCATCCACATCATGAACAGCGCCGCCGCGCTGCCCAAGCCAATGAAAAACCAACGCTGCCAACCAGAGGCCGATGCCAAGAAGGAAAAGGCAGCGCCGCTGTTGTGCACCCGAACCAGGTTGAAAAAATCAGTGATGAACAGGCTTTCGCCCCACTGAAAATGGCCCACGATCAACACCTTGGTCAATTGGTCCAGCACCAATACCAAGAGGGACAGCGACAACCACAGCTTGAGGGTGGGGGCGTTGCGCGTGGCCATGTTTGGGGCCCAGTTCAGGCGAACGAACGGGTTTCACCCGCGCCGTGCAAATTGCTGTCGCAGCGCTGGCACAGGTGGGGGTGGGCCGCCACTTGGCCCACATCCACCCGGTAATGCCAACAGCGTTCGCACTTGGCATGGGGCGAAGGGCTGACCAGCACCGTGAGCGTTTGCCCAGCCTCAAACTGCAGCGCAGAGGTGATGAACACAAAGCGCACATCCTCACCCAGGCTTTGAAGCAAGGCATGGTCCGCAGCGCTCAATGTGAGCTGGACTTGGGCTTGCAAAGAAGAGCCCACTTGACCTTGGCTGCGCAACACTTCAATTTCTTTGTTCACGGCTTCGCGCAATTCGCGGATGCGCGCCCATTTGGCCAGCAAATCCGCATCGGGTTCGGGCAGTTGCAAATAGGTGTTGGTAAAAATGCTTTTGCCGTTGCCCAGCACCGTCCATGCTTCTTCAGCGGTGAAACTGAGGAAAGGCGCCATCCAGCGCAACATGGCTTGGGTGATGTGCCACAGCGCGGTTTGGGCGCTGCGTCTGGCGTGTGACTGTGGCGCGGTGGTGTAGAGCCGGTCTTTGAGCACGTCTAAATAAAACGCACCCAAGTCTTCCGAGCAAAAAATTTGCAGCTTGGCCACCACCGGGTGGAACTCGTACACCCCAAAGTGACCGCCTTCAAACACCTGGCGTGCCGCGTTGTAGTGGCCGACGATGTCGGCTTGCAGTTGTGCGGTGCGGCTCAGGGCGTAGCGGTCCACTTCCAGCAGATCGGCCAAGGGCACCGCGTCTTTGGCGATGTCAAAGTCGCTGGTGTTGGCAAGTAAAAACTTCAAGGTATTGCGCACACGGCGGTAGGTGTCGACCACCCGCGCCAAAATCTTGTCGTCGATGTTCAAGTCACCCGAGTAATCGGTAGACGCCACCCACAGGCGCACGATTTCTGCGCCCAGCTTGTCGGTCACCTCTTGCGGCACCACGGTGTTGCCAAGCGATTTGCTCATCTTGCGGCCTTGGCCGTCGGTGGCAAAGCCGTGGGTCAACAAACCTTTGTAGGGCGCACGGTCGTACAAGGCGCAACCCAACAGCAATGAGCTGTGGAACCAACCCCGGTGTTGGTCATGGCCTTCCAAATACAAATCGGCTTCGGGGCCAGTTTGGTGAAACGGTGGCCGATCGTAAGCGTCTTTGTGGCTGCCGCGCAGCACGTGCTCAAAGGTGCTGCCAGAGTCGAACCACACTTCCAAAATATCGGTGCTCTTGGTGTACTGCTCGGGGTGGTCACCTGTTTGGTTCAAGATGTCTTCCACCGTGGCACGGCTCCAGGCCTCGATGCCGCCTTGTTCCACCATGTCCGCCGCTTGGTCCAAGATGGCCATGGTGCGTGGATGCAATTCACCGCTGTCTTTGTGCAAGAAAAACGGCACAGGCACGCCCCACGAGCGCTGGCGCGAAATGCACCAGTCAGGGCGGTTGGCGATCATGTCGCGCAAACGGGTTTTGCCGTTCTCGGGGTAGAACTGGGTGTGCTCAATCGCGTCCAGCGCCAATTGACGCAGGGTTTTGGGCGCTTTGTCGCTGGTGAACACGCCCACGCCTTCGTCCATGCGGATGAACCACTGGGCTGCTGCGCGGTAGATGACCGGTGTTTTGTGGCGCCAGCAATGCGGATAACTGTGGGTGATGGGGTGGGTGGCCATCAAGCGGGCAGCGTTTTTCAGCGCCTCCAAAATGACCGGCACTGCTTTCCAAATGTGCTGACCACCAAAGAGCGGGAAGTCGGTGGCATAAGCTCCGATGCCTTGAACGGGGTTCAAGATGTCGGTGTAAGCCATGCCGTGCGACACACAGGAGTTGAAGTCATCCACACCGTAAGCGGGGGCGCTGTGCACGATGCCGGTGCCGTCATCGGCGGTGGCGTAGTCGGCCAAGTACACGGGTGCGATACGTTGGTAACCCGCGTCCACGTATGACAGCGGATGGTGAAATTCAATCAAGTCCAGCGCTTGACCCTTGCAGGTGGCGACCACTTGGCCGCTGAGTTGCCAGCGCTCCAAACATTTGTCCACTAAGCTTTCAGCGCAGATGTACAAGCCCTGGGCGGTGTCGACCAGTGCATAGCTCAACTCGGGGTTGAGGTTCAGGGCTTGGTTGGCGGGAATGGTCCAAGCGGTGGTGGTCCAAATGACTGCAAAGGCTTGTTTTTCCAGCTTGGGTAAACCAAAGGCCGTGGCCAGTTTGTCGGGTTGGGCGCACAAAAACGCCACATCCAAGGTGTCGCTTTTTTTGTCGGCGTATTCAATTTCAAACTCGGCCAAGGACGAGCCGCAATCGAAGCACCAGTACACCGGCTTCAAGCCGCGGTAGACAAAACCACGCTCGATCACCCGCTTGAAGGCGCGGATTTGCCCCGCTTCGTTGGCGGGGTCCATGGTGCGGTAAGGCCGCTCCCAGTCGCCCAGCACGCCCAGTCGTTTGAAGTCTTCGCGTTGTTGGTCGATTTGTTCGGTGGCAAAGGCGCGGCTTTTGGCCTGCATATCGTCTCTGGAGAGTTTGCGGCCATGCAGTTTTTCAATGGCGTTTTCAATTGGCAAACCGTGGCAGTCCCAGCCGGGGATGTATTGCGCATCAAAGCCGGCCAATTGGCGGCTTTTGACGATCATGTCTTTCAACACCTTGTTGAGCGCGTGGCCGATGTGTAATTTGCCGTTGGCGTAGGGCGGGCCGTCGTGCAGCACAAACAGCGGTTGTCCGTGGCGGGCCACACGCAGTTGTTTGTACAGGCCTTGATCCGACCAAGCCTTGGCCCACGCCGGTTCGCGCTTGGGCAAGTCGCCCCGCATGGGAAAGGGCGTGTCGGGCAGGTTGAGGGTGGATCTGTAATCGGAGGTGGATTCGGTCATTTTGAAGCTCAAACAAAAGCGGCATGGCCAATGCCAGGACAGGGCGGCAAGGGCGGTGCAGGGTGAGTGCGGGCCCCAGGCGCTTCAAATTCGGTCGCGGGTGGTCTGGCGGCGGGTATTGGCGGGGCTGGGTGCGTGTTGCTCGAACCACAGACGGGCGTCCACACAATCTTGGGCAATGCCTTGCTGCAAAGCGTCCAAGCTGTCGTACTTCAATTCGTCGTGCAATTTATGTAACAAGTCCACGCGAATGATTTTACCGTAGCCCCCCTCTGGCCCCAGCGGGCTGGGCCACTGCAAGCAATGGGTTTCCAGCAAGACGCGACCGCCGTTGACATCGTTGGGGTCGATGGAGGGGCGCACCCCCAAATTGGCCACCCCTGGCAAAGCGGTGTCGCCCAAGCCGTGCACTTGAACCACAAAAATGCCGCTGGCCGCGGGTTTCCAATGGCTGAAGCGCAAATTCAAGGTGGGGCATTGCAACGTGCGGCCCAATTTGCGCCCATGCACCACATGGCCGGATATGGCGTAAGCACGCCCGAGCAACTGTGCTGCACGGGCCATATTGCCATCTTTGAGTGCAGCACGCACCGCAGAGCTCGACACCCTTTGGCCGCGAACTTCATAGCTGTTCATGCGCGCCACATCAAAGCCATGCCGGGCACCTGCTTCGTCCAGGCTGGCGTAATCGCCTTGCCGTTTGGCACCGTAGCGAAAGTCGTCGCCAACCAGCACATAGCGCGCACCCAGCCCGGCCACCAAGCCGTGGCGCACAAAGTCCTCGGGTGTGGTGCTGGCCAATGTCTCATTGAAGGGCAAGACCACACACTGGTCGATGCCGCAAGCGGCCAGCTCGCTCAACTTGTCGCGCAGGGTGGCAATGCGGGCTGGTGCCAAGTTGGGGTTGTGGGCCTTGCGCGCAAAGTGGTCACGGGGATGTGGCTCAAAGGTCAGCACACAACTGGGAAGGCCCCGGTGCTCGGCTTCAGAGCGCAGCAAAGCCAGCATGGCTTGGTGGCCACGGTGCACGCCGTCAAAGTTGCCTATGGTCAGGGCACAGTGTGGAAAACGTTGCTGGGGTTGGAATCCGTGAAGAATGCGCATGGGGCCAGTGCGGCGTCATAGAGGCGCCATTGAAACAGGTTATATTGTCTCGCATTGAGACATTGCGTTGGCCACAGGTCGGCGCAATCAGAAAGCGCATCCGGTTTTAAACCAGCATGGAGGTGTGGATTGAAGGTCTTGAAACTTTCGGCCCAGGGCTTGCCCCAGTCGTGGATCTCGCTGGAACAGGCGGTGATCCATTACGCTGCCAACGAAGTTCGTTGGGAGTCGGGGGGCGAAATCGCCGTTTTTCGGGGTGGCCACAATGCCATCACGGGCCAGCAGTCCATCATTGTGGTCAACAGCATCATCGGCACCCGAGGCGTGCCATCCATCAACCCCTTTGATTTGCGCCCTGGCTTGACCAACGCCAAATTGTTTGCCCGTGACCGCAACATCTGCGCTTATTGCGGCAACCATTTCCACGAAACCGAACTCACCCGAGAGCACATCATCCCGTTTGCCCAAAACGGGGTGGACCACTGGATGAATGTGGTCACCGCCTGCCGCGCTTGCAACCACCGCAAGAGCAGTCGCACCCCTGAGCAAGCCAAAATGCCCTTGCTTTACACGCCGTATGTGCCCACCTTGTGGGAAGACTTCATTCTGCGCAACCGCCGCATCCTGGACGACCAAATGGAGTTCTTGATGGCCCATTTGCCGCGCAATTCAAGGTTGGCGGCGTAACTGCTGAGATTTCCGACAAGGGTTTTAATGCGGAGTTGGTGACCATCGCGTGAGAAGGAATGATGGATGCCAAGTCAATTCATTGCTCTTGCGCCAAGAGCAATGGACGTCAAAATGATTTGCGCAAAGACCCAAGCATTTCCGCCACTGCTTGGGGGTATATCAAATGTTCTTGTGTCAGCACCCTGGCGGCCAAGCTGTCTGCGCAATCACCGGGCAGGACCGGCACCACGGCTTGCGCAAGAATGGGTCCATGGTCCAAATCGGCGGTCACTTGGTGCACCGTGGCCCCGGCAAAGCGACACCCGGCATCGATGGCCCTCTGGTGGGTGTTGAGCCCCGAGAATGCGGGCAGCAATGAGGGGTGCACATTGATCAAGCGGCCTGCGTAGTGCGCCACAAAAGCTGGGGTCAGGATGCGCATGAAACCGGCCAACAACACCAGGGCGGGTTGGTGCTCATCGATGACCTGCATCAAAGCGTGGTCGAACGCCGCGCGCGGGTCCGCTTGGTCGGCAAAAGCCCGATGGTCCACCACTTGGGTCGGCAAACCCAGCTCAGTGGCCATCTGCAAACCTTTGGCACCGGGCCGGCTGCTGATCACGGCACACACACGCGCTTGGAATTTTTGGTGCCATGCTTCTCGCTGGGCCGCTTGGGCGATGGCCGCCATGTTGGAGCCGCTGCCAGAAATCAAAATCACGATGTTGCGCATGCCTTTGATTATCACGAATGGCCACAACCCAGGCTGGCTTTGCGGCAAAATCGCACGATCGTGCTAAAAAATGCACGAACACCAGCGCTGACCAAAGCGCTTCATGGAGAGATGACATGGACCTGAAATTCACCCCCGAAGAGCAAGCCTTTCGCGAAGACATTCGCGCTTGGGTGCATGCCTCTTTGCCCGCTCACATATCCCACAAGGTGCACAACGCACTGCGTTTAAGCCGCGAGGACATGCAAACCTGGGCCAAGATTTTGGGCAAAAAAGGCTGGTTGGGCTACGGCTGGCCCACCCAGTTTGGTGGCCCGGGCTGGAACGCGGTGCAAAAACATTTGTTTGAAGAAGAGTGCGCTTTGGCCGGGGCGCCGCGTGTGGTGCCGTTTGGTCCGGTGATGGTGGCCCCGGTCATCATGGCCTTTGGCTCGCCCGAGCAGCAGCAGCGGTTTTTGCCGGGCATTGCCAGCGGCGAGGTGTGGTGGAGCCAAGGCTACAGCGAGCCCGGCTCGGGCTCAGACCTCGCATCGCTCAAAACCCGCGCCGAGCGGGTCGGCGACAAGTACATCGTCAACGGTCAAAAAACCTGGACCACCTTGGCCCAGTTTGGTGAATGGATTTTTTGCTTGGTGCGCACCAGCTCTGAGGGCAAGCCGCAAACCGGCATTTCGTTTTTGCTGATCGACATGAAGTCCAAGGGCGTGAGTGTGCGTCCCATCAAACTGCTGGACGGCGAATGCGAGGTCAACGAGGTCTGGTTTGACAACGT
>JBEDFU010000195.1:0-3156 GCA_041174965.1 Pseudomonadota bacterium | reverse complement strand
TCGCGCACACTGAAGTGGTCAAAACGCACCGGGAAACGGTGCTCCGACATTTCCAAGGACATGAAGTTGGCCATGGACTGCGGCGGCGTGCCGTTGATCAAGCCGTCGCTGGCGCGGCTGGCGCCGTAGCCGCCGGGGTAAGGGAAGACGCCCACGTAATAGTTTTGGCTGCGCGGGTGGGTGCCGCTGATGGCCACCACGCCAATGGTGCCAAAGAAGGCGGCGGGCACCTTGTCGGGAATGGCTTGGGCCAGGGCGCCAAAGGTCACGTCGATGGCGCGGCCCATGGGCTCCAAGTAGCCACCACAGGCCGTGGGGTACTGGGCCGACAACAAGGTGCGCTCGGGCAAGGTGAAGCTGATCGGGCGAAAGGTGCCGCCATTGACCGGCACATCCGGAAAGATGTGCTTGATCGCCACATAGCACGACGACAGCGTGGTGTTGCGCGACATGTTCATCGGCCCGGTGGTGCTGGAGCCCGTGCCGGTGAAGTCAAAGTGCATTTCATCGCCTTTGACGGTGATGGCGAGTTTGACCGGGACGGCTTGGTCGACGATGCCATCGTTGTCCAAAAAGTCTTCGCAGCGGTAAGTGCCGTCGGGAATCTCAGTGATGTAGGAGCGCATTTGGCGCTCGGAATAGGCGATCATTTCGTTCAGGCAGTCGGTCAGCACGGGTGCGCCATAACGCTGCACCAAAGCCTCGACGCCCCGGTGGCCCACTGAGAACACATTCACCATGGCCGAGAGGTCGCCTGCGATTTCGGTGGGCAAGCGCACATTGGCTTTGAACATCGCCAACAAGCCCTCGTTCAAGCGGCCTTGCTCATACAGCTTGACCGGTGGGATGACGATGCCTTCTTGGTGAATCTCGGTGGCCTTGGGGCCCCAACCACCGGGCACATTGCCACCAATGTCCATCCAGTGGCCGGTGGTGGCCAACACGGCAAACAACTCGCCACCGACAAAGATGGGGGCCACCAATTGCACGTCTTGCAAATGGCTGCCACCCAAGTAAGTGTCGTTCATGATCCAGATGTCGCCATCTTTGAAGCCGCCTTGCGCATTGGCCAGCCCAATGATGTGTTGCACGCTGAATTGCATGTAGGCCAAAAACACCGGCAAACCGTAACGGCCTTGGGCAATGGTCTCGCCCGTGGTCGGGTGAAAGATGCCGTTGGCACAGTCGTTGGTCTCGGAAATGATGGGCGAGATGGCCGCATGGATGAGGTGCAAATCCATCTCGTCGGCAATTTGTTCGAGGCTGCCGCGCACAACGGCCAGGGTGACGGGATCCATGGTCATTTCACTTTCACAAGCAGGTTGCCGTGCACATCCACGGTGGCGGTCATGTCGGGCTCGATGACGGTGGTGGTGTCGCTTTGCTCAACGATCGCCGGGCCTTCGAAGGCCATGCCAGGGGCCAAGGCGTCGCGGCTGTACACCGGGGTGTCGTGCCAGCCGCCAAAGTACACCGGTCGGTGCCCAGAAGCTTGGGGCTGGCTGCCGCTGGCCACCGCTGTCATGGTGGGCATGGCGATGCTGGCGCGCGTGCCGACCACGATGGTGCGCAGGTTCACCACCACCACGGCCATGCCTTGCAAGGTGTTGCCAAACTTGTCTTGGTAGGTTTGGACAAAGGCTTGTTCCATTTGCGCTGGCGTCCAATCGGCTTGGATGGGCACCCGCAGTGAATGGATTTGCCCCGCATAGGCCATGTCGGCCGCGTGGGTGAGCGAGGCGTGGTCGATGGGCACCTGGCTTTCATCGAGTTGCTTTTGGCCTTGCTGGCGTTGACGCGCCATGATCTCGGCGAGTTCGTTGGCGGCCAAGCGGTCGGTGCGTTTCTCAATGGTTTGCGACAGGTCGTAGCGCAAATCGGCATACACACAACCCAAAGCGCACAACACGCCGGGGTACAAGGGCACCAGCATGGTGCTGACACCGACCTCGCGGATCAGCGCGCCGCCATGCAAGGGGCCCGCGCCACCAAAAGCGACCAAGGCAAAGTCGCGCGGGTCCAGGCCGCGCTCGATGGACATCAAGCGCATGCGTCCGGCCATGCGTTGGTTGACCACGGCCAGCACCGCCTCAGCGGTTTGCTCCAAACCGAGGTTCATTTGTGTGCCCAAGCGCTGCACCGCCGCGCGGGCACCGGCCACGTCCAAGCTGGAGCCGTCGCCGTTCATGCGGCTGTCGGGGTTGATGCGCCCCAGCACCACATTGGCATCGGTCACGGTGGCTTCGGTGCCACCCCGGCGATAAGCCACGGGGCCAGGCATGGCGCCCGCACTGCGCGGGCCCACTTGCAACATGCCACCCCGGTCCAGGTGGGCAATGCTGCCGCCGCCTGCGCCAATGGTGTGCACATCGATCATGGGCAAGCGCATGGGGATGCGAAAGTCCAAGTTGGTGAGTTCGGCCACCTCGGGCTCGCCGTTGATGATGACGGCCACGTCAAAACTGGTGCCGCCCATGTCGCCAGTGATCACATGGCTGAAGCCCGATTCAGCGGCAATGCGCGCTGCGGCCGTGACCCCAGCCGCCGGCCCCGAGCGCACGATGTAGGCCGCGCGCTCGCTGAGTTGGCGCAGGGGCGCGACGCCACCGTTGGACTGCATGATGGCCACTTCACGCTCATAGCCCCAGCCCTTGAGCTTGTCGGCCAAGTTGCGGGCATAGCGCGCCACCAAGGGTTGTAAATAGCCCTGTACCACCGCGGTGCTGGTGCGTTCAAACTCGTAGTATTCGCGCACCACCGAGGTGGCGGTGACCAATTCCCAGGCCGGGTTGATGCTGTGCAAAATAGCCCGCGCCTGGTCTTCATGGGCGGTGTTGGCATAGGCATGCATGAAAGAAATGACCACCGCCTCGACCTTCAACTCCTGCAAGGCCTCAGCCACAGCGCGCAGGCCGGCTTCGTCCAAAGGCCGCAACACCTGGCCTTCGTGGTCGAGCCGCTCGTCGACTTCAAAGCGCAACTCGCGCGGCACCAAAGGTTCGTGCACGCCCTCCAAGCCATACATTTGCGGCCGATCGCGCCGACCCAGCTCCAACAAATCGCGAAAGCCTTTGGTGGTGATCAAGGCGCAGCGGGCGCCTTTGCGCTCGATCACCGCATTGGTGGCAATCGTCGTGCCGTGCAAGATGGCGTCGA
>JBEDFU010000194.1:0-5342 GCA_041174965.1 Pseudomonadota bacterium | reverse complement strand
GTGGGTCAGGCATCTGTGGCGATCAGCTGATCTGCCCAAACGCACCGAGACCCGCCCAAAGGCTCAGGCCTTCACAAAACATGAAACGCGCTTTTGACCTGTTGGCCGGTTTTTCAGCCCTGTTGCTGTTGGGCGCGCCATTCATTTTTTTGGCCTTCCTGGTGGCCTTCACTTCCAAGGGACCTGTTTTGTATTGGTCCGACCGGGTGGGCCAACACAACCGCATTTTTCGCATGCCCAAGTTGCGCACGATGAAGACCGGTACACCGGCCGTCGCCACACATTTGCTGAACAACCCCCAAGCCCACCTCACGCCCGTGGGCGGTTTTTTGCGCCGCACCAGCTTGGACGAGTTGCCTCAGTTGTGGAGCATCCTCATGGGTGACATGAGCTGTGTTGGGCCACGCCCCGCTTTGTTCAACCAAACCGATTTGATCGAGATGCGCACCCAAGCGGGCGTGCACCAGTTGGTGCCCGGCTTGACTGGTTGGGCCCAGGTCAATGGCCGCGATGAAATTGCATTGGTGGACAAGGTGCGGCTCGACACCGAGTACCTGCAACGCCAATCCTTTGTTTTTGATCTTCACATCCTGTGGCTCACCGTTCGCAAAGTGTTGCGCCGCGAGGGTGTGACCCACTGAGGCATTTGCCAGCATGAAACCTTTCAATCCATTTTCGGCCGCCGCCATGCCCACCTTGGCTTTGCCCCGGGCGGTCAAGCGATTGATTGTTTTATTGGTCGATGCCAGCCTGTGCGTGATCGCCGTTTCCTTGGCGTTTTATTTGCGGGTCGGTGAATGGGTGTCGCTGTCCAACCACCCCGAGTTCAAAGCCATGACCCCGGTGTGGGTCTCCTTGGCGTTGGCTGTCCCCGTGTTTGTGGCGTTTGGTTTGTACCGAGCCATCTTTCGCTATTCAGGTTGGCCCGCCCTGGTGACGGTGGGCAAAGCCGTGGGTTTGTACGGTTTGATGTTCATGGCCATCTTCACCTTGGTGGGGGTTTCGGGCGTGCCACGCACGGTGGGTCTGATTCAACCGCTGCTGGTGTTGTTTTTGGTGGGTGCTTCACGGGCTTTGGCACGCTATTGGTTGGGCGGTTTGTACCTGTCGCAACTCAAGATGGGCACCTTGCCCAAGGTGCTGATTTATGGTGCTGGTTCAGCTGGGCGCCAATTGGCCAATGCATTGGCCAACAGCTACGAGATGCGGGTGGTGGGCTATTTGGATGACGATGACCGTTTGCATGGCCATGTGCTCAATGGCTTGGCCATCTACAGCCCGCAAGATTTGCCGGGCTTGGTGGTGTCGCTGGGCATCAGCGATGTGTTGCTGGCCCTGCCCACCGCCAACCGCAAACGGCGCAATGAAATTTTGGCGCTGATGCAGCAAGCCCAGGTGTCGGTGCGCACTTTGCCCAGCGTGATGGAGTTGGCCCAAGGCAAGGTCAGCACTGAAGATGTGCGCGAACTCGACATCGACGATTTGTTGGGCCGGGAAAGTGTCGCCCCCAACCATATTTTGTTGGGCCGCAATGTGACCCGCAAAGTGGTGTTGGTCACCGGTGCGGGTGGATCGATTGGCAGCGAACTGTGTCGACAAATCTTGAAACTCAAGCCGCAAACAATGCTATTGGTCGATCAAAGCGAATATGCGCTGTACGAAATCCACCAAGAATTGCTCGACAAAACCCAAGCCTTGGGCCAGGGTGTCACCCAATTGGTGCCGCTGCTCGCTTCGGTGCGCGACGCAGAGCGCATGCGTGAGGTCATCACCACATGGTCGCCCAACACCATCTACCACGCCGCTGCTTACAAGCATGTGCCGCTGGTGGAGCACAACCCTGCAGAGGCGTTGAAAAACAATGTTTTTGGCACCCGCACCGTGGCGCAATTGGCTGTTGAGCATGGTGTGGACGACATGGTGCTGGTCAGCACCGACAAAGCCGTGCGGCCCACCAACATCATGGGGGCGAGCAAACGCCTGGCCGAATTGGTGCTGCAAGCTTTGGCCACAGAGCCTGGCAAAACCACTTTCTCCATGGTGCGCTTTGGCAATGTGCTGGGCTCCTCTGGCTCGGTGGTGCCCAAGTTTCGCCAGCAGATCAAAAATGGTGGCCCCATCACCTTGACCCACCCGGAGGTGACGCGGTTTTTCATGACCATCCCAGAGGCCGCGCAATTGGTCATCCAAGCCGGGGCCATGGCCAAGGGCGGTGATGTGTTTGTGCTCGACATGGGCGAGTCGGTCAAGATCATGGATCTGGCCCAGCGCATGATCCAACTCTCGGGACTGACCTTGCGCACCGAGGACAACCCAGACGGCGACATTGCGATTGAAATCACCGGTTTGCGCCCAGGCGAAAAACTCTACGAGGAATTGCTGATTGGCAACGACCCCCAGCCCACCTTGCACCCCCGCATCATGAAAGCCAGCGAAGAGAAAATGGCTTGGTCTGACTTGCAAGCCAGTTTGAACGCCATGCAAGTGGCCTTGGATGTGAACGATGTGGGTGTGCTGCGGCGCATGCTCCAGCAGTTGGTCAGCGGTTACCACCCCAGCGGTGAAATTGTCGATTGGGTGCATTTGGCCCAGGAAGCCGAATACGAAAAGTCCATGGTCTGATCCACCGCCCTCAGCCGATCCCTTTAAAGCCTGCCTAGCGCAGGCTTTTTTGTGTCCGGCAACATTCCTGGGGTCAGCGCCAGGTGTGCGCTTCGGGTTTTTCCTAGGGCCGCAAACAGACTTTTGACAGCCGCGCATGACCGTGGCGCAAGCAAGGCGGTTACGATGGTGCCAAACCTTTTCTCAGGAGACCTCATGCGTGAATTCAACCGGCGACGGACGCTTTTGGCCGCCATGGCCTTGACGGTAATGGGCGGTGTGGCCCAAGCCCAAAGCTTTCCGAACAAACCCATTCGCTTGATCTGTCCGTTCCCTCCAGCGGGCGCGGTGGACATTGCTTCGCGTGCCATTGCCGCTGAGCTGTCCAAAAACCTGGGACAGCCGGTGACGGTAGAGAACCGCCCCGGCGCCGGCGGCAACATCGGCGGGGCCGAAGCTGCACGCGCAGCACCCGATGGCTACACCATTTTCATGACCACCAGCGGCATCCAAGGCATCAACCCAGCGCTGTACGCCAAGATGCCCTTTGACCCGAACAAAGACCTGGCCCCGGTGGCGGCCTTGGTCTCGCTCAACAACGTGCTGGTGCTGCACCCGTCGGTCAAAGCCAATAGCGTGGCCGAGGTGATTGCGCTGGCCAAAAACCCGTCGCAACAAGTCAACTACGCGTCCAGCGGCAGTGGCACCAGCATCCACATGTCGGGTGAGATGTTCAAGTTCCTCACTGGCGTGAACATGCTGCACATCCCTTACAAGGGCAGTGCACCAGCGGTCAATGACTTGTTGGGCGGCCAAGTGATGATGATGTTTGACAACATCCCATCGGCCTTGCCCCACATCAAGGCGGGCAAATTGCGCGCTTTGGCCACCACTGGCGCCAAGCGCGACCCAACCCTGCCTGATTTGCCCACCATCGCCGAGGCGGGTGTGGCCAACTATGAGTCGGGTGTGTGGTTTGGTTTGTCGGTGCCGGTGGGCACGCCGCCAGAGATCATTGCCAAACTCAGCGCCGAGGCCATCAAGGGCACCAAGTCACCCGACTACATCAAGCGCATGACCGATTTGGGCTACAACATCATGGGCTTGGGTCCGGCCCAAATGGCCGAAATGAACCGCGCCGAAGTCAACCGCTGGGGGCCCATCGTCAAAGCTTCAGGGGCCAAGGCCGACTGAGGTTCGCGCCGCACCGTTGATCGCTACTTCGCGTTCAGGACCGTGGCGCGCCATCCGTTGATGGGTGGCGCCGCCTCAAGCCTTGCTCTGGCTGGAGGGGCTGTTGCCGGGGCCGCGCACCACCAAACGGCGCACCACCCAAATCGACAGCAGGCTGGCGGCGCCCCCCACCACGGCGTTCCAACCGTAGTGCTGCACCAGGCCCTGTGCATCGCGTGAAATGATCAAGCCGCCGACAAAGGCGGCTGCGCCCATGGCGAGCGATTGCACAGCGCTGTTGATGGCCATGAAGCTGCCGCGCACCGCTGGGTTGGCCGATGCCCCCACCAATGCCATGCCCGGAATCATGCGGCCGCTGAGCACCACAAACATCACCATGTTGAGCGCAATCACCCAGGGCAATGCCACCGGGGGCAGGTGGGTCAACACCTGCAAAGGCAGCACCACAAAAGCCGCCAAGACAGTGAACACCTGCACTTTGCCATGCCGGTCGCTGAGTCGGCCAATCCAGCGCGCACTGAACAAGGTGGCCGCGCCACCGAACAAATAAATCAACGGCACTTGTTGGGCATTCAGCCCCACATTGGTTTGCAGGTAGATGGTGATGTAGGGAATCACCGCAAAGCCAGTGAACATCATCAGGGCAGAAAACAAAAACGCCCAGCGGTGATTGACGTCAGCCAATACGCTGGTGATCATGGCGCGAACGGCGGGCCGCTCTGGGCCTTGCATGTGCCCACGCATGCGCGGTAGCACCCGCCAAGCCAGCGCCGACAGCAGCAAACCAAACACCGCAATCGCCACAAACGGCATGTGCCAACTTGACCAAGCGGCGATGAACAAGCTGGTTGGCACGCCCACCACGGTGGCCAGCGAAAAGGCCGACAAAATCACCGACATGGCGCGCCCCCGGCGCTCAAAGGGGATCAACTCGGCCACCATGGTTTGCACCAGGGCCGAGAGCACCCCGCCAAACACCCCCGTGGCGATGCGCGCCGCCACCAAAGTTTGGTAACTCCAAGCCACCGCACAACCCAGGGTGGCGACAGAGAAAGCCACAAACAACACCAACAGCAAACGCTTGCGGTCAAAGCGATCGACGTAGGCCGATGCCATCAAACCCGAGATGGCTGCCGCCCAGGTGTAAGAAGAAACCAAAAAGCCAAAGGCCGCATCGCCAATGCCAAACTGTCGGGTGATCTGCGGCCCCAGGGGCATCATGATCATGAAATCCACGATGTGGCTGAACTGGATGCCGGCCAGCACCCACAAAATCCATCGTTCGTTGGGGTGGGGGGTGGGGTGGTTGGGCATGGGTGCGCATCATCGCACGACAACTCCCCAGGGAGACACGCTTAAGTTTGCGACAATGATGCATCGCCCATCGCCCGGGTGGTGAAATTGGTAGACACAGCGGACTTAAAATCCGCCGCTTTCCTGAAAAGGGGCGTACGGGTTCAATTCCCGTCCCGGGCACCAGAAAGAATCCAGCCATGCCGCGTTACAACCAACCCTTTGAAATTCATGTCCACGGTGACGTGCCGCTG
>JBEDFU010000193.1:0-9014 GCA_041174965.1 Pseudomonadota bacterium | reverse complement strand
GTGCCCTCGCAAGGCTCGATCGAAACCATTGAATGGGCGGCCCACCCCAGCCGGCGCTACCCCTTTTTGGTGACTTTTTCGGCCCGCGAAGCGGTGGTGCGCAACCTCACCGCTTACCGCGATCAGTGCCGCCAATATGGCTACGAGGCCGACCCAGGCCAACTGGGCTGGGCCGCGCCGGTGTATGTGGCTGAGACCGAAGAGCAAGCGGAAAACGAAGCGCGTGTGGCGGTAGAGGCCTTGTTCAATGACTTTTTGACACTGCCGCCGGAGATGCTGTTGCCACCGGGGTACACCTCGGCGCAGTCTTTGAAGAAAATCATTGCCACCAAAAAAGCCATTGGCCGCGGTGGTTTTGGCCCGGGCAACGCGCCGCGCCAAACCCTGGAGCGCTTGATGGAGTTGGGCACGGCGCTGGTGGGCACGCCCAAAACGGTGTTGGCCCAAATTGAAAAGGTGCGCGAGCAAACCCAACTCGGAAACTTTGTCGCCATGCTGCAATTTGGCACCTTGAACAACGAGTTGACCCGGCGCAACCAAGCCCTGTTTGCTTCAGAAGTGATGCCCCATTTGCAAGCCCTGTGACGTGCGGGGACTGATGGCGCGGGGCGTGTGAAGCGCCGCGGTTCAGCGCCGGTGCCGATTCACTTAGGATAGGCGCCTTTCATGAGCAGTCCGGCGCCCTCCCTCAACCCCTCTTTGGCCAGCGGCTTGTTGCTGGCGTTGATTGGCGCCATTGCCTTCAGCGGCAAGGCCATCATTGTCAAACTGGCTTATCGCCATGGGGTGGATGCGGTCACTCTGATCATGTACCGCATGGTGCTGGCGCTGCCTTTTTTCATCTTGTTGGTGTGGTGGTCCTCGCGCCAGGACCATGCCCGGGCCAACCCCATCACCCGCCGTGATGCCGGCTCTATCTTTGTGCTGGGTTTCATTGGCTATTACTTCTCCAGCTACCTCGATTTTTTGGGACTGCAGTACATCAGTGCCAGCTTGGAGCGGCTGATTTTGTACCTCAACCCCACCATCGTTTTGTTGCTGGGTTGGGTGTTGTACCGACGGCGCATCAGCCGTTGGCGCGCTTTGGCCATGGCCATCAGCTACAGCGGCGTGGTGTTGGTGTTTGGCCATGAGCTCAGTTTGGGTGGACAAGACGCGATCTTGGGCAGCACCCTGGTGTTTGTCAGTGCCGTCACCTATGCGATTTACCTGGTCATGAGCGGCCAATTGGTGCAGCGCATTGGGGCCATGCGCTTGGTCGGCTTGGCTTCGAGCGTGGCCAGCGTGTGTTGCGCTTTGCAATTTTTATGGATGCGGCCCGTTTCAGCCCTGTGGGTGCCCGCCGAAGTTTTTTGGCTGTCCCTGGTCAATGCCACCTTATGCACCGTGGTGCCTTTGGTGTTGATCATGATGGCCATTGAGCGCATCGGCGCGGCCTTGACATCGCAAGCTGGCATGATTGGGCCCATGGCCACGATTGCCCTGGGCGTGTGGTTGTTGGATGAGCCGTTCAATGCCTGGACCGGCATGGGCACTTTGTTGGTGCTGGGCGGTGTGTATATGGTGAGCAAACTAGGAGATCGATGATGGATTTAGGAATCAAAGGCAAATGGGCTTTGGTGGGTGGCGCCAGCAAAGGCCTGGGTTTTGGTTGTGCGCAGGCCCTGGCCCAAGAGGGTGTGAACGTGGTCATGGTGGCGCGCGGCGCCGATGCCTTGCAAGAGGCCGCCAAGGCCTTGCGCAGCCACGGCACACAGATCTTGGTGGTGGCGCAAGACATCACCACCGAAGCCGGTCGCGAGGCGATTTGGGGCGTGGCCGGTGGGCCGGGCAAAAACTTTGACATCGTGGTCACCAACGCGGGGGGCCCGCCACCGGGTGACTTTCGCGATTGGGACCGCGACGCCTGGATCAAGGCGGTGGACGCCAACATGCTCACCCCCATCGAGCTGATCCGCGCCACCGTGGACGGCATGGCTGCGCGTGGTTTTGGCCGGGTGGTCAACATCACCTCCAGCGCGGTCAAGTCGCCCATCGACATCTTGGGCCTGTCCAATGGCGCCCGCAGTGGCCTGACCGGCTTTGTGGCTGGCACTTCGCGCAGCAGCCAGTTGGCCGGGCGCAATGTGACCATCAACAACTTGCTGCCCGGTGCGTTTGACACCGACCGCTTGCGCAGCAACCAAAAAACCATCGCCACCAAAGCCGGAAAGTCGATCGAAGAGGTGAGCGAGGCGCGGCGCAAAACCATCCCGGCCCAGCGCTTTGGCACGGCCCAAGAGTTTGGTGAGACTTGTGCCTTTTTGTGCAGCCAGCAAGCCAGCTACATCACCGGTCAAAATATTTTGATCGATGGTGGTGCCTACCCCGGCGCGTTTTGATTTTGATTCTGGAGAACCCCATGACCATTTCTTTGTCCCAAGCCTGCTTGCCCGTGTGCACCGCCATGTTGGGCCACTTGAGCCATTTACTCGACAAAGCCCGCGCCGATGCCCAGGCCCGTGGCTTTGATGTCAACGTGCACATCACCGAGCGCTTGGCGCCCGACATGCTGCCGTTTAAAAACCAAATTTTCATCGCTTGCGATGTGGTGAAAAACGGCGTCGCCCGCGTGGCTGGCATGGAAGCGCCCAAGTACGACGACAGCGAATCCACCATTGAAGAGCTGCAAGCGCGCATCCACAAAACCCTGGCCTGGTTGGCCACCGTGCCGGCCAGCGCCATCGATGGGCGCGAAGAGCAGTCCTTCACCTTTCCGGTGGGCAAAACCGGCAGCCACACCATGCGTGGACAAGACTATGTGACGATGTGGATATTGCCCAATATGTACTTCCACATCACCACCGCTTACAACCTGCTGCGCTTGAACGGCGTGCCAGTAGGTAAGCGTGATTACCTGATGGGCGCCAACCAGCCTTGACGTGTGCGGGGGGCCTAAAGCCCCCAAGCCGCAAGGGCCGTCGCCCTTCAGGTGCTGTCGCTTGATGGGCGTTGGGGTTGCGGTTGGGAGGACACCACAATCCCGCCCACGATCAGCACAAAGGCCACCAGGTGGTACCACTGCGGCCACTCGCCCAGCACCAGGCTGGACAGCACCGCGGCAAACACCGGGGTCAGGTTGCTGAAAAATCCGGCGATGTTGGGGCCTACTCTTTGTACACCCAAGCCCCAGCAACGATAGGCCAGCACCGCCGGGCCAATGCCGATGTAAAGCAAAGCGGCCACCACCGGCCAACTCCAATGGATATGGGCATCGGTCAGCGTCCATTCGGCGGCGCTGAACAAGCTCGACCAGACCAAACCCATCACCACCTGGGCCATCAAAAAGTTGGCCCAGTGGTTGCGAATTTCCGGCGGGTCGCGGTCGGGCAAGCTGATTTGCCAGCTGTACCAAGCCCAGGCGGCGGTGGCGATCAGCACAAACACATCGCCCTCGACAAACTGCACCTGGGTCAACAGATGCCAGTCGCCCCGGCACATCACCAGCATCACGCCGATGATGGACATCACCGCACCGATCAGCTGATCGCGCCGCACCCGCTGACCATAAAACAGGGTTCCCAGGGCCAGCATGAACACTGGCGCGCTCGACGCCACCAGCGTCACATTGATGGGCGTGGTGGTGCGCAGGGCCAGGTACTGAAAGGTGTTGTAACAAGCCACGCCCAGCAGGCCCAAAAACAAATAGCGGCGCCAGTGCGTCCACAGCGGGCTGTCCAGGTGCAGCATGCGGTGCGCCAGCGGCAGCAACAGCACCAGCGCCACCAGCCAGCGCAGCAGGTTGAGTGTCACCGGCGGGACTTCGTCATGGATCATGCGCCCAATCACTGAATTGGCCGACCACAGCAGGGGCGGCATGGTCAACAACAGGGCGGTGCCCAGGGTCAGGCGGGATGAAGCAGAGGCGGTCATGAACCTGGCACTCTAACCCATTGGTCGTTGAGCGGCTTGGAAGACCGATAATGCACAAGCGCAGACGGTCCCAAAGTAGGACACTCGCTGCCCACCCATCACAACCACAAACATTGGAGCCTAAACATGACCAGAGCTGTCCGCATTGACCAAAACGGTGGTCCCGAAGTCCTCAAAATCGTTGATGTCACCGTGGGTGACCCTGGCCCCGGTGAAATCCGCATCCGCCACAAAGCGGTGGGCCTGAATTTCATCGATGTGTACCAACGCACCGGTTTGTACCCCTTGCCCATGCCCTTGAACCTGGGCATGGAAGCCTCGGGCGTGGTCGAGGCCGTGGGCCCTGGCGTCACCCACCTCAAAGCAGGTGACCGTGCCGCCTATGCCAGCCAGCCCCCCGGCAGCTATTGCGAAGTGCGGGTGATGCCCGCCAAAGTGGTGTGCAAATTGCCCGACGCGATCGACTTTGACACCGGCGCGGCCATGATGCTCAAAGGCATGACCGCACAGTTTTTGCTCAAGCGCACCCTGCCCCAAGGTGGTTTGCAGGCCGGTGACTTCGTGTTGTTCCATGCCGCTGCCGGTGGCGTGGGCCTGATCGCTTGCCAATGGGCCAAAGCCCTGGGCTACCAACTGATTGGCACGGCGGGCAGCGATGCCAAGTGTGAATTGGCCAAGGCCAACGGTGCTGCCCATGTCATCAACTATGCCAAAGAAGACTTTGCCGCCCGTGTGAAAGACATCACCGGTGGCAAGGGCGTCAAAGTGGTGTACGACTCGGTGGGCAAAGACACCTGGGAGAAGTCGCTCGATTGCTTGTCACCCTTTGGCTTGATGGCCAGCTTTGGCAATGCCTCTGGCCCGGTGCCACCCTTTGCCCCTGGCATTTTGGGCAACAAGGGTTCGCTGTTTGTGACCCGCCAAACCCTGTTCACCCACATCGCCACCCATGAAGGGGCGATGGCCATGTCCAAAGACCTGTTTGACATCGTCACCAGTGGCAAGGTCAAGATCAACATCGAACAGCGTTATCCCCTGGAGCAGGTGCAACAAGCCCACCGCGATTTGGAAGCGCGCAAAACCACCGGTTGCACGATTCTGACCCTGTGATGCGCACCACCACCATGCTGCCCAAATCACCTTGGGCATCCGCCTGGTGCGCGCTGTTTGTCTTGGCTGGCGGGGCTCCAAGCCCCGCCAGGGCCCAAGCAGTCGACACTGTTTTACTGGCCCAGGCCAGCCCGGCGACGGCTGCACCTCAACCACGCCAACCCGCCAGCCCCTTGCAGGCTGCGGCGTCGGCCAGCCGCAAATGGTCGGTGTATTGGGGTTGGAACCGGTCCACCTATTCCAACAGCGACATCCACTTTTGGGGTGCCGACCATGACTTCACCCTCAGCAGCGTGAAGGCCAATGACATGCAAGCCGATGTCACCACCGAAAATATTTTCGGAACCTTTCTCAGCCCAGCCAACTTGACCTTGCCGCAAACCAATTTGCGCGTGGCCTACCAGGTCTCGCCAGATACCGCTTGGGCGATCAACCTCGATCACATGAAATACGTGGTCACGCCCGATCAAACAGTGGCTTTTTCTGGGCGCATCAACAATGACCCGCAAGCCGGTGCCTCCCGCACGCTGTCGACCAATTACCTGAACTTTGAGCACACCGATGGCCTGAATGTGGTGAGTCTGGAGTATGAAAAACAATATCCCGTGACCCAATGGAAGGCACCTTTTGCGTCGCGTTGGGTGGCTTTGGTGGGGGCCGGCATCGTCTACCCCAAGACCAATGTCACCTTGAACATGCTGGGTCGATCGCGCAACGACCAATTTCACCTCGCTGGCTACAGCGCCGGTGGTGGCGTGGGCTGGGAGGCCGACTTTTTGGACAGCTGGTTTTTTCGCAGCATGTTCAAAATGGGCTACGTGACCTTGCCCGATGTGCTGACCAGCTCGCAAGGCGACAAGGCCTCGCACAACTTCACTTACAACGAATTTTTATTCGCGTTTGGCAAACGGTTTTGAGTGTGATGGCGGATGTTGGTTCATCCACGGCAGCCATTTTTTGCCGCGGCCAGTGGCCCATGACTGAGCCTTGCCAGCCACGGGTGACAGGTGTGGTCCGCAGCGCAAGCCAAGTTGCGTGGCTCATACCCACAGGACTTTAGATGGCCAATGGAGGTTCAGGTTCGGCTGTGACATCAGTCATGGCGAACAAATCGGCCTGATCCACGCCCCTGGCGGTGGGTGAAGAAACCTCGCTTGTCGCCAAGGCCTGTGCCTGTGATTGGCGCAGCAGTGAACCGACCCGCACACCCAGCAAGCGCAAGCGCTGTTTCAGCGCCACCCGCTTGAGGCACAAACCGGCCTGGCGGCGGATTTCTTGGGCGTCGGCCGTGTGGTGGTCCAAGGTGATGTCGCGGGTCACGCTTTTGAAGTTGTCGTAGCGCAGCTTGATGCCAATGGTTTTGCCCACATAGCCTTTGCGTTGCAAATCGGCTGCCACTTGTTCGCACAAGCGGGTGAAGATGGCGCCCAGTTCTGTGCGGTCGTGCACCGCGTGCAAGTCACGCTCAAAGGTCGTTTCGCGGCTCATGGACACCGGCTCACTTTCGGTTTGCACCGGCCGCTCGTCTTGGCCGCGTGCGGCGGCATACAGCCAAGCGCCATAAACCTTGCCAAAGTGGCTTTGCAACCAGGGCAGATCATGGGTGGCCAATTCGCCAATGGTGCGAATGCCCTGGGCGATCAGCTTGGCCTCGGCTTTGGGGCCAATGCCATTGATCTTGCGACACGGCAGGGGCCAGATGTGGGTGGCCAAATCTGGCGGGTGCAAGATGGAAATGCCATTGGGCTTGTTCAACTCGCTGGCCATTTTGGCCAACAACTTGTTGGGTGCCACGCCGATCGAGCAGGTCAAACCCGTGGCTTGAAAAATGCTTTTTTGGATCAACCGCGCCAACGCCCGACCGCCATCGCGTTGGCCGCCGGGCACGTGGGTGAAGTCAATGTAGACCTCGTCCACGCCCCGGTCTTCCATCAGCGGCGCCAGCTCGGTGATGATGGATTTGAACTGGCGTGAGTAATGCCGGTATTGCTCAAAATCCACCGGCAACAAAATCGCGTCCGGGCACAGCTTGGCGGCTTTCATCACGCCCATGGCCGAGCCCACACCAAATTGGCGCGCTGCATAGGTGGCGGTAGTGATGACGCCGCGCCCCACATAGCCGCTGATGCGCGGAAAAAAATCAACGGGAATGTCTGCCAGGTCTTGTGCCGTCCAATCGCGCTCGGGTCGCTCGGTGCGCAGCCGCTCGATCAAGAGGTCTTCGCGCCGACGCCCCCCACCAATGACCACCGGCAGGCCTTTGAGCTGGGGGTAGCGCAGCAACTCCACCGACGCGTAAAACGCGTCCATGTCCAAATGCGCAATGCGCCGGGGCAGGGACTCGGGGGACAGGCTCACCCCAAGAGGATAGCCCAGTGGGGCATTTGACCAAGCTTCGGGAATGCAGGCCTGATGAGAGATCATCATCAAGCTTGACACCGCCTTGGCTCAAGAGATCCGGCGAGCCGCCGATCTATCAAGTACAAGACAGGTGATTATTTTTAGATCACCCCCGACACCAGCCCGAGTCTTGAGGGCGCTCCACTTGTGGAGCCGGGGGTGATCGCCTTCTCTTTGATCTGCCCCGCTATCATCAAGCCCCTTTTCAATTGGAGCGCCCAATGAGCGATGCGGTGGTGGACTTGTTGCGCCAGGCCTTTGATGCGGCCGTGGCCTCGGCCCAGCCGCAGCTGTGCGTGCCGCCCTTCATCCCGGCAAAACCCAAAGGCCGTTTGATCGTGGTGGGTGCGGGCAAGGCCAGCGCGGCCATGGCGCGTGCGGTGGAGTTGCATGCGCCTTGTCCCATGAGTGGCCTGGTCGTCACCCGCTATGGGCATGCGGTGGATTGCGAACACATCGAGATCGTGCAAGCCGCCCACCCCGTGCCCGACGAAGCCGGGATGCAGGCCGCCAAACGCATGTTGCAGATGGTGCAAGGTTTGAGCGCCGATGATGTGGTTTTGTGCTTGATCTCGGGTGGCGGCTCGGCCTTGTTGCCGCTGCCCATGCCAGGCATCAGCTTGGCCGACAAACAAGCCATTGCCCGCGCCTTGCTTCGCTGTGGCGCCAACATTGGCGAGATCAACACCGTGCGCCGCCATTTATCGGCCATCAAAGGTGGGCGCTTGGCCGCTGCCTGTGCCCCCGCGCAAGTGGTGAGCTTGTTGATATCGGATGTGCCCGGCGACAAGCCCGTTGACATCGCCTCGGGACCCACGGTGGGGGACCCCAGCACCTGTGCCGATGCCTTGGCGATTGTTCAGCGTTATGGCATTGACATGCCACCCGCAGCCTTGGCGTGCTTGCAGTCGGGACAAGGTGAGTCGGTCAAGCCCGATGACCCACGTTTGCAACACCACCAAGTGCACATCGTGGCGTCGCCCCAGATGGCCTTGGAAGCGGCCGCGCGGGTGATTGAGCAAGCCGGCCTGCGCGCGCACATCCTGAGCGATGCCATCGAGGGCGAGGCCCGCGATGTGGGCCAAGTGATGGCCGCCATCGCGGTGCAAGTGGCCGAGCGTGGCCAAGCTTTTCAAGCCCCCTGTGTGTTGCTCAGCGGTGGCGAGACCACCGTCACCGTCACCGGCGATGGACGCGGCGGGCGCAATGTGGAGTTTTTGTTGTCCTTTGGCGTGGCCGCGCAAGGACACCCGCGCATCCATGCCTTGGCGGCTGATACCGATGGGGTGGATGGGCAAGAAGAAACCGCTGGTGCGTTCTGGACGCCCCAGACCATGTCGCGTGCCCACGCACTGGGCTTGAACCCGATGGCCGAGTTGGACCGCAACAATGGACACGGTTTTTTTGAGGCGCTGGGTCAGCAAGTGGGCGAAGGCCCGACCCGTACCAATGTGAATGACTTTCGCGCGATTTACATCGCCTGAGCACATGCCCACAAATACCGTGACAGAAAACAGCTTGCGCCGCGACTTGGCGGCGGCCTATCAATTGGCGGCACGCCGGGGTTGGGACGACACGGTGTGGACCCACAT
>JBEDFU010000192.1:0-4968 GCA_041174965.1 Pseudomonadota bacterium | reverse complement strand
GCCGATGAAGCCAAGATCGACGAAGGCATGGGCCGTTTGGGGCAGGCGGTGCGCGAACACATCCAGGGGGCCACATGAGCGAGCGCACCATCACCTTGGGCGGCGGTTGCTTTTGGTGCACCGAAGCGGTGTTTGTGCGCGTCAAAGGCGTGACCGATGTCGAGTCGGCGTATTGCAACGGCCATGTGCACCAACCCAGCTACGAGCAAGTCTGCGATGGCAACACCGGGCACGTCGAAGTGGTGCAGCTGCGCTACGACGATACCCTGGTGAGCTTGTCGCAGTTGCTCGAGGTGTTCTTCGCGGTGCATGACCCGACCACGCTCAATCGCCAGGGAAACGACGTGGGCACCCAATACCGCAGCGGTATTTACGTGGACAACGCAGAAGATTTGGCCATCGCCCAAGAATGGGTGGCGCATTTGAACCAAAGCAAAGCCTTTGGCAAGCCTGTGGTCACCGAGGTGGTGATGCGAGCCAATTACTGGCCGGCCGAGGACTACCACCAAGACTATTTCGAGCGCAACCCCAACCAAGGTTATTGCGCTTTTGTCGTCGGCCCCAAAGTGGCCAAGTTCCAAAAAACCTTTGCCAGTTTGGCCACCTGATGGTGATGGCGCGTCTCAGGCTTGCAGGTCTGGCATTCGCCCTCTTGTGGGCGCAGTGGCTGGGCTTGAACCATGCCATTTGGCACAGCCCCGTTGGGCAGGCTTCATCAGCAAAGACCGAGGCAACCCAGGGCGCTGCGAAACCGCATGCGCATGCGGGTGGTTCATACGCTGTTTTGGAGGCGCCAGAATGGTTGTCGCACCACAGTGACACCGAATGTCGGTTGTTTGATCAACTCGCGCACAGCGATGGCTTGATCACCGCTTCGCAAAACCTGGGGGGTCTGGCCCCATGTGTTTTGCAATTGGTTGGGGCTGTGGTGTCTTTGCAGCACCCATGGCTTTTGGCCTATCAGGCCCGCGCACCGCCTTTGTTTCTTTCTTGATTCACTGCCTTTGAACACCCCCCCGCATGGGCTGGGTTGTTTTGTCATTGCAATTTCAATTGGAAAGAAATCATGAATGTCTTGATTCGATCGGCCTGGCCATTGTGCGCAGGTCTGCTGGCCATCTGCGCCCCTTGGTCCATGGCCCAAACATCCCCCCCCAATCAGGCCCAGAGCCTGAAAGAGGTGGTGGTCACTGGCAACCCCTTGGGTCGTGACACCAGCGCGGCCCCCGTGACCAGCTTGAGTGGCACCGAGTTGTTGTTGCGCTCGGGCATTACCTTGGGTGAAACGCTGTCGCAAACCCCTGGGGTGTCCAACAGTTACTTTGGCCCGAATGCGGGCAGACCCATCATCCGCGGCTTGGACGGAGACCGCATCCGCCTGCTCAACAACGGTGGGGCATCGCATGACCTCTCGGGCCTGAGCCCAGACCATGCGGTGGCCCAAGACCCATTGAGCGTGGAGCGCATTGAGGTGCTGCGCGGGCCGGGCGCTTTGTTGTACGGCGGCAGCGCGGTGGGCGGGGTGGTCAATGTGATCGACAACCGCATCCCGCAGCAGCCCATGGAGCCTGGCAGCGGTCTGCTCGGGCGTTTTGACCTGAACGCCGCCAGCGGCAACCAAGAACGCAGCGGTGCGGGTTTGGTCGAGTGGGGCAATGAGCGTTGGGCGGTGCATGTGGACGGCTTTCGCCGCTTCAGTGGCGACGCAGCCGTTCCCTTGAGTTTGAATTGCGATCGCACCGGCGTGAGCAGCCGGGTGATTTGTAACTCGGGCAACAGCGCCAGTGGCGGTGCGGTGGGGGCCAGCTTGTTTTGGGACCATGGCCGCGTGGGTGCCTCGGTGTCGCAATATGCCAGCCAATATGGCGCAGTGGCCGAAGATTTGGTCACCATCGACATGCGCAGCACGCGCTATGCCATGGAAGGTGAGTGGCGCAGGCCTGGTGCTTTTGTCGAACGCATGAACCTGCAAGTGGCCCGAACCGATTACCGCCATGCCGAGTTGGAAAGCGGTGTCATGGGTACCGAGTTCATCTCGCCCAGCACCGACTACCGCTTGCAAGCGCGGCACAGCCCGTGGAGCAGCCCTTTGGGAAGCCTGCAAGGGGTGTGGGGATTGCAGGGCGACGCTTCTCGCTTTGAGGCGCGCGGGGCCGAAGCCTTTGCGCCGTTCAGCGAAACCCAAAACCAAGCGCTGTATGTGTACGAAGAACTGCCCAAATCCTGGGGCCATTGGACATTGGGTGTGCGCAGCGAACAAGCCAAGGTGGGGTGTTTGAGTGGAAATGCCTTGTGTTTGAACCCCGTTCAAAAGTCTTTTTCACCTGTGAGCGCCGCGCTCGGCTTGCAATACCAGTTGGCGCCGGGTTGGCAGTGGCTGACCCACGTGGCCCGCACCGAGCGCGCACCCAAGCACTATGAGTTGTTTGCAGATGGGGTGCATGTGGCCACCCATGCCTATGAAGTGGGCAATGCCAATTTGGGTGTGGAGCGGGCCAATCAATACGATGCTGGCTTGGCTTGGCGCAGCGGTGAAGACCGTTTCTCCATCAATGCCTTTGTGAACCAGTACGACAGCCACATTGCTTTGTACAACACGGGTACTCAAGGTCCGGCAGACGAAGAGGGCAACACCAAGCCTCGGTATGAATTTCGATCGGTGCGGGCCCGCTTTCAGGGCCTCGAAGCCCAAGGCAGCAAGCGCATCAAAGATGGTTCCTCAGCCTGGGTCTTGGGTGCCCGTGCCGACATGGTTCGCGCCACCAACCTCGACACCCAAGAGTCCTTGCCGCGCATTGCGCCGTTTCGGTTGGGCTTGACGCTGGACCGCCAAAGCGGCCCCTGGCTGGCTGGCTTCGGTGTGGACCATGCCATGGCGCAAGATGCAGTCCCCGCTGGCGACCGCGCCACGCCATCGTCCACGCTGCTCAATGCGCGCCTGACCTTTCGCCAGCAACAAGGCAACAGCCAGTGGCTTTGGTATGCGCGGGGCACCAACCTGACCGATGCCCTGGTTTATTCGCCCACATCGGTGCTGACCTCGACGGCCAAATATGACGATGCCAACACAGGGCAAACGGTTTACAAAGCCCCATTGCCTGGGCGCAGTTTGAAGTTGGGCGTGCAAATCAGTTTTTAAGGCCCTTGCAAAGCCCACTGCCTGAGGCCATGGCAAAGGCCGCCGTCATCAGCGGCGGTCATTGCCATGGCTGCTGGGGGACAATCCACCCATGTTGGATGTGGTGATTTCCTCTTTGGTCCCGGTGATGTTGCTCATTGCCATGGGTTGTGCCGTGGGCCGCTGGAATTGGGTCAGCCCTGGCGGCGCGCAAGAACTCTCTCGCTTGGCGTTTTCGGTGTTTGGACCGGCCCTGTTGTTTCGCACCATGAGCCATGTGGACCCCGCCACCTTGGTGCTGCAACCCTTGGCGGTTTATTTGGGGAGTGCCGTGGCGCTCTACTGGGCCATGTGGTGGTTTTGGGGGCGCAACTTGTCGGCGGCGATGTGGGCAATGGCAAGCATGTTCAGCAACACCGTGGCCTTGGGCATCCCCTTGGTGGGCTATGTGTATGGGCCGCCGGGTTTGGTGGTGTTGTTCACCTTGATTTCGGTGCATTCGCTGGTGTTGGTGAGCATGATCACCTTGAACCTGGAGTGGCATCGGGCTCAAAATTCCCGCCAAGCCATGGCAGGGGCTTCAAGGGTTGCGTTGTGGGCCACCTTGAGTTTGGCTTTGCGCCAGTCCATTTTTCACCCGGTACCCATGCCCATTTTGTTGGGGCTGGCGTTTTCCCAAACCGGTTGGGCCTTGCCTGAGGCCTTGGACCGACCCCTGCAATGGCTGGGCGCGGCTTTTGGCCCCATGGCCTTGTTGTTGGTGGGCATCAATCTGGCTCAGGTCTGGCGCGCGTCGGCTTCAGCGAATGACAAGCCTCAAACTTGGCGCAAACCCATTGAACTGACCGTGCTGAAAAACATGGTTTTTCCCCTGTGCGTGGGCCTGGTTGGTTGGGCTGTGGGTCTGCAAGGTGTGCCCTGGGCTGTGATGGTGTTGGCCGCTGCCTTGCCTGTGGGCGCGAATGTTTTCTTGGTGTCCCAGCGCTACGCATTGGAGCGCGAGGCCATCACCTTGGGCATGTCGCTGTCGACCGTGGTGGGCATGCTCAGCTTGCCGGTGGTGATGGTGCTTTTGCAACACTGGGGCTAGCTTCATACGCTCGTTACCCGCGTGAATGCCCTTGGGTCCTTTGCGGGGCAGGGATATTTCTTCACGCTGGTGCCCTGTGGCATGGGGCCCCATGTCCACATCCATTGACCCAAGCATGATGTGCATCAAGTCCTTTTGTGCATGCCAATCGCAAAATCAGACACGATTCGAATTGCAAGCCAGTGAGGCTTGCGATGGCGGGTGGTCGATTCCTTCAACGGACGTCGCAACGCATCCAGAATCCTCTGCTGCGTTTTCCCCATGTGGTGATGCAAAGGAATTCAAAATGAAAACGCACGCGGATTCAACCGCCAAGCTGGTTGCGGCCCTGACCCTGTCAGCGGTGGTCATGGCCTACACCGTGGGCGTACAGGCCCAAGACACGACCAGTTCTTTGACGCCCATTTATGGCTCGCAATTGATGAGCGACCCAGAACGCAGCGCCTACCAAACCAAAATGCGAAGCTTGAAAACAGACCAAGCGCGTGAAGCCTTTCGCTTGGAGCACCACGAAGCGATGAAAATCCGGGCCGCGGCCAGGGGCGTCACTTTGCCCAACGAACCACCCGCCAAAGGATTGGGTATCCAAGGCAATGCGCCACAAGGGACTGGGCAGGGCGGCGCCACAGGCAAATCGGGTGGCATGGGAAGCGCAACCGGTGGTGGCGCTTCAGCCGGTTCTGGATCTGGAGCCGGACCTGGGGCTGGCGGTGGCGGTGGCGGTGGCCGCAAGTAAAGCGGAGGTCCGGTCCTGGCGTCA
>JBEDFU010000191.1:0-3486 GCA_041174965.1 Pseudomonadota bacterium | reverse complement strand
GCGCACGAAGAAGGGGATCTTGGCCAGTTCCGCCTCGCCATCGGCACTCCAGCTCAGTCCGCTGACCACGGGAGCCGCCAGCACGGCTGCCTCAGTCTGGACCGCAGCCGCAGCCGCAGCCGCAGCCGCACCCGCACCCGCAGCCGCAGCCGCACCCGCAACGCGCTGGCGTCTTTTGCGCTGGCCCAGCATCCCCGTCTGCCTGTGGGGTTTGGGCTTGGCCGCTGCTTTGCTGGCGCTGGCGCGTCCGCAGGCGGTGTTGCTGCTGCCCAGTCGTTTGGACTCCGTCATGCTGGCCATCGACACCTCGGGCAGCATGCGCGCCACCGATGTGCCGCCCAACCGCTTGGAGGCGGCGCTGGCAGCGGTGCGCATCTTCATTGAAGAGCAACCGGTGCAGGTCAAAGTGGGCATCGTCAACTTGTCGGGCACGGCGTCTGTGGCCCAAGCCCCAACCACCCAGCGCGATGAACTGTTCAGAGCGATCGAAAACCTGCCCTTGCAGCGGGGCTCGGCCCTGGGCAGTGGCATCGTGGTGGCCTTGGCCAATTTGCTGCCGGGTTCGGGCATTGACCCCGAAAAAATCATCATGGAGGCCGACGGTCCACCCAAGCCCGATACCGGTCGGGCCCTGGTCGCCCCGGCGGATGCCTCGAACCAAGTCAAGCTCACACCGGGGGCCAACAAATCCATGGCCATCGTGCTCATCACCGATGGGCAAAGCAATATAGGCCCAGATGTGCTGAAGATGGCCCAACTGGCCGCCGATCATGGGGTGCGCGTCTACACCGTGGGCGTGGGCACGCCCGAGGGCGTGGTGCTGCGCGCCCAAGGCATGTCGATGCGGGTGCGGCTCGATGAGGCGGTGTTGAAAAAAGTGGCCGAGATCACCGAGGGCAACTATTACCGCGCCAGCGATGCCCAGCAACTGCTGGAGGTGTACCGCCAGCTGGGCACCACCATTCGGCTGGAGAAACACCAACTCACCGAGGTCACTGCCGTGATGCTGGCGCTGGCCATGCTGTTGGTGTTGTCTGGCGGCTTGATCAATTTGCGCCGCCATGCCCGCGTGCTGTGAGTCGCGGTGGCGGCTGAGGCCTTGTCCCCGCTTATAGTGGCGGGCTATGCCCAACACCACCCCTGACCTGTCCCCGCGTTTAACCTCTTTGTCCCACGGTGGGGGTTGCGGTTGCAAAATCGCGCCCGGCGTCTTGCGCGAGATTTTGCAAGGCACCACCACCATGATCATGCCGCCAGAAATCTTGGTGGGCATTGCCACCTCGGACGATGCAGCGGTTTATCGGCTCAACGATGAGCAAGCCTTGATCGCGACCACCGACTTTTTCATGCCCATCGTCGACAACCCCGCTGACTTTGGCCGCATCGCCGCCACCAACGCTTTGAGCGATGTGTACGCCATGGGCGGCACCCCCATCATGGCCTTGGCCTTGGTGGGCATGCCCATCAACGTGCTCAGCACCCAGGTGATAGGGCAAATTTTGGAAGGTGGCAATCAGGCATGCCAAGCAGCCGGCATTGTGGTGGCGGGGGGGCACACTATCGACTCGGTCGAGGCCATTTACGGTTTGGTGGCCTTGGGATTGGTGCACCCCTCACGGGTCAAGCGCAATGCCGACGCCCAAGTGGGCGACCGTTTGATTTTGGGCAAGCCGATAGGCGTGGGCGTGTTGTCGGCCCTGCTCAAAAAAGAGCAACTCTCAGCCCAAGGCTATGCCCAGATGCTGGCGGTGACCACCCAACTGAACACGCCTGGGCCGGTGTTGGCGGCCATCGATGGGGTGCATGCGATGACCGATGTCACTGGGTTTGGTTTGGCCGGTCATGCCTTGGAGATGGCGCGTGGCGCGGGTGCCACGGTGCGCTTGGATTGGTCGCGCGTGCCGGTGCTGCCGGGGGTGCGTGAGGGCGCGCTGGGCGGCGCCGTCACCGGCGCTTCGGGGCGCAATTGGCAAGGTTATGGCACCGATGTGGCGCTGTCAGCGCACTTGGACCCGCTGGCCCAAATCTTGTTGACCGACCCCCAAACCAGCGGCGGCTTGTTGGTCAGTTGTGCGCCGGATTGCGTGGGCCAGGTGTTGGATGTGTTTGCCCGCATGGGTTTTGCCCAGGCCGTCGAGGTGGGTGAGGTGGTTCCACCGGGTGAGGCGGGGCCGCAGTTGGAAGTGCATTGACCCCTGTCGTGGTCGCCATGGCGGGTTGCCAGGGATCGCCACCGTTCTGAGATGCCCTGGGTGATCAGCCGGAGCTGGGTGTGTCAACCCAAGCTGGCGCTGTCAACCCCGCGCCAAGCCCAGCAGCCACACCGGCCTGCGAAAGCGCACGATGCGGCGATACAAGTCCACGTAGACCCAAGCAAAGACGGCCATGGCCAGCAGCAATGCTTCGGTGTGGGTTGGGAAAGCGCAGGCCAAAGCGGCCGGCACGGCCGACAACACAAAGCCAAAGCAGGCCACTTTGGCATTCGCAGCGTTTTTGTCAGCGGCATTCAAGTCCAAGCCGGGGCGCAGCACCAAGCGGCGGTAAATCAAGGTGTGGAAATGCAAAGCGTCGGGGTGGTTGATGGGGTGGGTGCGGACAAATTTGCGCCGGTACATGCTGTAAACCGTTTCAACCAAGGGGTAAATGCCGACCAAGACCGGTGCCATGGGGGATATTTCGGGGGTGCGGTGGGGAATCATCAGGCCCAAAACCACCACCCAAAAACCCAGCAAATAGGCGCCCCCATCACCCAGGAAAATCTTTCCCCAAGGCCAGTTCCAGAGTAAAAAACCCAGGGTCGCCCCCATGCTGAGCAAGCACCAGCGAAACACCATGCCGTCGTTGCCAGTCCAGGCCAGGCCAGCAATACCGGCCAAGAACGCAATCACACTGCTGGAAGCCAAGCCATGAAAACCATCGATGATATTGATGGAATTAACAAAACCGGCAACAACCAAGGCTGTCAGCAAAAAAGCGGCAAAGTGCATTTGCAAAAAAGCATCCAGCAATATCCAGCCAGTGGTTTTCTGGCAATCAAAAAGAGCGCACACTTGCCAGGACAAAACGGCATCGATGAAGAAAATATCGGTCCGTTTGACGCCCAACTGGAACACCACGTACAACACCGCGGAGGATGCCAGGGCCATCCACAGCCGCAGATTGGGCGACACTTTGTGGGTCAAGTCTTCAATCAAGCCGCCCAAAAAAACCGGGGCACAGGCCAGCATCAGCCAAGCACCCAACCAGCCGTCTTTGGGAAAGTGGTGGTAGGACACCCACAACCCCATCAACAGACCTGTGAAGATCGCCACGCCGCCCAAGCGCGAGGTGGATTTGGCATGAAATTTTTGTACCCCAGCGCCTTTGTCCATGCCCCATTGCCATTGGGCACTGAACCACACCAACAAGCCCACGCAAATCACAGACGCGGCCAGCCCTGTCAAAGGGGGTAGCCAAACCAGGGGGGTGTATGTCATGGGGGTGGGG
>JBEDFU010000190.1:0-4424 GCA_041174965.1 Pseudomonadota bacterium | reverse complement strand
AGTAAATTTGCCGTCCCTCGGTGAGCTGCACACGGATGCGCTCAATCACCTGGTCGCGGCGGGTGTCGGCCACCAACTTGGTGACGATGGGCGTGCGGCCTGGGGGCAATTCGTCGATGGTCGATACATCCAGGTCCGCGTAATAGCTCATGGCCAAGGTGCGCGGAATGGGCGTGGCGCTCATCATCAGCAGGTGCGGCTCACGGGGGCCGAGCGAGCGGGTATGGTCGCTGTGGGCAGGGTCGCTGATGCTGTCGTCACCGGGGTTGGTTTGTTCGTCCGACAGCTTTTGCCGCAAGGCCAAACGCTGGGCCACGCCAAAGCGGTGCTGCTCGTCGATGATGGCCAAGGCCAGCGCTTTGAACTGCACCTTGTCTTGAATCACGGCATGGGTGCCCACCACCAGCGCGGCCTCGCCACTGGCTACCAGCGCCAACATGGCATCGCGTTCTTTTTTCTTTTGGCTGCCGGTGAGCCACGCCACCTGCAAGCCCAGCGGGGTGAGCACCGGTTCTAACCAGCCAATCAGTTTTCTGAAATGCTGCTCGGCCAGAATTTCCGTGGGTGCCATTAAGGCGCATTGCCAACCCGCGTCGATGCACTGGGCAGCAGCCAGGGCCGCCACCACGGTTTTGCCAGAGCCCACATCGCCTTGCAACAAGCGGTGCATGGGTTGTGGACGCTCCAAATCTTGGGAGATTTCAGCCACCACCCTGTGTTGGGCTTGGGTCAAAGCAAACGGCAATGCGGCTTGCAAGGCCGTCAACACGCCAGCCTGGTTCTGTGCCTTGGGCAAACGCGGGGCACGCAAGGCCGCGCGCTCGCGCTTGGATTGCCATTGCGACAACTGCTGGGCCAACAACTCTTCGGCTTTGAGCCTTTGCCAAGCTGGGTGGCTGCGGTCATCCAGCTGGGTCAGCGACACATTGGGCGCGGGGTGGTGCAAAAACTGCAAGGCTTGGGCCAATGGCCAGGTGTGGGCCGGCGCCTGTCCTTTGGGGATCGTCTCGCTGAAAGCGCCCTGTCGCAATGCATGGGCCAAACCACCTTGCACCGCTTTGCGCAAATATGCCTGAGGCATGGTGGCGGTGCTGGGGTACACCGGCGTCAGCGCGGTCGATAAGTCGCCGCCGGCGGCTTGCACGCTGGGGTGCATGCAGCTGCGCCCCATGAAGCCTCCGCGCACCTCGCCACGCAAGCGAACATGGCGCCCCACCTCCAAAGCCTTTTGCATATTGGGGTAGAAATTAAAAAACCGCAGGGTGCAAATTTCTTCGCCATCTTCCACCACGGCGACCAGCTGCCGACGCGGTCTGAATGTCACCTCACAAGAGCGAACGGTGGCTTCAAACTGCACCACCTCGCCATCGCGGGCATCGGCCAGTTTGACCAATCGGGTTTCGTCTTCGTAGCGGTAGGGCAGGTGCAAGGCCAGGTCCACATCGCGAACCAGACCCATTTTGCGCAAGGCCTTTTGGGGGGCGCTCAGGGGTTTGGCGGCTGGCGTTGGCGCGGTGGGCATCCCCTGGCCTCAAAAGCCACCGCTGTAGCGCAGGTGGCGCAAGGCCACTTCGCACAATTGAATCAACAACAGCAACACCAGGGGCGATAAATCAATCCCGCCAATGGTGGGCAGGATGCGCCGCAGCGGCCACAACAAAGGCAGGACCATGCGGTCCACCCAATCGGCCATGGCCGAATCGGTGCGCACCCACGACAGCACCACATGCACCAAGACCAGCCCAAACAGGCCGGACAGGCACAGCGCCAACAAATCCAAAAAAGCCACCCACAGCACCATCCACCACAGGCCGCCGCCCATGCCCAGCCAGACCATCAGTCCGATCTTGGCCAACACCACCAAATAAGCGGCCACCAAACTGGCAGTGTCGAGCCGCCCGATCGACGGCATCACGCGCCGCAAAGGCAGCACCAACCAATTGGTGAGGGCAAAAATGAACGGCCCCAAGGGGTTGCCCGCCCTGGCCGCCAGGGGAATTCGGTGCCACTGCATGTACAAGCGCATCAAACACGCGCCGCCCACCAAGCCGGTGACCAGTTGCAAAACGAGAGAAAGCATTTCCATCCACATGGCGTGAATTGTGACCCATGCCACAATTTGCTTCCTTCTTCACTTGGAACGGGCCTGTTCAGCCCTCAAGACCATGCACGACACGCCGCCACGCTCATTTGTATTGAGCGACTTTGACTTTCACCTCCCCCCCGAACTGATCGCCCAAACCCCTGCACCCGAGCGCAGTGCATCGCGCTTGCTCGACGGCCGAGGCGCTGTGCCGGCGGACCGCATCTTCAAAGAACTCCCCGCCTTGCTGCAAAAAGGCGACTTGCTGGTGTTCAACGACACCCAAGTCGTGCCTGCTCGCTTGTTTGGCGAAAAACCCAGCGGCGGGCAACTTGAGTTGTTGGTGGAGCGGGTTTTGCCTTTTGTGGAGGGACAGCCACCCCACCAAGTGGTGGCGCACATGAAGGTCAGCAAAAAACCGGCGGTGGGTGCGGTACTGCGCATGTTCAACCGCGATGGTTCTGGCGCTTCCTTTGAAGCCACGCTGTTGAGTCGATGGCCGGATGTGGATGGGCCCTTGTTTCGGTTCAGCTTGAGCGATGAGCCGTTGCGCCTGATGCAAGCCCATGGCCACATTCCACTGCCGCCCTATATAGAGCGGGACAAGCACAGCCAGAACGCGCAGGACGCCCAGCGTTACCAAACCGTGTTTGCCAAAAACCCAGGGGCGGCAGCGGCTCCCACGGCTGCGCTGCACTTTGATGCGCCGCTGCTGGCCGCTTTGCAAGACATGGGCATTGAGAGCGCCAGCGTCACCTTGCATGTGGGTGCGGGCACGTTTTCACCGGTGAAGACCGAGGTCTTGAGCGAGCACCGCATGCACAGCGAGTGGTACAGCATTCCCCCCGCCACCTTGCAAGCCATCGCCGATTGCCAAGCCCGAGGCGGTCGGGTGGTGGCGGTGGGAACAACCACGGTGCGCACCTTGGAGAGCTGGGCGCGCAGTCGCTTGGCCGAGGGCGACACCGACATCTTCATCACGCCGGGCTTCAAGTTTCAGGTGGTGGATGTGTTGATCACCAACTTTCACCTGCCCAAATCCACCCTGCTGATGCTGGTGGCGGCGTTCACTGGTTTTGAGCATATGCAGGCGCTTTACCGGCATGCCATTGAGCAACGTTATCGGTTTTTCAGTTATGGCGATGCCATGCTGCTTCGGCGTCACCCTTGAGCCGTCATTGTGAGCGAAGCGAAGCAATCCTAATTGCGAGGTGCTCTGTCATTGCGAGGCCGCAGGCCGAAACAATCCCCCCAGCACAACGTCGGCTAAGGCCGACCTGCGACGTGGGTCTGGTCGATTGCTTCGGGGCTACGCCCCTCGCAATGACGCCGACACATACTCAACGCCTGCCAAGCCTTGGTAATCCGCATCCTGCGTCCACAAAGTGGCTTGGTGCGCCAAGGCCATGGCGTACATCGCAGCGTCGGCCATGGCGAGTTGGTGCTTCAACGCCAACTTAGCCGCAGAGATGGCCAAGGCGTCGGTGAAGTCAATCACAGGAGATCTGCGCATCAGGTTCAAACAGGTGTCTCGTAAATCATCAGGCAGTTTGCGAGAAAGAACGCGGTGAACTTCATACAGGTTGATGCTGGTGACCAAAAGTTCATCCGTATTTTCGATGACGGGCTTGAACTTGGGACCATTCGGACCGGCCAAAAAAAACTCAATCCAACCGGATGCGTCCACAATGTTCATTCATAGTCCTTGTCGGGCTCTTTGGGCGGCTCGATGTCACCCAAGTCATAGCCTTTAAGGATGCCGTAATAAGCACTCATAGGCAGCAAAGGCGTAATCACAATTTCTTTACCCCGCACTTCAAACTGAATCTGCGAGCCCGGCTCTATGCCCAACTGCGTACGCATCGCCACGGGCAGGGTGACCTGCCCTTTGCTGGAAACCACTGCATTGCTTGACATTTTGACCACGCTTTACTTCACCAAATAAGTAAAGCAAATTATGAAGTAAAGAAATCGAGCTGTCCAGCGCCACTTAAACTGCCCCCATGCTGACATTTGACCTCCTGAAAACCGAAGGCATGGCCCGCCGTGGCCGCCTCACCCTCAACCACGGCGTGGTACAAACGCCCATCTTCATGCCAGTGGGCACTTACGGCACGGTCAAAGGCGTGATGCCGCGCAGCCTGCACGAGATGGGTGCGCAAATCATTTTGGGCAACACCTTTCACCTGTGGATGCGCCCGGGGCTGGACATCATGCAAAGCTTTGGCGGCTTGCACCAGTTTGAAAAATGGGACAAACCCATCTTGACCGACAGTGGCGGTTTTCAGGTGTGGAGCTTGGGCGCGATGCGCAAAATCACCGAAGAGGGCGTGCATTTCGC